>CAMLMY010000017.1 GCA_946481345.1 uncultured Gilliamella sp. | reverse complement strand
AGAGATAGCTGGAACGATGCTTAAGCTATAATATGTATGATATTCGCCGATTTAGATCGGCGAATTATCAATAATTTTATCTTTAATCTTCAAATTTAAATAACTTTGTTTGTTGATCTAAATAGTTAAGCAAATCGGGCATCCTATATTTACCTGCCATTAATTTTATATTTTCCGCAGCCTCTTCTAATGATATACCTAACGCGGTGACATATAAAGGATGCTTACTTTGCCCTCGAGCTACTTCAATTAAATATTCATTATTTTCATAAAAGGGTTTTTTAGCTACTCCAATAACGGGTATTTTCTTATCTAATGTATTATATAAATAGCCTCCCAACCCTATCTTACCGTTATTCAAGTGTACATATCCATCAATAACAATAGTGGTAATTTTACTTAAATCAATTTTATTTAAAAGTGACATTATGCAAGGTAGTTCTCGTTGATAAAATTGACCTGATTGATAGGGGGCAACATTATTTTGATAGTCAATAATGATTTTTTCAATATCTGATTTATTATCAGTCCAATGATTAAATAAAATACCTACAGATTTTGCTTGGTTATTTATATAATAAACATCAATTGCAAGAATCATTTATCTTATTTTCCCTAAGTTATTTTATAAGTCAATAGTATTGATATTTTTACAATATCAAAATGTTAATATGGTTTTATCAAATCTAATAATATAATCTTTTTTATTATTCTACCTTTTTCATTTCTTTTAATAATTTCAAAGCTAAAAACATTAAAAATATTGAACCTGCAATT
This sequence comes from uncultured Gilliamella sp., assembly GCA_946481345.1. Classification (GTDB taxonomy): domain Bacteria; phylum Pseudomonadota; class Gammaproteobacteria; order Enterobacterales; family Orbaceae; genus Gilliamella. Next base: position 39,637 of record CAMLMY010000017.1, on the reverse strand, counting down.
AAAACACCCCAAATTAACAATTTTAATAATATAGGTGATTTAGTTGAAACATTTTCTGTTTTAGATAATACTTTTTTGTTGCCTAACTTGACATTATCACCTAAATAAGCTTCAGGCACATTTTGAGGGGATATTGAGTCATTAAGTAGAGCTTTTTCGCTTAATGAAGCGGGTTGAGCATTGGCTGACCCCCAAGCAAGAATGAAAGGTCCATTATTGGCACTGTTGAAAATAACACTCATTCGATAGCGATAAGCAGTCACGAGAGGAGCATCATTTAAAGAAGCATTAATTGCTTTGATTTTTAGCTGTTTAATATTTAGTACTGAATTATCAATTTTAATTGATTGACCTTTATCATCATTTATACGCCGAAAAATATAATCATCAAGTTTATGCCACGTTTTATCATTATCACTAATTTTATAATAGATACTTGCAGGTAAGACAGTTCGCTCATTTTTTAGTTTAATTGAGAGTTCTTTTATTGGTAGTGATGTTGGTAATTGATAAATAGCCTCTTGCTCATTTGCAGAAATTAAATCGAAATTAATAGGATAAAGAGCCTTTGTTGGCATTTGTTTTCTTGACGTAAATTCAACTCCTTTAATACTAGGAACTATTTTCTTATCGGATTTTAATCGTAAAATCCAATAGTTAGATTTGAAATTAATACCGGACGGTAAATCGATAGTATTAACTTTTAATGATTGATTATTGTTGTTATCTATCAAGGACATTATAGGAATGTCATTAATTGCAGTTTGCCATTTTTTTAAATCATTACTATAAAGTAGGTTAGCTGTTGCTTGCCAATTTAGATTTTTGGATGTATCAAAATCAATAGATAAACGACTGAATGGTTGTTCTAATTTAATTTCATTAGGGATTTGTAACAAGTAGGTTGCACTATATTCCTCCTGTTTACTCGTGTTATCAAGGTAAATTTGCACATTTTTATTATTGATATTAATACTGTATTGATCTATTGGAGGCTTATTTTGTTGTTCCTCTTTTTTATAAGATTGTTGAGTATTATCTAATGAGTATACAGTGACAGGAAAGGTGTCATTTTCATCATATTGTTGATAAACATTCACTAAGGCAAAAGGCACTAGTTGACCTTTATGATTGAAAACGCGTATATCATCTAATGTGTTTGATAATGTTTGAGTATAAACTTCACTGGTCAAGTCTATTCGATTATACATGCTAGTATTATCACTAATTTCTATTATAGCGCCATAAGCATATTGATTAGTTTGATCAGTTGCTTGACACAAACCACTTATTAGCAAAAGGGAGCTGAATAAGATTTTTTTCATAATTTTCTATCCATTAATATAAATAATTATTCAGGAATTTAATTTTCTTTTAACTACGAACAAATCAATTTTATTTTTCCTGAATTTTTCAAAATAATCACTTAAAGTCATTAAGTTAAATTGTTTTTATAATCTTTTTATATCATTTTTTAATTTTTTATGGTTATATCTTCATCACTTTGTTTTGGCGGTATAGGTGCTAAATAACCGATTAATAACATTAATAATGCTATACCAATAAATGCAAATGCACGTAATAAACCATCAGTTTCTTGTATATCAACAAATATTAGTTTAATAATTACGGTGATTTGAATTAACTGTCCGCTATACCATATTTTACGAAAAGAATAACGGTGTCCAATGGCGATTAAAATTACAGCGCTTAGCATCCAGAGGAGCGATGCGGTCATTTGTACAATATTATTGTGCCACAAAGTATGTGTGTTCCAAGTGATATCAAATATTTGACTCAAACAGCGCAATACGACACTATTACCCCAAAGAAATGTTAAGGTTGCTAACGATATTAAAATCCAATTAGGTAATGGAATGTTCCAGCTAACAAAGTTAGTTGTTTTATTGTCAAATTGCACATAATTTGTCATTAATTTTATCCAAACGCTAAACATGAGTAAGCTAAAAATAGCACTTTCTTCAAGTGGATTAATAATTGGAATATAACTCCAATAGATAATTTGACCACTCATGCTTAGACCCGCAACCAAATAGTATGCAATGTATCCAATTAGGGGAAGTAAGCCCACAGCCCAATAACTTTTTATTAATAAGAATGAAGTAATATATTGGCGTTTAATAAGAAAATAAAACAGTAAAATAATACTACATGCGATGGTTGCCATTAAACTCCATTTTATGACTTCATATCCCCATGGTAAGGCATCGAATATATGAATTAATTCTTGAAGTAACCAGTATAATAGCATCCAAAACAGGCTAATATGTAGTAAAATTAGATGGTTATCATTTATTAGATTATTATTAATTTTTGCTGAATTTATTTTATATAAATAAACATAACAGCTTATGAACGTTATGATCCAAGCTAAACTGCAAATCCAATAGTCTGATAAATAATAACATGAGGCGCTCTCACTTTTATATAAGCTTATAATCAGTGCAATCCAGAGTAATAACATCCCATTACATATAATACTCCAATTAATTTTTCTACCTATGAAATACCATAACCAAACTGAAGCAGTTTCACATAATAAAATTAATGAAATTTCAAAAGGGGTTTGATCTAAAAATAGTGGAACACTCAATAAAATCCATAATATCCAACTAATAATAGAAATAGATAAATAAGATAATTTTATCACTCTAGTTATTTCAGTTTTTTGTCCATAGTAATGCCACAAACAAGCATTAATAAATAAAATAATACTGCTTATTCCTGAAAGTAAAGTGAATAATATTGGGGTTATTTGATTATATGCTAAAGATATCAATACCGAAATGATACCTAGTAACGTGATTAATACACCAAATAAAGCTGTTCGGTAATATTTTTGAGATAGCGTAATCCAAGTAATGGCTGTTCCTTCAAACATCCATAATAAAGCGGTCCAATTGGCGCTAAGTGCCAGCGGAATAGATAATGTAATAAATGAAACCCCAATAGCTAGCCAAAATAATGATATTGTTTTAGCTAGTGATTTCCATTTATGTAAAATAATATAGGCACCAGCGAGATAGAATAATCCAAATCCTAATGATGAAAATGCAGGACCAAATTCCCACCGTTGAGTGATAGCATATTGTAATCCAAACCCACATAATGGTGCACCAAACAGTAACAGCAAATCAATTATATTTTGATACTCTTCTCTACGTATGCTTCGGACTGATAATAATACAGCTAAAATCCCGTAGATAACTAAATTAGCAAATATAAATATTTGACATTCAATATAAAATTCTGAGGTAAAATTATTTATTCCCCAAACTAACGAGATGACAAAAGTAAATAAAAATCCTAATAAATTAAGACTTCTCCAAGATTGTGTGATACTGATTACCAATATTGCTGCTGAAATCATTAAATAATAACTAAATAATGCAATATGGTTACCAGAACCGTTAGATAATAAAATTGGTGTTACATATCCCCCAACACAAGCAATAATTGCCAAGCTCATCGCTCTTTGTAATATTGCAAATAAAATACTGGTAGAACATATAACAACTAAAATAGCAAATGTAAATAAAGCTGGAACTAATTCATATAACTTGAAAGCCGCAAAAATAGTAAGATATAAAACAGCAATCCCCCCTCCCTGTAGAATAAGGGCATAAATTTGGCGTTTTAAGCGTAATTTCCATCCAGCAGCTAATAATCCAATACCTAATATTACGGCACCTAAAATTCTGATTTCAGGTGACATGTAGTTATGCTCAATACTATATTTAAATAGATAAGATAATCCTAAAAACAGGATCACAATTGCAACTTTCGCAATGATATTACCTTTAATTAACCAATTGAAAAAAACATAACCGATATTGATTTCATTGTCGTCTGATTGTTTATGGTTTGAATTAAATGTATCTTGTGACACCTCTTTAATTTCAGGTTGACTATCTGAGTTGGTTATAGGTATTGATGATGCTTGCTCTGTAACTTTTTGTTTTTCAGAATATTGTTCATTATGTTCAACACCCACTACTTTTTCAGCTATTGGTTCTAAATTAGTTTGATTAACTAAGTCATCTAAAGCTTGATCATTTTTTTCATTAAATGCCAAAGTTGAGAATGTTGATTCTTGATGGTAGTGACTTAAAGGCTGTTTTACTTCTATTTCTGGTATTAATGATTCCGAAAAGTTTTCTGTTTCATCACAATGAGTATTAATCATTGATTGAGTTATTTCGGCACTTTGTTTAATTTCAATAGAATTGTTTTTGTTTTGGGAATCAAGATTGTTATTAACTGTAGGGGTAGAAGATGTTTGATCTGTATAACTTTCTTCTTCTTCAACATTAGCTTTATTTGATACATAATGTTGCTGCGTAAAAGATAAAAGATGTTTTTGTAATTCCGTCAGTTGATTTTGTAATACCCAAATTTGTTCTTTTAAATTAGAAATATTAACAAATACTCCAATAAATAGAGCGATAATAATGAGGAATAAAAAAATAAATTCCACTTTAAATTTTCCTTATGATTCATAAAAATAATAATTACTGTTTATAGTTTTTATCAGTAATATGTATTTTATTTTATAGTAAATTAATATTTTTGCATTAATTTACTTATATTTAGTTAATTTTGATATCATTTTTTTAAATTTGTAGTGCTTTAGATATCAGTTTCTATCATGGTGCTATCTATTTAGCTGGTCAAGTAATATTATCTGCAATGTTTGATTACGATTTTCACTTTTTCAAAAGTAGCCTCTTTTTCTCGATTGCCTAAAAATTTTCATTTAAATCAAGTATTTTTTCTCATTAATCGATGTTTTTTTATTGAGTAACTTAGGTTAGATTTTCTAATAGCAAAACAGGTGTACTTCTTTGTCGTAAATTAGGTAGGGCTAACTTTGTCTAGTAGAAATTTATTTAACATATAAATAGAATCTTGTTGATTAACACTGCAACTACTTTGGGTTTAGTTCTGTATAATTAAATAATATGTATAAAGTAGAATAAAGGGTTAATGTTTATTTATAAAAATAATTAAAACATGATGTTGTGAATTTCTCTATTATTTTATATTCAGTGTTTATCAAAAATTTATGTAATTTAATATTTTTTTATCAACTCAATATAAACTGTTTTTAAGATAGCCATAATGTACAGTTTCTTTTATACTATTGTTCTATTTTTTACCTGTTTTGGTTTCAAAAAGAGTAATTAGTATGAAAATTTTAGCTGGTTCTTCTGCTTTATCCGCATTTCGTATTAGTAAAATCCTATCTGTTTGTCATGAAAAATCCATTCCTGTTATTAACCTTGAAGCACAATTTGTCCATTTTATTGATTCAATTAGTGAGTTCACAGTTGAGCAACAATTAACACTTGATAAGTTATTACAATATGGTCCCAAATCTGTTCACATAGATAAAGATTGTAATACCAACAAACAACTTTTTTTAGTCACCCCACGTGCCGGTACGATTTCCCCATGGTCATCAAAAGCAACGGATATTGCTCACAATTGTGGATTAACTCAAATTCATCGTATTGAGCGAGGTATTGCTTATTATGTTGTAACACGTTCGCCTTTGACGCAGCCTCAGCAAGATAAATTTGCCGAGTTGATTCATGATCGTATGATGGAAACCGTATTAACCAGTTTTGATCAAGCTGAACAATTATTTAAAGTCGATGAACCAGCGCCAGTAACTGTTGTGGATTTATTAGGTCAAGGGCGTCAAGCACTGGAGGGGGCTAATCTTAAGTTAGGTTTAGCGTTAGCATCTGATGAAATTGAGTATTTAGTTGAAAATTTTCAAAAATTAAATCGTAATCCGACAGATGTTGAGCTGTATATGTTTGCTCAAGCAAACTCAGAGCATTGTCGGCATAAAATTTTTAATGCAGATTGGATTATTGATGGTGTTAAGCAACCTAAATCTTTGTTTAAAATGATCAAAAACACTTTTGAAAATACACCTGATTATGTGTCATCTGCTTATAAAGATAATGCTGCGGTTATGGATGGTTCTAAAGTAGGCAGATTTTTTGCAGATTATGGTAATCGAATTTACAGTTATCATCAGGAGTATGCTGATATTTTAATGAAGGTTGAAACTCATAATCACCCAACAGCAATATCCCCTTGGCCGGGCGCAGCAACGGGTAGCGGTGGGGAGATTCGTGACGAAGGTGCAACAGGAAAAGGCGCTAAACCAAAAGCTGGATTAGTTGGTTTTTCCGTTTCAAATTTACGAATTCCGAATTTTGAACAACCATGGGAACAAGATTTTGGTAAACCCGACAGAATTGTAAGTGCTTTTGACATTATGATGGATGGCCCTTTAGGTAGTGCCGCATTTAATAATGAGTTTGGACGTCCCGCGTTGTTAGGCTATTTTCGTACCTATGAGGAAAAAGTAAATAGCTTTAATGGTGAAGAAGTTAGAGGTTATCATAAACCTATTATGCTAGCTGGTGGTTTGGGAAATATTCGTCGTGAACATATCCAAAAAGGGGAATTCCCTATCGGCTCAAAATTAATTGTTCTTGGTGGACCAGCCATGAATATCGGTTTAGGAGGAGGGGCGGCCTCTTCAATGGCATCAGGGCAATCTCATGCTGATCTTGATTTTGCATCAGTTCAACGTGATAACGCTGAAATGGAACGTCGTTGCCAAGAAGTAATCGATCGTTGCTGGCAACTTGGTGATGAAAACCCTATTTTGTTTATCCATGATGTTGGTGCTGGTGGCCTATCTAATGCTATGCCGGAACTAGTTAGTGATGGTGGCTGTGGTGGTCAGTTTGAACTGCGTAAAATATTAAGTGATGAGCTAGGCATGTCACCGTTAGAAATTTGGTGTAATGAATCACAAGAGCGCTATGTATTGGCAATACATCCAGAAAGCCTTGAATTGTTTGATGAACTTTGCCAACGTGAGCGTGCTCCTTATGCAGTAATCGGTGAAGCAACAGTTAATAAATCAGTAGTTTTACATGATGAACATTTTAATAATAATCCGATAGATTTACCGTTAGATGTTTTATTAGGTAAACCCCCAAAAATGCTACGAGAAGTTAAATCTCAACAAGCTCATGGTGATAACTTTTCAACAGATGACATTAATTTATATGATGCGGTTAAACGTGTTTTACATTTGCCAACTATTGCTGAAAAGACTTTTTTAATTACCATTGGTGACCGATCAGTAACAGGAATGGTCGCACGCGATCAAATGGTTGGACCTTGGCAAGTGCCTGTAGCTGATTGTGCGGTGACTACAGCTAGTTTAGACAGTTATTATGGTGAAGCCATGTCTATTGGTGAACGTGCTCCAGTTGCTCTGCTTAATTTTGCTGCATCAGCAAGATTGGCTGTTGGTGAAGCAATTACCAATATCGCGGCGACTAACATTGGCGATATTAAACGGATTAAGCTTTCGGCTAACTGGATGGCTGCTGCGGGTCATCCAGGTGAAGATGCCGGTTTGTATCAAGCAGTTAAAGCTATTGGTGAAGAGCTATGTCCTGCTTTAGGGTTAGCAATTCCTGTTGGTAAGGATTCAATGTCAATGAAAACAACATGGCAACAAGATGGGGAACAAAAAACAGTTATTTCACCGTTATCTTTAGTGATTTCTGCATTTGCTCGAGTTGAGGATGTTCGTAAAACTGTCACACCACAATTATGTACAGATGAAGATAATTTATTATTGCTTATTGATTTATCCAAAGGTCATCAAGCATTAGGAGCAACTGCATTAGCTCAAGTTTATCGTCATTTAGGGCAAAGAACAGCTGATGTCCATGATGCTAATGAATTAGCAGCTTTTTATCAAGCTATCCAAACATTAATCGCTGAAAATATGTTGATTGCTTATCACGATCGTTCGGATGGTGGTTTATTGGTTACCTTAGCGGAAATGGCATTTGCCGGGCATTGTGGTATTGATGTTGATATTCATACGCTAGGTAGTGATGTGATTGCTTCACTATTTAATGAGGAACTGGGTGCCGTTATTCAAATTCATAGTAGGGATTTAGATAAGGTAATAGCATGCTTTAAACGCTTTGGACTTTCTCATGCGATTCATACGTTAGGTAAAGCTGAAGCAGGGCAGCAATTCATTATACGTAATAATGCTGCTGTAGTTTATAGTGAATCTCGTTTAACGTTAAGAACGTGGTGGGCAGAAACCACATGGCAAATGCAGCGTTTACGCGACAATCCAGTGTGTGCCGATGAAGAACATCAGGCTAAACAAAATGAGGACGATCCGGGCTTGAATGTACGACTTACGTTTGATCCAACGCGCGACATTGCCGCGCCTTATATTGCAAAAGGAGTGAAACCGAAAGTTGCAATTTTACGTGAACAAGGTGTTAACTCTCATGTTGAAATGGCGGCTGCATTTGATCGAGCTGGTTTTGAATCAATTGATGTCCATATGACTGATTTATTATCAGGTCAGGTGACATTGGATCAATTTAATACTCTTGTTGCTTGTGGTGGTTTCTCATATGGTGATGTTTTAGGAGCAGGAGAAGGCTGGGCTAAATCAATTTTATTTAATGAAAAAGTTAGACATGAATTTGAACAATTCTTTCATCGCAATGATACTTTATCACTCGGTGTCTGTAATGGTTGTCAGATGATGTCGAATTTGAAAGAGCTAATTCCTGGTGCTGATTTGTGGCCTCGCTTTGTGCGTAATTTATCAGAACGATTTGAAGGACGTTTTAGTTTAGTTCAAATTCAATCTAGCCCTTCATTACTGTTTACTGATATGGAGGGTTCACATATGCCAATTGCGGTATCACATGGAGAAGGGCGAGTTGAAGTTCGTGATGATGTTCACTTATCTAATTTAGAAGCATCAGGATTAATTACTGTTCGTTACATTAACCATTTCGGCGATGTAACGCAGCAGTATCCTGCTAATCCCAATGGCTCACCAAATGGTATTACGGCCGTAACTTCAAGTGATGGTCGTGCAACTATTATGATGCCTCACCCAGAACGAGTATTTAGAACTGTAACTAATTCATGGCATCCTGATAATTGGGGTGAAGATAGTCCATGGATGCGAATATTTCGTAATGCACGTAAACAATTAGGGTAAATGTAATATAAAAAAACACCGACATTTGTCGGCGTTTTTTTTGTTAAGTGAAAATGGTTACATTAAACGCTAGCATCTTGTGTTTGTCTTGCTACAAGTGGTTGTGATAACGTACTTGCCATTTTTCGAAGTAATGTTTCCGTTTCATTCCAGTTGATACAAGCATCGGTCACGGATACTCCATATTTAAAGTTTTCTTTTGGTTGCTCAGAAGATTGATTACCTTCAACCAAATTACTTTCAATCATCACTCCAATAATTGAGTTATTGCCATGTTTGATTTGCTCAATAATTGAATCGGCAACAATTGGTTGGTTACGGTAATCCTTATTAGAATTGGCATGACTACAGTCGATCATTAAATTTGGTAACAACCCTGCTTTTTTCATCTGTATTTCACATAGTGCGACATTTTCAGCATCATAATTTGGAGCTTTACCCCCACGTAAGATCACATGTCCATGCGAATTACCGACAGTTTGTAAAACCGTCACTTGACCTTGCTGGTTGATACCTACAAAGCGGTGAGGCATAGAAGCTGACTTCATGGCATTAATTGCGACATCTAAATTACCATCGGTACCATTTTTAAAACCGACTGGCATGGATAAACCTGATGCCATTTCACGATGGGTTTGTGATTCTGTGGTTCTTGCACCTATGGCAGACCAGCTAATTAAATCGGCAATGTATTGTGGTGTGTTTGGATCCAATGCTTCGGTAGCGATAGGTAAACCAATTTTAGTGATATCAAGTAATAATTTACGGGCTTTTTTCAGTCCATGCTCAATATCAAATGAACTATCCATATGTGGATCGTTTATCATACCTTTCCAACCAACAGTTGTTCTAGGTTTTTCAAAGTAAACACGCATAACAATAAATAAATCATTACTGACTTCGTCAGATAATTTTTTTAATTTATGTGCATATTCAATGGCTGCTTGAGGATCATGGATAGAACATGGGCCACAGACAATAAGTAATCGCGGATCTTTTCTTTCTAGAATATCAACTACAGTTTTGCGTGATAAGGCAATTTGGTTTTCTAATTCTGGAGAAAGTGGATAAAGTTGTTTTATTTCATCAGGGGTGATTAACATATGCTCATCTCTAATTCGAACATTATTCAAAGTATCTTTTAACATTTTGCTTTCCTTATGAAAATCTTTTAAACATTTTATATGTAAAATATTAATTACATAAACGCCCACTATGTAAACACAGAATTACATAATAGTAAATAGAATTTTTAATTTTTATATTATTATGATGTTTTTATAATGTTTTATACGCTATATAATGGCGTTTTTTATAAATTAGTAAATTTATAAGTTATCCGTCAGTGATGTAATAAAAAGTTTACAAATGATCTGCTTCTTAATTTATCATGGATAATGGACATTAGTAGCGACTGGTTTTTGTTAACAAATAGTTGTAATGTGTAAAATTGTTAATTTAGGAACAATAAGCAATGCATCAACAAAGACGATATATTCATATAATGGGAACTATAATTGAAATATGGTTGTTGGACGATAATGCAGAAGTGTTATTAAATGAAGCTGAAAACCGATTGATGGATTATGAGCGCCGTTTTAGTGCCAACAATCCTAAATCAGAATTAATGAAGATAAATCATAATGCTGGTGTTAAATTTGTGCCAGTGTCAGCAGACCTTTTTGCATTAATTAGGATTGGTAAAATCCAAAGTACTATTGATAATAGTTTTTTAAATATTGCAATAGGGCCTTTAATTCAAACTTGGCGAGTTGGTTTTTATGATGCTAGATATCCTTCTGATATAGAAATACAACAAAAATTAAAGCTTATTAATCCTAAAAACATTGTTTTAGATGAATCTAATCATTCAGTTTTTCTCACTCAACCGGGAATGGCTATTGATTTAGGTGCATTAGCTAAAGGTTTTTTTGCTGATAAAATCATTGAGTTTTTTAAACAACAAAATGCCAAAGCAGCATTTATTAATTTAGGCGGAAATGTTCTAACTTTTGGTGATTGTCCTTTTCATGATGATGGATATTGGCGGGTTGGTATTCAGAATCCTTTTCAACCGAGAGGAAATGTTATCACTGCGCTAAAAATTAAAAATCAGTCAGTGGTAACATCAGGTATCTATGAACGAACATTTAATTATAATGGCAAAACCTATCATCATATTTTTAATAGCCAAACCGGTTACCCTGTAGAAACAGATCTAACCAGTATTAGTATTGTGTCAAAAAAATCGCTAGACGGTGAAATTTGGACTACTCAGCTTTATGGTGCAAGTGCTCAGTATGCTATATCAGCTATAAATAAAATACCTAACATTGAAGGAATGATTGTTACAGTTAATCATAAGTTTGCTTGCTCAGATGGTTTACCTATTTAATAAATTATTTTATAAATTAAATTGTATTAGTTAAATGACATCGCTTCACGATTAAGGGATGATATAAAAATATCAACAAGTCCCTTTTCCGCTGAATTTAAAGTTTTATTTGCAGAGTACGCAATAAAGTAATTAACCGAAATCAGTTCTAATGGCAGTGGTAATAAATTATAAGCTTGATCATTTTTTTTATTACAAATATTGACACTTTCTGGAATGAAAGTGATACCAATTCCTTTTTTGGCTAACTCAACAAGAGTGAAAATATTACTACTTTCAAGAATTATTTGGGGTTCAATTTTATATTTTTGAATTAGATATTCAATCTGATGACGAATTGCAGAGCCATGCGCTGTTAAAATAAGTTTTTCTTGTAGTAACTTTTTTATAAAATCATCATTACATCCAAGCATTTTAGGATTTTCTTGATAAAGTTTTGAGCTTTGCGGGATTAGCGCATAATAGCAATGTTTGCCACAAGCATGACTAATTAAGTTTTGTGATATTGTTTCGGGATTTTGTCCAATAAAAAAATCCAACATATTATTTTCTGTTTTTTCTTCAAGACTTGTTGGCGTATATTCATGTAATTCAATTTTTATATTTGGATATTTTTGCATAAATGCAGGCAAAAATAGTGGCAGTAAATATGTACCTAAACTAGGTAATACACCTATTTGAATTACGGTGTAATTTGTATCCGTGTACTTTTTGATTTTTCGTTTAAATTGTTCTTGTTTGTCCACCAGTGAAACTAGATATTGATAATAAATTTTACCTGCTTCTGTTAATTGTAAAGGAATCGTTTGACGATTAATGATTTCAATACCAATTTGGTTTTCTACTTTTTTTATTGTTTGCGTTAAATATGATTGAGAAATATAAAGATTTTTTGCAGCTTTGGTAAAATTGCCATGTTTAAGTAAAACATCAATGTATTGCAGCATATTTAATGAATTTATTTTAGTCATTTTATATCTCATTTCCTGTTTTACTATGTTATAACAAATTGCTTATAACCCTATAATTAATCAGCTATTTCACAAATGGATTTTTCTGTTCTAAACTAACTTTTATAAGCATATTACCCAAAAATAAACATACTAAATCTAATAATTAAATATACAACTGTTTTGCGGGATTTCTAAAGAATTTATTTTGAAAAAGTTAGATATTAATAAAATTTGTACTGAAAGGTACTAAGTGAGGTTTTAAAGTGAAATTTATTGGCATAGTTGGCACAAATTCGGATCGTTCAACTAATAGAAAATTACTCCATTTTATGAAAGCGCATTTTGCAGACAAAGCAGAAATTGAAGTCTGTGAAATAAAGTCGTTGCCCGCATTTAATGAACCTAAAGATAAAACGCCACCTTCAACAGTAAAAGAGTTATCAGATAAAATTGAAAATGCTGATGGGGTAATTATTGCCACACCAGAATATGATCATTCAATTACTGCAGCTTTAAAAAGTGCTATTGAGTGGTTGTCTTACACAACTCGTCCACTCATTAATAAATGTGTAATGATTGTGGGGGCTTCTCATGGCTCGTTAGGTTCTTCAAGAGCACAGGCGCATTTACGGCAAATTTTAGATGCACCAGAGTTAAAAGCACGAATTATGCCAAGTTCAGAATTTCTTTTAGGGCATTCTCTCCAAGCTTTTGATGAAAATGGTGATCTTATCTACCACGATAAAGTTAAAGAATTAGATGAATGTTTCGATGAGTTCATTTTGTTTGTTACTCTTACTAATGAATTACTCAAGAAAGCAAAATTTAATACGGAACAAAATAAGAAATTTAGTTGGAAACAAGCAGCTGAAGAAGGAGCACTATAATGAAATTAATTGGAATTGTTGGAACAAATGCTCAGGAATCTTATAACCGTATCTTATTACAATTTATGCAAAAACATTTTGCTAATAAAGCTGAAATTGAAATATTAGAATTGATTGATGTGCCAATGTTTAATGAAACAGATGATCAATCTAATAATCCGGTTATTCAGAATTTTAATAATAAAATTATACAAGCAGATGGTGTAATTATTGCTACTCCAGAACATAATCATTCTATTCCATCGGCACTAAAAAGCATTATTGAATGGCTATCATTTAATTTACATCCATTTGATGGCAAACCAGTGATGATTGTAGGTGCTTCTTATGATGTACAAGGTTCATCAAGAGCACAATTACATCTAAGACAAATACTTGATGCGCCAGGTGTAAATGCCACTGTTATGCCAGGCTATGAATTCTTGCTTGGACGAGCACATGAAGCATTTGATGAAAAAGGTGATCTCAAATCAGAACGTACTATTGATTTTTTAGATAGTTGTTTTTTCCGTTTTATTCGCTTTACCCAAGTTGTTAGCTTACTTAATGTTCCAGAGGAAATCTCTTTTGAACCGGGAAGATATTGCGTTACAGCACCAGGTCATAACGGTGATTTACCAATGGTGGTTGTACTGTCGAATGATCGTATTGAGTCAATTGATATTGATACTGAAGGTGAATCAGAAGGCATTGCTGATGTGGTATTTAAACGTATTCCATCACAAATCCTTGAAGGACAAACTCTTAATGTGGATATTTTATCAGGTGCCTCTATCACCAGTAATGGTGTGATTGATGGTGTGGCTAAAGCAATTAAGATGGCTGGTGCTAATCCTGATGTTTTACGTAAACGACCAAAAGCTCCAAGTGCGATTGATAATAGCGATGTGCAATATGAAACTGATGTGGTTGTCGTGGGTGCTGGTGGTGCTGGTTTATCCGCTGCAGCAAGTGTTTTACAAGAAGGTAAAAAAGTTATAGTTGTTGAAAAGTTCCCTGCTGTCGGTGGTAATACTGTCCGTACGGGAGGACCAATGAATGCGGCTAATCCAAAATGGCAAAATACGTTTGCTGCTATTGCTGGTGAGAGTCATACTTTACAAGAAATTGCGACAATGGATGAGTCGACTATTGATTCTGAATATCTTGATGATTTTAAAATATTAAGACAGCAAATTAATGATTATCTGGCTGAAAATAAAGATAAGACTGGTTATTTATTTGATTCTGCGTTGTTGCATCGTATCCAAACCTATCTTGGCGGTAAAAGAACTGACCAGTTAGGCAATGTAATTTATGGCCAATATGATTTAGTTAAAATTTTAACTGATGAAGCGTTAGATTCCGTTAAATGGTTGGAAGATATTGGTGTTGAATTTGATAAACATGATGTGACAATGCCTGTTGGGGCATTATGGCGTAGAGGTCATAAACCACTAAAAAGTGAAGGTTATGCTTATGTTTCAGCATTACAAAAATATGTTGAAGAGCATGGTGGTATAATCATTACTGATACAGCAGTAAAAGAGCTTATTGTTGAAAATGGACAAGTTTCAGGAGTGATTGGCAGTGGTTTAAATGGTAAAAAAGTTACTGTGAATGCTGATGCAGTTATTTTAGCTTCTGGTGGTTTTGGTGCTAATACCAAAATGTTAAAAGAATATAATACCTATTGGACAGAAATCGACGATGATATTAAAACATCTAATTCGCCAGCTATTACTGGCGACGGTATCGTTTTAGGTCAAAGTGTTGGAGCTGATCTTGTTGGTATGGGCTTTTCACAAATGATGCCTGTTTCTGATCCTGAAACAGGAGCGTTATTTAGTGGATTACAAGTTCCTCCACAAAACTTCATTATGGTTAATAAGCAAGGTAGGCGTTTTGTTAATGAGTATGGTAGTCGAGACAAACTTACCCAAGCTGCAATTGATAATGGTGGGTTATTTTATTTAATTGCTGATGAAGCAATCAAGAAAACTGCTTATAACACTTCTCAAGAAAAAATTGATAAACAAATTGCGGCTGGCACATTATTTTGTGCTAATACTTTAGAAGAGTTAGCACAAAAACTGGGTATGGATGCAAACGTCTTCAAACAAACTATAACTAATTATAATAGTTATGTTGATGCTGGAAACGATCCTGAATTTGGAAAAGATGTTTTTGATTTAAAAGTCCAAATTGCTCCATTTTATGCTACACCAAGAAAACCAGCCGTTCATCATACTATGGGGGGACTAAGGATTGATACACAAACCCATGTGTTAGATAAATCAGGACAAAAAATTAAAGGCTTATATGCCGCAGGTGAAGTTGCTGGCGGTATTCATGCCGGTAATAGGCTTGGTGGTAATTCATTAACCGATATTTTTACTTTCGGTCGAATTGCTGGCAAGACTGCATTAAAGGATATAAATCTAAGAATGGAGTCTAATAATGGTAAAAGCGAAAAATTATGTTAACAGATGGATTATTCTAGTTGCATCAACATCAATATTACTTTGTACTGGTGCTATTTATGCCTTTAGTGTTTTTGCAGGACCGTTAAGTATTGCAAAAAATTGGAGTATGTCAGATGTTATGATTGCATTTGGCATAAATTCAGCCGTTGGACCAATTCCTATGATATTAGGTGGTTTTTTAACGGATAAAGGTTTAGCTAAATGGTCTAGTGTTATTGGTGGTTTGTTGTTTGGGCTTGGGTTTTATCTGAGTGGTTATGTGACCAGTCCTTTGATGCTTTATATTACTTATGGTTTATTAAGTGGTTTTGGACAAGGATTAGCTTATTCAGGTTGCTTAAGTAATACAATTAAATTCTTTCCAGATAAACGTGGACTTGCATCAGGCATTATTACTGCTGGTATGGGAGGTGCAGCAATTATTGCTGCACCAATCGGTAACTATTTGATTGAAAGTTTTGATGTGCTGTATGCATTTAAAATTTTAGGTTGTACCTATATCATGATTGTTATGGTTGCTAGTTTTTTTATCAAAGTAGCACCAGCCAATTATGAACCTGAAGGTTGGGTTCAAGCAAACAGTCAACAAAGTAAACCTATTATTAATAAAAACTGGCAAGAGATGTTAAAAACGCCATATTTTTATCTAATTTTCTTTATGTTAGGTACTGGCGCTTTTTCCGGATTGATGATTGCTTCAAATGCTTCGGGTATTGGACAAAATATGTTTGGATTAACATCTGCCCTTGCTGCTTTTTATGTCAGTTTATATTCATTAAGTAATTGTACTGGGCGAGTAGTATGGGGCACTGTATCAGATAAATTAGGAAGAAATAAAACATTAGATATTATCTTTTCGGTAATTATATTTGCTTTTATTTCGTTTTTATTTATTCCATCACAAGCAGGATTTGCCATTGGGATAATCGCACTTGGCTTATGTTTTGGAGGCGTAATGGGTGTTTTCCCACCAATGGTGATGGAAAATTATGGTCCTATCAACCAAGGTGTTAACTATGGCATTATCTTTGTTGGTTATTCTACAGCTGCATTTTTTGCGCCAAAACTAACTGCTGATATTCTAGTCAATAATGCTGGCGATTATACTAAAGCATTTTATATTGCAATTGCGGTGGCATTTTTGGGGCTAATATTAAATCTTATTTATAAACAGATTAAAAAAACAAGAATGTAAAATTAGGTTATTTTTGTTATAAAAAATGAAAGGCGTAATGTATCACGCCTTTTATTTTATAATAGAAATATTTAATGTTATTAAAAATAGAGAGTTAAACTCGTTGTATAGATTCAAATACTATCTCTTTTTCAATTCCATCAATAATTTCAGCATGTCCAATTTTAGTTGGTATTACCAGGCGTAATTGTCCTGATAGGACTTTTTTATCGCGCATCATATGTGGAAGGTAAGATTCTATGGACATTTGTTTAGGTCTTATTACAGGAAGTTTAGCTTTAATTAATAAGTTTTTTATACGATCAATATCATTATCTGTTAATTTATTTAATAATTTAGCAGTTTGAGCTGCCATGAGTATACCAACACTGATAGCTTCACCATGTAACCAATTGCCATATCCAAGTTCAGCCTCAATTGCATGCCCATAAGTATGACCTAGATTTAATATAGCTCGCATATCTTGTTCAGTTTCATCAGCTGCAACTATTTGGGCTTTAAGTTGGCAACAGCGATAAATACAGTAACTGAGTGCTTTGACATCTAGATTGAGTAATTCTTCAATATGTATTTCTAACCAATTAAAGAAATCTTCATCTAAAATAATCCCATATTTTATGACTTCGGCCAGACCTGCGGAAAATTCACGTTGAGGTAGAGTTTTTAAGCAATTTAAATCAATAACAACTGATTGAGGTTGATAAAAGGCACCAATCATATTTTTACCTAATGGATGGTTAATAGCTGTTTTACCACCGACTGAAGAATCAACTTGTGATAATAGTGTCGTAGGCACTTGAATAAACTTAATTCCTCGTTGGTATGCCGATGCCGCAAAACCTGCAACATCACCTATTACGCCACCACCTAAAGCAATAAGTATGCTGTTACGTGTATGATTATTAGCAAGCAAAGCAGTTAAAATAGTATTCCATGTTTCCATGGTTTTATATTTTTCTCCATCTGGAACAATAATGGAATCCGTTTTCACACCATTCTTTTCTAGCATGTCAATTAATGGTTGTAAATAAAGTGGAGCAATAGTTTCATTGGTAGCGATTAACACGCGCTGACCTGCCTGAAGTTTAAAATGGTGGAATTCATTTAGTAAATTTTCACCAATAATTATAGGATAACTACGTTTGGCGAGTGCTACATTTAAAATCTTTTGCATAATAATTTCCAATCCAGTCAAAGCTAATTTATTACTTCATGTTAACGATAAAAAAGTGGCAGCGCAACTTAGAATCATTTAAACTTAACGCCAATTTTTATTTGTGATTTTGAATTTTATATGTCTTTATCTACTGTTTTAGCACAAAAGAATTGGCGAGTTGGCGATATAGAGGGTAATACTGAACAAATTGTTGAGTTAATACATTGCCATTCATCTAATGACCTTATTATTTTTTCGGAACTTGCTATCTGCGGTTATCCGCCAGAAGATTTAATTTATCGTGCTGATTTTAAAGATAGGTGTGAAAAAGCGCTATCTTTAGTTCAACAGGCTAGCACTGATTGTGCTGTAATTATCGGTCATCCACATTGGCAAGATGGACATATCTTTAATGCATTATCCTTTTTTTATGCAGGAAAGTTATTAACGCGATATCACAAACAACAGCTACCTAATTATGATGTTTTTGATGAGAAGCGTTATTTTACCGCAGATAATCAGAGTTGTATTGTCGATTTTAAAGGTAAAAGAATTGGTTTATTAATCTGTGAAGATCTTTGGCAAAATCAGCCTATCGATCAAATTAGTGCTCAGAATGCAGATTTAGTAATAACTATTAACGCTTCTCCTTATGACTATGAAAAACAGCAGCGTCGACACGATTTAATCAAAGCCCATGCCATTCGAACCCGATTACCTATTATTTATGTTAATCAAGTTGGTGGTCAAGATGAACTTGTTTTTGATGGCGGGTCTTTTGTTTGCAATGAATATGGTGATATTGTTTGCCAACTAAAATCTTTTGTAGAACAAGTCACTCGTTTTGAATTAGGTATACCTAACCAAACTACCCTTGCTGAAGATAAAAATCATTGTTTAGCGTCTATATATGATGCGTTGGTACTTGCAACACGTGATTATATTACCAAAAATGGTTTTCAAGGAGCAGTATTGGGTCTTTCTGGTGGCATTGATTCAGCGCTAACATTAGCTATTGCGGTTGATGCACTAGGCAAAGATAAGGTGCAGGCTGTTATGATGCCATTTCGTTACACGGCTGACATTAGTATTGCTGATGCCAAAGAAGAAGCTGAAATATTAGGCGTGGAATTTGATATTATTTCGATTGAACCAATGTTTGATGCGTTTATGTCATCTTTAAAACCTATGTTCGCAGGGACACAAAAAGATACTACAGAAGAAAATTTACAAGCGCGTTGTCGTGGCGTTATTTTAATGGCTTTATCTAATAAAAGACGACGTCTGGTATTAACAACTGGTAATAAAAGTGAGATGTCAGTGGGTTATGCTACGCTTTATGGAGATATGGCTGGAGGCTTTGATGTGCTCAAAGATGTACCTAAAACTATGGTGTTTGCATTATCAAAATATCGAAATACCCGTTCATATGTTATTCCTGAAAGGGTAATTACCCGTCCTCCATCAGCTGAATTGGCTCCAGATCAGAAAGACGAAGATAGTTTACCGCCATATGATATTTTAGATGGAATATTGAGAGGTTATGTTGAACAAGATCTTTCTGTTGAACAACTCATTGAGCAAGGTTATGATGAAATTACAGTTAGACGTGTTATTAAACTGGTTGACATTAATGAGTATAAACGACGTCAGTCAGCTGTTGGCCCAAAAATTACAATACGTAATTTTGGAAAAGGTAGACGTTATCCAATAACATCTGCATTTGGATTTAAAAATTGGTGATCTCGAATTGAGGAAAAACAAGTATGAAAAAAATTGAAGCTATTATCAAACCATTCAAATTAGATGATATTCGAGAAGCGTTAGCCGATCAAGGTATAACGGGTATGACCGTTACTGAAGTGAAAGGTTTTGGTCGTCAAAAAGGGCATACAGAACTTTATCGTGGCGCTGAATATATGGTAGATTTTTTACCAAAAGTAAAAATTGAGCTTGTAGTTTCTGACGATATTTTAGAAACGTGTATCGAAACCATTATGAAAACTGCTCAAACAGGCAAAATCGGTGATGGGAAGATTTTTGTTTATAATGTCGAGCAAGTTATTCGTATTCGTACTGGAGAAATGGATGACTCAGCAATTTAGTTAAATTTATTTGATATCAGGGCGTTCTTGTTTAAGTAATTCTACAGTGACAATACCTTGAATTGAACAAATTAGCAGATTCATATTTGCCCCTTTTTCAAGTAATAATAGCTTTTCAGTTGTATCCGGTGCAGGAATGGTTTTTACACCAACTACGGTACCGGTATTTTCATTCCATACATGTATTTCATCATTGATATTACGAATCATAGGATTAGCAATATAAAGCAAATTGTCTTCCATATTTTTCCAATCAATGAAATCCAACGTATCTTTAATTTCGTTAATATCATTGTCAATAATAAAGCCCCAAAAATAATATTTTCCCATTTTTCCTAGATCCATGGCACTATCATAATAGCCTTTAATTGTTAAATTTTTATAAGTCATAGGAATTTTGAAGTAAGTATAGTTTTTATTGGTATCTGTACGATTTTCGACAGAAATATAAGCTTTATTCTTATCAAAGGTTCGGATATTTGTATATTTTTGCAATTCACTTTTGTTGGCATAGACTTCTTTGAAAAAATTAGGATTACAAAGAGTCAATGATTGTATTAATGCAAGTTTATCTGCAGTTGCAGCAGATGAACAAAACAAAACAAACAAAATAACAGCAATTTTGATCATGTTAATGTGAATTGACAATATTGAAACCATATAATTCTTAGTACGTTGATTGTATAATTTTTACAACATAATAACAATGTTAAAGCATCTTTTCTTTTTAAAGAATTATTAAGATTTGTTTATTTATAATTAGTTTTTTTATTGGAAACAAATATTAGAAATATAAAAATATATTTTATCAAGTATTAATATCATTTATGTTTATTTATGGAAGATAGATCCCAAAAATATGAATTTATTAAAAAAAACAGTTTGATTATTAAATTATTTACTATAACTTAATTTAAGAAATAAGTTATTTATGTTATTCAATCAATTAAGTTAAGTAGAGATAAATTATGAGTTCAACATTTACAAATAAAATCCTTAAGGATTTATCTACCTTTGATGATATTTCAATCAAAACTTTTTTTGGGGGATTTAGTATTAATAGCAAAGGAGTAATGTTCGGTTGGATTGGCGAACAAGAGTTTTATTTAAGAGGTCATTCACATTATCGATCAGTTTTTATCGAGTTAGGTATGAAAACTTTAACCTTACCTTCCGGTATTTCTACAAAATCGTTAGATTATTACAAAGTAAGTGATGAATTATTTGAGGATTCACAAACATTTCATTCCATGGTTAAAATGGTTATTAAATATGCTCAGTTAGAACAAGATGAGAAACTCAAGTTAAAAAAGCAGCGAATTAAAACACTTCCCAATATAACACTATCATTAGAAAAATTACTATTTAGTGTTGGTATCAATAATCTAGAAATATTTTATAAAGTAGGATATTTAGAAGCATATCACCGGATGAAAAATAAAAACTCTCGTATTTCGAGTAATGTTTTATTTATTTTATATGGCTCATTGAATCATCGTCATGTTGCATCATTATCTAAGGCAACTAAAAAACAAATTGAATTAGCATATAAAGATTTTTTAAAAGACAAAAACGAAAATTAATTATTTAAATAATTATAGTAATTTTGTTAACAGTTATCTTAATTATGGTTAATCTTATTAAGATAACTGTATTTGATTATAATAATATATACAAACTCTATATTACTGTATTATGTGGATGACCTTCTACGAGGTGCACGTTTAAAAGTTTTTGGAGTGGGTAAATCAACTAACAGTGCAGATGGATCATATTGACTAACAGGAATGGTATGATCAATTGCTTTTTCAATTGCAGGCAAATTTTGAGAATAACGTTCACAAGCAAGTGAAATTGAATAACCTTCAGCTCCTGCACGTCCTGTTCTTCCAATTCTATGACGATAGTCATCACAATCATCCGGTAGATCATAATTAAAAACATGGGTAACATCAGGAATATGTAAACCACGTGCGGCAACATCCGTTGCGACTAAAATATCTAGATCACCAGAAGTAAACTGTTCTAAAATAGACAAACGTTTTTTCTGAGCAATATCGCCGGTTAATAGCCCTACACGATGACCATCTGCAATTAAATGTCGCCATATTTTTTCACAGGCCACTTTAGTGTTAGCAAATACGATGCAGCGATCGGGCCATTCTTCTTCAATAAGTGTTTGTAGTAGGGCAAGTTTATCTTCATTGGATGGAAAAAATAGCTCTTCTTTGATACGGTGACCAATTTTTTGCTCAGGCTCAACTTCAACATATTGTGGATTATTCATATGCTCAAAAGCTAATTCACGTACATTATGCGTTAATGTTGCTGAAAATAACATGGTCAATCGTTTTGACGGAGGAGACATGTGTTTAAAAATCCAGCGAACATCACGAATAAATCCTAAGTCAAACATACGATCAGCTTCATCCAAAACGGCAACCTGAATTGCTTCTAAATTTATATAATTTTGTTTGGCATAATCGATTAATCGCCCTGTGGTAGCAATTAAAATATCTACGCCAGCTGATAACATTTTTAATTGTTTATCATAGCCATCACCACCGAAAGCTAATCCTAATTTAAGACCTGTTTCTTGAGACAATACTTCTGCATCGTGATAAATTTGTACCACAAGCTCTCGAGTTGGGGCTATAATGATTGCTCGAGGTTGGTTTGCTTTATGATCTGGTAACGGCTCATGATTTAATAAATGATTAAACGTTGAGGCCAAAAAAGCAATGGTTTTACCTGTTCCTGTCTGTCCTTGCCCAGCTATATCAACTCCATTTGTTGTTAACGGTAATGTTTGTTCTTGGATTGGCGTGCAATAAGTAAAGCCTTTCTTATCAAGTGCTTTTATCACTAGAGGATGTAATGGAAATTGACTAAAAGTTGTTTTGGTAAGATAAGATGGAATCATTGTGGTTTCAAATGTAATTATCAAAGTTTGAGAATTATAGCATATTAGTCATACAGACATCACTAATAATTATGTCCTATTATACTAATTACTAGTGGAAAAACAGAAAATTTATTAATATTATAAAAATAAATATTTATTGGGGGATAAACAAATGAGTAATAATATTGTTTCACTTTCTGAAGCGACATTTGACAAACAAATCAATGATGCTGAAAAACCAGTATTGGTTGATTTCTGGGCTGAATGGTGTGGACCTTGTAAAATGATAGCACCAATTTTAGAAGAAGTTGCACAAGAATATGGTAATAAAGTGATCTTTGCTAAAGTAAATATTGAGGAAAATCCAAAAATAGCCCCTAAATTTAATATACGTGGAATCCCTACATTATTGATTTTCAAACAAGGTAAAGTTGTTGCAACACAAGTTGGAGCCTTATCTAAAGCACAGCTTAAAAGCTTTATTGATGAGCAACTTTAGTTGTGTTAAATAATTATTACAAATAATAAGAGTAATGAAAATTACTCTTATTTTTTATTTTAAATAAATATATCTCTGTACATAAAGTATAATTAAGTATAGACATAGTACTTTTTTTAGTGTACATTGCTAACCTCTTACAAGAACTCCTTTCTGCAATCCATTGTTTTTATTGATTAAGTGGGTAAACAGTTTATATCTAAACGCATATTATCATAAGAAATTAATAATTGATTGCGTTTGTTTATTGCCAGAAAGAGGTTTTTATAAGTAAATTAAAAAATATACAAAAAATAAATAGCGGTAATTGCAAACATATCAATTTTATCCTCAAGAATTTTTAAAATTATGAATTTAACTGAATTAAAAAACACTTCTGTCTCCGAGCTTGTAACGCTTGGCGAAAAAACAATGGGTCTTGAAAATCTTGCTCGTCTTAGAAAACAAGACATTATTTTTGCAATTTTAAAGCAGCATGCTAAAAGCGGTGAAGATATTTTTGGCGATGGCGTACTTGAAATTTTGCAAGATGGGTTTGGTTTCTTACGTTCTGCCGATAGTTCATATTTAGCTGGACCTGACGATATTTATGTATCACCAAGCCAAATTAGGCGATTTAATTTAAGAACAGGTGATACAATTGCTGGTAAAATCAGACCACCAAAAGAAGGCGAACGTTATTTTGCTTTACTTAAAGTTAACGAAGTTAATCATGATAAACCTGAAGATGCTCGCAATAAAATCCTCTTTGAAAACTTAACCCCACTTCATCCAAACTCTCGATTACGTATGGAACGCGGTAATGGTTCTACTGAAGATATTACTGCTAGAGTACTTGATTTAGCTTCACCGATTGGTAAAGGTCAACGTGGTTTGATTGTCGCACCTCCAAAAGCTGGTAAAACCATGCTTCTGCAAAATATTGCACAAAGTTTGGCTGTAAATCATCCTGAGTGTGAACTTGTGGTATTGATGATTGATGAACGTCCAGAAGAAGTCACTGAAATGCAACGTTTAGTAAAAGGTGAAGTAGTTGCATCAACTTTTGATGAGCCTGCTGCAAGGCATGTTCAGGTTGCTGAAATGGTTATTGAACGGGCTAAACGTTTAGTAGAACATAAAAAAGATGTCATTATTTTGCTCGATTCGATTACTCGCCTAGCTCGAGCCTATAATACGGTTGTTCCATCATCAGGTAAAGTATTAACTGGTGGTGTAGATGCAAATGCATTACATCGTCCAAAACGTTTTTTTGGTGCTGCGCGTAATGTAGAAGAAGGTGGTAGTTTAACTATTATTGCAACTGCACTGATTGATACTGGTTCAAAAATGGATGAAGTTATTTACGAAGAGTTTAAAGGTACTGGTAATATGGAGGTACATTTATCTCGTAAAATTGCAGAGCGACGTGTATTCCCTGCAATTGACTTTAATCGTTCTGGCACACGTAAAGAAGATTTAATGACTTCACCAGATGAATTACAGAAAATGTGGATTTTGCGCAAAATTCTTAACCCAATGGGTGAAATCGACGCGATGGAATTTTTAATTGATAAACTTGCCATGACTAAAACGAATGATGAGTTTTTTGAAATGATGAAGCGTTCATGATTTGCGTAATGAATACTAAATATCATTAAAGTTGCTAAAAAAGCCGTATTATATCTGATACGGTTTTTTTGTGGAAAAATATAGCGTAATTTAAAAAACTTAAATAAGTTTTAGGTATTGTTAAAAAGCCTTAGTGTTTAAGGTTATATATAGATTTAATATAGGAGCCAAATCATGTCTAAACAACAAATCGGTGTTATTGGAATGGCAGTTATGGGGCGCAATCTTGCTCTCAATATTGAAAGTCGTGGATTTTCTGTTGCTATCTATAATCGTTCTAAAGATAAAACAGAACAAGTAATGGCGGAGCATTCTGATAAGCAATTGGTTCCTTACTTCACTATTGAAGATTTTGTAAATTCATTAGAAAAACCTCGCCGTATCCTTATTATGGTTCAAGCCGGTAAAGGAACAGATGCCGTTATTGATGAGTTACGTCCACTATTAGATAAAGGTGATATTATTATTGATGGTGGAAATGCGTATTTTGAAGATACCATTCGCCGAAATAAAATGCTTTCCGATGAAGGTTTTAATTTTATTGGAGCCGGTGTTTCTGGTGGTGAAGAAGGTGCATTAAAAGGTCCTTCAATTATGCCTGGAGGTCAAAAAGAAGCATATGCATTAGTTGCACCTATTTTAGAAAAAATAGCTGCTAAAGCTAATGGTGAACCATGTGTTGCTTATATTGGTCCAAATGGCGCGGGTCATTATGTTAAAATGGCGCATAATGGGATTGAATATGGTGATATGCAGCTTATAGCTGAAAGTTATTCAGTTTTAAAACATGTTGTAGGCCTAACCAATGATGAATTAGCTAATGTTTTTTCTGACTGGAATAAGGGTGAATTAAATAGCTATTTAATTGAGATTACGGCTGATATTTTTAAATTTAAAGATGAAGAAGGCAATTATCTTGTTGATGTGATTTTAGATGCTGCAGGTAATAAAGGTACGGGTAAATGGACGAGTCAAAGTGCTTTAGATCTTGGCGAACCTTTATCATTGATAACTGAATCGGTATTTGCTCGTTATCTTTCTGCAATTAAAGATCAACGTGTGGCTGCATCAAAAGTATTAAAAGGTCCTAAACAGAATCCTTATGCTAGTGACAAGAAAGAGTTGATAGAAAAAGTGCGTAAAGCACTGTATATGGGTAAAATTATCTCCTATGCACAAGGGTTTGCACAGTTAAAAGCTGCTTCTCATAAATATCAATGGAATTTAAATTATGGAGAAATAGCCAAAATCTTTAGGGCTGGATGTATTATTCGCGCACAATTCTTGCAAAAAATTACAGATGCCTATGCAGATAATAATGAGATTGATAATTTGTTATTAGCACCTTATTTCAATCAAACTGTCGAAGTTTATCAACAGTCATTGCGTGATGTAGTCTCGTTAGCTATCCAACAAGGTATTGCGGTGCCAACGCTTTCGGCAGCTATAGCTTATTATGATAGTTATCGTTCTGCTGTATTACCAGCTAATTTAATTCAAGCACAGCGAGATTATTTTGGTGCTCATACTTATCAACGTATCGATAAAGAGGGTGTTTTCCATACTGATTGGTTAAACATTGAGTCATAATTATTTTTAATGTAAGCAATAATTTTTGTTAAAAGAGTGTAAGATTACCTTACACTCTTATAAGAATTGTTTTCTTGTCATCCAATAAATTCATTCAAATTTTTTAAGCTACCTATAAAAAGACTTGTAGTGCTTGAACTTTGCTTTGTCAAGTAATTTTATTTACTAAAAAATCTGGAAAAACACAATATATGGTGTATAATTTAATTATATTTACTATATGTAGTATCATCTAAGCAATGTGAAAATTCCGGTCTATATCGAATAAAGTCTAATATTCTAATAAAAAAATCAATTGTTTTAATCATTACAATTAACATGAGTATTAATATTGATATAAATCCTATGCTAACTACTATTTATTAATGAATGTTGAGGAGTATATATGCCTGTAGTAATTAAACGTGATGGTTGCCAGACCTCATTTAATGAAGGTCGAATCAGAGATGCTATCGTTAAGGCAGCAGTTGCTGCTAATGTTAATGATCCAGATTATTGTGCTGCTGTTGCCCAAGAGATTACTAAGCAAATGGCTGAGCGTGAGAGTGTCGATATTAACGAAATTCAAAACGCAGTTGAAAATCAGCTGATGTCAGGTCCTTATAAAAAGTTAGCAAGAACCTATATTGAGTATAGACATGATCGCGATCGAGAACGTGAACAACGCAGTCGATTAACTCAGGATATTCGTGGTTTAATTGAACAAAGTAATGTTGCAATCTTAAATGAAAATGCTAATAAAGATAGTAAAGTTATTCCTACGCAACGAGACTTGCTTGCGGGAATTGTGGCAAAGCATTACGCTAAACAATATCTATTACCTAAAGAAATTTCACGAGCCCATGATTGTGGTGAAATTCATTATCATGATCTCGATTATGCACCATTTTTCCCGATGTTTAACTGTATGCTAATCGATTTAGATGGTATGTTAACAAATGGCTTCAAAATGGGTAATGCTGAAATTGAACCGCCAAAATCAATTGCAACGGCTACGGCAGTAACAGCGCAAATTATTGCTCAAGTTGCTAGTCATATTTATGGTGGAACAACTATAAATCGTATTGATGAAATTTTAGCTAAATTTGTCACTATCAGTTATCAAAAACATAAACAAGTAGCAGAAGAATGGAATATTTCAAATCCAGAAGCTTATGCTGAAAGTCGTACTCAAAAAGAGTGTTATGATGCTTTTCAATCTTTAGAATATGAGGTTAATACTTTACATACTGCTAATGGTCAAACTCCATTTGTTACTTTTGGCTTTGGTCTAGGGACAAGCTGGGAGTCACGCTTAATTCAAGAGTCAATTCTTAAAGTTCGTATAAAAGGTTTAGGTAAAAATCATAAAACCGCTGTTTTTCCAAAATTAGTTTTTGCAATTAAAGATGGAATTAATCATAAACCAAACGATGTAAATTATGATATTAAGCAACTTGCATTAGAGTGTGCAAGCAAACGTATGTACCCAGATATATTAAATTACGATAAAGTCGTTGAAGTTACTGGTTCATTCAAAACGCCAATGGGATGTCGAAGCTTTTTAGGTGTTTATGAAGAAGATGGTCATAAAATTCATGACGGTCGTAATAATTTAGGCGTAATTAGTTTAAATCTTCCACGTATTGCAATTGAAGCGCATGGCGATGAATCGCAGTTTTGGAAAATTTTAGATAACCGTTTAGCTCTATGCAAAAAGGCCTTAATGACACGTATTGCTCGTTTAGAAGGGGTTAAAGCCCGTGTTGCACCTATTTTATATATGGAAGGCGCTTGTGGTGTGCGACTAAAAGAAGATGATAGCGTGTCTGAAATATTCAAAAATGGTCGTGCTTCTATTTCATTAGGCTATATCGGTATTCATGAAACTCTAAATGCACTTTATGGTAATCAAACTCATCCATTTGATAATGAAACTTTACGTCAAAAAGGTATTGCCATTGTTGAACATTTACGTAAAGCAGTAGAACAATGGAAAGATGAGACTGGTTATGGTTTTAGCTTGTACAGTACGCCAAGCGAAAATTTGTGTGATCGTTTCTGTAGACTTGATACTGCTGAGTTTGGCATTATTTCTGGTGTCACTGATAAAGGTTATTATACAAACAGTTTTCATCTTGATGTTGAGAAAAAAGTTAATCCATACGAAAAAATTGAGTTTGAGAAAGCTTATCCACCAGTAGCAAATGGCGGATTTATCTGTTATGGAGAATATCCTAATATGATAAATAATATTAAAGCATTAGAAGATGTTTGGGACTATAGCTATAGCCGAGTACCTTACTATGGTACTAATACACCTATTGATGAGTGTTATGAATGTGGTTATACGGGTGAATTTTCTTGCACAAGTAAAGGCTTTGTTTGCCCAAGTTGTGGTAATCATGATTCATCTAAAGTCTCAGTAACTCGTCGTGTTTGTGGTTACTTAGGTAGTCCTGATGCCCGTCCATTTAATGCTGGAAAACAAGAAGAAGTCAAACGTCGAGTTAAACATTTAAATAATGGTCAAATTGGTTAATCATTGTTTTAAAAAAATATGAATTATCATCGCTATTATCCTGTTGATGTTGTAAATGGCGAAGGAACCCGTTGTGTACTTTTTGTTGCTGGCTGTGAACATCAATGTCCGGGTTGTTATAACAAAAGTACATGGGGAGTTAATTCAGGCTCGCCGTTTACACAATCACTTGAAGATCAAATCATTAAAGATTTACAAGACACAGAAATAAAACGTCAAGGATTATCGCTTTCTGGCGGTGATCCTTTACATCCAAAAAATGTTCCAGCAATATTAAAACTTGTTAAACGTGTTAAATCTGAATGCGATAACAAAGATATTTGGTTATGGACTGGATATAAACTTGATGAATTAAGTGCCGATCAGCAAGAAGTTGTATCTTATATTGATGTACTAATTGATGGTAAATTTGTTCAAGAATTAGCTGATCCTCGACTGTTATGGCGAGGAAGCAGCAATCAAATCATTTACCGTTTTAAGTAAAGCTTTAGAATTATTGTTGTGATTTATGTAAATTTAAAAGATAAGAAATTGCTTCTCGATAATTAATTTCGAGATTTTCACTACTAGATGATGTGATATGTAAATCTGTAATTTTGCCATTATCAATACCATAAACCCAGCCGTGTAAATTTGCTCTTTGACCGCGTTGCCATGCTGATTGAATAATCGTTGAATGACCTAAATTATAAACTTGTTCAATAACATTAAGTTCACACAAAATATCTAATCTGATCTCTGGTGGAAACTCACCAATAAGAGAACTATTACGAAACCATAAATCACGAATATGCAGCAACCAGTTATTAATTAATCCTATGTCGGGGTTTTCAACCGCAGCTCGTATTCCACCACATCCTAAATGTCCACATACTATAATATCTTCTATTTTTAGTACATCAACGGCATATTGCACAACAGATAGACAATTAAGATCTGTATGAATAACCAAATTACCGACATTTCGATGAACAAACAATTCGCCAGGTTTTAGCTTAATTAATTTTTCAGCAGGAACTCGGCTATCTGAACAACCAATCCATAAAAATTTTGGATTTTGTGCAATGGCAAGTTGTTTAAAAAATTCGGGATCTTCTTGCTCTATTTTTTCTGACCATTCGTGATTAAAACGGATTAAATCATTAACATCAAACATCGCAACTATTCCTTATTTTTTAGATATTTATTATTATTGAGTTATTTAATTGGTATAAATTCTACACTAATTAATTCGTTTTTATATGTTGAATCTTACTTTTCATAATAAGTTTACGCCAAATTGGAGTAGTTAATATTTTGGCTTTAATAATCTTGCTATATAGTTTAAGGCGTAATGGTATTGTTTTTTGATAATATCGCTTATTTGGTTTCGGTTGACCACTATTTAATATTTTGCTTAAAATTTCAGCACTGTCAAGTGCGTAACTGATTCCCTCTAAAGAACTTGCACTAATAAATCCTGCCGCTTCACCTATTAAAAATATATTTTCATTGCCAGTATAAAAGTCACGGAAACGATTAGGATAGATAACTAAACATTTTTCAGCTTTCATCGGCTCGCCAAAGATAAAACCTTGTTGTGTTAATTTTTGTTTTAATTGCTCAAAATGTTTATTGGCATTTTTTTTGGGAAATGCTCCACCAAGTATAAAATAGCCATCTTTAGACATACTCCAAGCATAGCAATTGGTTAATTGGTTATCAAAAATACAAGAATAAAAAGGATTTGAATGTTTTTCAGTAAACCATTGTTGAATTGCTACATATTGTCTGATGGAATGATTGGGATAGCGCATTCGTCTAACAACTGAATTTGCACCATCAGCACCAATTACATATCGAGCGGTAACATTCTGTTCTATTTGATTTTCATCGACAAAAGTAATTTGATAACCATCAATGATTCTTCTTACTTCTTTACACAGAGTATTATGTAAAACTGTAACTGTGGTAGGAATAAGTGACTTTAACCATAGATCAAATTTATGTCTATCAAAACTAATATAGCTACGTTGATAGTTACGGACTAATTTAGTTTGTAAATCTATAGTTTTGACACTAAAAATTTGTGGATTGGTTAAAATATCAGTTGGAATATTTAATTTTTGTCTAATGAAAGATTTTTGAGCATCATTTGCCAATAATCCTCCACAAGGTTTATGAAAACCTTTATTACCAGTTCGATGTTTTTTATCTAAAGCAATAATCTTAAAAGATGGGTTAAGTAAACGTGCTAACGTACTACCTGCAGGGCCAAGACCAATGATTGCAATATCGTAATCCATATTATTATATTACTTACTCAATAAATTTAAAAAAGCTTGTCATATTATCATATATAAAATAAAAAATGACTATTATGGTTATACTCTTGTTAATTTAGATTTTTGTAAAGATCTTTCAGGTTAACTATACGTTTCAGTATAAAAACAGATGGTCAAATCACCAATAAAGAAGTTATTTTTTATTGTGTGAAACATTTTCTAATTTTTAGCTAGCAATAGTTTTTAAAAATTCTTGATTCAAATCATCAAATGGCAAAATACGACTAATGACGACTAATCGAGATATTTTTTCAGAAGGATCTTGCCATGAAGAACCATAATCGAAACCAACAACTTTATGTACTCCTTGAACAATCAAACGTTGCGGGTTATCTTTAATCGCTAATACACCTTTATACCGTAACATGTCATTACCATATTGCTCAACCAAGTTTTCCATAAATGAACCTATCTTTTTCAAATTAAGTTCGCCAGCTTCAAAAAGATAGGAACAGATATTATCTGTCCATGATTGAGTTTGATTTTGTAATGGAAGAATTTTAAAGTTAGTTTCAATTTTTTTTAATGGATTGATAACAAAAAACCCTTTATTAATGATTAAATCATCATTTAAATCGAATGAATGAATATCAATCCATTGTGATTTTGGTATTTGTCCATTTATCGCAACAATGATTGCAGCTTTATTATTAATTTTATTAATTCTACTAATAATCTCATTTTTTTGCTGTTCACTTACACAATCAGTTTTAGTAACGATAATTCGATCTGCAAATCCAATCTGAGAAAGTGCTACTCGATGTTCATTTAAGTGTTGCAAAATATGTTGAGCATCAACTAAAGTAATAATAGCATCAAGTTTAATCGTTTCACGAATCAAGTCGTCAATAAAAAATGTTTGAATAATCGGGGCCGGATCGGCAAGTCCTGTTGTTTCAATAATAAGACGATCAAATGTTAATTCACCAGCTATGCGCTGTGCATGTAATTTATGAAGCGCATCAGTAAGCTCACCTTGTACGGTGCAGCAGATGCAACCATTGGTCATCTCAACAATTTGAATATCGCAATGGGTATTTAATAAATCGCTATCAAGATTTATTTGACCAAATTCATTTTCAATAATGATTATTTTTTCGTTACGATTATTTTCTAATAAATAATTGATTAATGTCGTTTTACCTGAACCGAGAAATCCTGTTAATAAAGTGACAGGTAGCGGTTGTAAAATAATTGGGTTTGTCATTTGTTATCTCTAAATTTTAGCAACATTTAAATCCACCTTTACCACCATAACGTGCATCTTGTCGTTCTTTAAAAAATTCCTCATAAGTCATAGGCGTTTGTTCAGGATGGGTTAGTTTCATGTGTTGAACATAATTATCATAATCAGGGATACCGACCATAAGCTTAGCAGCTTGGCCGAGATATTTTCCTGCTTTGGCAAGTGAATCGAACATGTTATATCTCTTAATTATTTTGAATAAGAATATTAGAAGTTCTAATTTTTTTTCGTAAGCGACTGTATTAATAATTAACACATTTTCAATATAAGGTGCTATCTAAATTGAGTCAATCCTTGATTTTAAGTAATTTATAACATTACATAAAAAACGACAATATTATTGAATAATAATCGATAAAATTTTTCCTAAACTCTTTTAATGAATTAAATATATTTTACTAAATTGATTTATATATTATTAAATAACTTTTATAATATTAACCAATTTATTATTTATTAGAGTTTTATAATGGAAAAGTTTCTCCTTAAAGGTCCAACTTCTTTAAACGGTGAAGTTATTATTTCAGGTGCTAAAAACGCGGCTTTGCCTATATTATTTGCGGCTATTTTAGCTGAAAAGCCTGTAGAGCTAAAAAATGTACCTAAATTAAAAGATATTGATACTACACTAGAGCTATTAAGTCAGTTAGGTGTGGAATGTCAACGCAATGGTTCTGTCCATCTTAATGCGGCTCATCTTAATAATTATTGCGCACCTTATGAATTAGTAAAAACTATGCGTGCTTCCATTTGGGCCTTAGGACCATTGGTTGCTCGTTTTGGTCAAGGACAAGTTTCATTACCTGGCGGTTGTGCGATTGGCGCAAGACCTGTTGATCTTCATATTACTGGGCTTCAACAATTAGGTGCAACAATTATTTTGGATGAAGGATATGTTAAAGCTACTGTAGATGGTCGATTAAAAGGCGCTCATATTGTTATGGATAAAGTGAGTGTTGGCGCTACAGTGACAATTATGTCTGCTGCAACTTTAGCCGAAGGTAAAACGGTAATTGAGAATGCAGCATGTGAGCCAGAAATTGTTGATACAGCTAAATTCTTAAATATGCTTGGCGCTAAAATTACCGGTGCAGGAACAATGCGCATTGAAATTGAAGGCGTTGAAAGTTTAGGTGGTGGTACGCATGAAATTGTTTCAGATCGAATTGAAACAGGGACTTTTTTAGTAGCTGCTGCTATTTCAAAAGGAAAAATTACTTGTCGTAAAACTGATCCAAACCTGCTTGATGCTGTCATATCAAAATTAAAAGAAGCGGGTGCACATATTGAAGTCGGTGACGATTGGATTTGTTTAGATATGCAAAATAAACGAGCAAAAGCTGTAAATATTCATACTGCCCCGCATCCCGGTTTTCCTACAGATATGCAAGCACAATTTTCATTATTAAATATGGTTGCTGAAGGTACTGGAATTATTAAAGAAACGATTTTTGAAAATCGATTTATGCATGTGCCAGAATTAATCCGTATGGGTGCTAGAGCAGAAATTGAAGGTAATACATTAATTACTCATGGTGTTGAAAAACTCAGTGGTACACAAGTAATGGCGACAGATTTGCGAGCGTCAGCAAGTTTAGTGTTGGCTGGTTGTATTGCAGAAGGTTCTACAATTGTTGACCGTATTTACCACATTGATAGAGGTTATGACAATATTGAAGAAAAACTAGGAAGTTTAGGAGCCAATATTGAAAGGGTGAAATAAAATTCATCATAATTAAAACTTAAATAAGTTATTTATTGGTTGAAAGGAGTACAATAATGATGAAACAAGCACTAGTCTTTTTATCTGAAGGTTGTGAAGAAACAGAAGCAGTAACAACAATTGATTTACTCACCAGAGCTGACATTAAGGTCATAACTGCTAGTATTTCAAATTGTTGTGAAGTTAAATGCTCTCGTGGAGTAACAATTTTAGCCCAAAAAACTATTTCAGAAATTCAAAATGAAAATTTTGATGTGGTTATTTTACCTGGTGGTGTGAAAGGCGCAGAAAATTTTCGAGATTGTTCGTTATTAATCGAAATATTGAAAAAAACTCATCAGGCTGGTGGTGTTATAGCGGCAATTTGTGCTTCTCCTGCAATAGTTCTGCAACATCACAATTTATTTCCAAATGCATATATGACAGGTTACCCATCTACTAAAAGTGCATTTAAACTTTGGAAAACGGATAGAGTATATTTTGATGAGCAAAATAAAGTTATTACTAGTCAAGGCCCTGCGACATCAATTGATTTTGCTTTAAAAATTATTGATGTTTTGGTAGGGCAAAAAAAGGCAGCTGAGGTTGCTCAGCAATTAGTCCTTCCAATGGGAGTTGAATCCTATCAATAAAAAGGTACCAAATGTCAAACTCACATTTGTACGAAAAATTAGTTAAAAGAGCAACATTAATTGCTGTTTTAATATCTATCTTTCTAATTTTTATAAAATTTATTACCTGTTGGATAACAGGTTCAATAAGTTTATTTGCATCATTGTTAGACTCAAGTATTGATTTACTTGCTTCTGGTCTTAATTTCTTTTTGGTACGTTATGCTTTAAAACCGGCTGATGATGATCATACCTTTGGTCATGGTAAAGCTGAATCACTTGCAGCGCTAGCGCAAAGTACATTTATTATAGGTTCAGCGACAATTTTATTACTTTCAAGTATTAAGTCTATTGTTCATCCTAGTGAACTACAAGCACCATTGTTGGGAATTACTGTTTCTGCCATATCTACGGTAATTACTTCTATACTTGTTTTATATCAAAGGTATGTTGTAAAACTTACTCAAAGTAAGGCCATTCAAGCTGATATGCTACATTATTCTTCTGATATGTTAATGAATATTGCAGTTATCATTGCTCTCTTTTTAAGCTGGTATGGAATATCTTTTGCAGATGCTGCATTTGCATTCTTGATTGCTTTATATATTTGTTATAATGCTTATAAGATATCTTACAATGCGATACAGGATTTACTTGATAGAGCATTACCAGAAAGTGATAACGAGAAAATTGCTAATATTGTTGAATCATATCCGAATGTTCATGGTTTTCATGATTTAAAAACTAGGCAAGCAGGTCCCATAAAATTTATTCAATTGCATATAGAACTTGATGATAATATGCCTTTAGTTAAAGCACATGCTATAGCTGATTCAATAGAAAAGCATATTGCTGAGATCTTTTCTCCTGCAACAGTAATTATTCATCAAGATCCAATTTCTGTTGTACTAATTGAAACGACACGGTAGAAAAAAACACCAAAATACCTTTTATCATCTATTGTTAGAAATCTGTTAAGACTCTATAATAATCAAAAGTTAATTATTAGGAGTTATTTTCTATGATAAAAAAAATAGGTATTTTGACTAGTGGTGGTGATGCACCAGGGATGAATGCAGCCATACGAGGAGTAGTTAGAACTGCTTTAACGGAAGGGTTAGAAGTTTTTGGTATTTATGATGGTTACTTAGGGCTTTGTGAAGATCGAATTACTAAGTTAGAACGTTCTAGCGTGTCAGATATCATTACTCGTGGTGGTACATTTCTCGGTTCTGCTAGATTCCCAGAATTTAAAGATAAAGCAGTAAGACAAAAAGCTATTGAAAATTTGAAAAAACATCAAATTGATGCTTTAGTCGTGATTGGTGGTGATGGTTC
This sequence comes from uncultured Gilliamella sp., assembly GCA_946481345.1. GTDB lineage: Bacteria > Pseudomonadota > Gammaproteobacteria > Enterobacterales > Orbaceae > Gilliamella. Next base: position 3,001 of record CAMLMY010000017.1, on the reverse strand, counting down.
TTATATGGGGGCTATGCGTTTAACAGAAGAAGGTTTCCCATGTATTGGTTTACCAGGTACCATTGATAATGATATTCGCGGAACCGATTATACGATTGGTTATTTCACCGCACTAAGTACTGCTGTTGAAGCTATTGATAGATTACGTGATACCTGTTCTTCACACCATAGAATATCTGTGATTGAAATTATGGGGCGAGATTGTGGTGATTTAACATTAAATGCTGCAGTTGCTGGTGGTTGTGAATTCATGATTATTCCAGAAATGTCTTATACGAAAGAAGATTTAATCGAAGAAATTAAATTAGGTTTTGCAAAAGGTAAAAAACATGCAATTGTAACCGTTACAGAGCATATGTGTGATGTTAACCAGCTTGCAGCAGACATTGAAGCAGCTGTTCACCATGAGACTCGTGCAACAGTATTAGGTCATGTTCAACGAGGTGGTTCTCCTGTTCCTTACGATCGTATTTTAGGTTCACGCATGGGTGCTTATGCTGTTGAATTATTACAACAAGGTCATGCAGGAAGATGTGTAGGCGTTCAAAATGGTAAATTGGTACATCATGATATAATCGACGCTATTAATAATATGAAGCGTCCATTTGATGTAGATCTTTATAATACTGCAAAACGTTTATTTTAGTTATTAATATTATGTCGATTAAATAATCTACATAACTATAAATAATTATAAAACATTTTTAAGAATTGAATGATTGATAGAACGCATTTTCAATCATTCATTTATTAAATTTTTTCTTAATGTTCAGCTAATTTACATACTATCAATAAACTTAATTTATCTTTTTGATAATAATTTTATATTCACTTATTGATATGTATTTTTTTATTCAGTTTATTAAATTTCAAATTCCAAATAATAGTTTAAATAGCAGGAAAACATTATGTCATTGAGTTATTTAGAAGATAACGAACGCTTTTATGTCTGTGATACAAATAATAAACAGATAGCCGAGATGACTTTTACTCGAATAGGAGAGAATCAAGCTACTATCAATCACACTTACATAGATCCCGATTATCGAGGTCAAGGTATTGCTGAGAAATTATTAGATCTTGTTGTCAAAAAATTACAACAAGAAAACCGTAAAATTATTCCTATTTGCTCTTTTGCTATTAAAAAATTGAACAAACAAAATTAAATCTACTAACTTAAATAATTTACAGATTTTAATTAACAAATTGTCAAGTTTTATTTTAAATATTATTTTTTTAAATGTTAGTTCCAGTTATTTGAATATGTGCTAATGTATAACTATATATATCTTAGCATAGTATTTTGATTTTAAGATGGAATCTGCCAAACCTCAAAAAATTTATTCTATTCACGTATTGCGTGGTGTTGCAATTATTATGATTGTTTTTAGCCACTGTTTAGGTGTGTTTAAAAACTCTAGTCTAATTGCGAATAGTTATTTATTCTCTTTTTTAAATTTGTTTGCATTTAATTTCACAACTTTTTTTGTGTTAATTGCTGGTTTTTTGTTTCAACATTTGACGTACAAATATGATACTAAAACATACTATTTATCAAAATTTAAAACAGTAGTATGCCCTTATATTTCAGTGTCTATTTTTTGTTTTTTCTTTTATCACTATCAATATCTATCGGGATTACCATGGTACTCCTCAACTGAACCTAGCATTATCAGCTCAATAATTAAAATGATGTTAACTGGCACGCAGCTTTTACCTTTGTGGTTTATGCCAATGATAATTATTGTATACCTAATGGGACCACTTCTTTTTTATTGGTCGAAAAAGAATTTAATTGTGGCAGGTCTAATAGCTATGTTTTGGGTGGTAATGTTTACTAAACCTGATTTTACAAAGCCACTTCTAAACTTGTTACATTATGGTCCAGTTTATTTAATTGGTATGATGCTTAAACAAAATTATGAAACTATTATGAAATCTGTGAAAGATAACTTGTTATTAATTATCTTTCTTTTCGGTTTATGTTTTTTTATTCCATTTGCCTATCGTTATATGGATTATTTTGGTATTCAAAATCTTTATTTTGATACTTTGCAAAAAATTATTTTATTTATACTTGCCCTTTATTTTTTAGATGGATTAAATCATAAAGTAAATGAAGGAAAGATTTATAAATTCTTTTCTTATATGGCAAACGTGAGTTTTCCTATCTATTTCATTCATGAAATTATAGTTATAGAACTTGAGCGTCAGCTTTCTATGTCACCAATGGGTGATATTATTAAGACAAGTAATGGTGAATTAGCATCATTAGGAGCAATTAGCTTTTTAGTTTCAACTTTAGTGATAAGTGTTATCATTGCTAACATAATAAAATTAGTTTTCAAAGATAAAGCAAAATATCTTATTGGAGGAATGCGTTAAAAACAGATTTAATAAACTTACAACGTTAACAGTTTTAAAATAAATTTGCTTATTTAGCGTCCCTATGAGTCCATTAGATAAGAAAATATCTGAAGCTTATTATATATTGAATATTATTTTCACATTAGCAGAAAAAACTACCACCCATTAATTATCATATGGGTGGCACTTAATCTTTCCAAAAATAACTTTTTTACTGATTGTAATAAAACTATCCGATTAGCCAGTTTAGTATCATTATATAAATATTGATAAGAAAAACTTTGAGCATTGAATAATGTAAAACATGGTCAGTAATAACCAGAGCATTAAAAAATTATGTTCTTATATAATTTTTATATACAATTTTATTCGATTAAATGCTTTTCTACTAAAAACTACAAAAGCCTAGTAGTCATCTAATCTTTTCGTTCTATTATTTATCTCAAAAATTAGAAAAATGCGTGCATAGTTAAATTTCACTTGGTTTGTGTGTGTAAAGTAGTGTTTTTTATTGTTTAATTTTCATTTTTATTACTAGTTTGAAAGGTTTTCCATAAAAGAATTAGGACAAAAAAAATGCAAACAGAAAAAAAATAGCAATAAACACTTGCAGTAAAATTTAAAGTGCCTATAA
>CAMLMY010000016.1 GCA_946481345.1 uncultured Gilliamella sp. | reverse complement strand
CACACAGGGATTTTTCTTTTATGCAAGATTTTGCTAATTTTTGTTAAAAAGTTTCAGGTTATGCCTACGTTTCAGTATAAAAATATAAAAAATTAATCTAGTTAACGGATCAATTATCCAATGCACAGTAATACGTTATCAAGAGACATAATAACTAATGTATTAAAACCATACTTCAGCAAAGTGAACAGTTGAAGTAACGTTTTGTTAGTTCTTGATGTTCATTGGTTATCTTCGTACAATAAAAAAAATTTTTATTTTGGTTTGTTATGCAATTACATTTAGTGGTTAATACGTTTGGATCCGATTTGCAGCGTCGTTATGGAGAAAAGATCTATAAATTAACGTTACATGGTGGATTTAGTTGTCCAAATCGTGATGGTACTCTTGGTGTTGGCGGTTGCACTTTTTGTAATGTTGCGTCAATTATCGATGAATCTATCCAAGTCAAATCTATTTCTGACCAGCTTGCAACCCAAGCGCATCAAATGAAAAAATCAAAGCGTTATCTTGCCTATTTTCAAGCTTATACCAGCACTTATGCCGAAGTTGAAATTCTTAAAAAGATGTATCAAGAAGCGCTCAACAGTGCTGATATTGTCGGGCTTTGTGTTGGTACTCGCCCAGATTGTGTACCTAAAGAAGCATTAGATTTACTTGCTCATTATCAAGATCAAGGTTACGAAGTTTGGTTAGAACTTGGTTTGCAAACTGCTAATGATAAAACGTTACATCATATTAATCGTGGGCATACATTTGACGATTATAACCAAACGGTACAAAAAGCCCGTAAACTTGGTATAAAAGTATGTACCCATTTAATTATTGGTTTACCAAATGAGAACAAGCAAGATAGTTTAATTACGCTTGATCGCGTGTTAACAAGTGGTGTTGATGGGTTAAAACTACATCCTTTGCATATTGTTGAAGGCAGTATTATGGCAAAAGCATGGCGAGCGGGTCGCTTAACGGTATTTTCATTAGAGGAGTATGTGGATATTGCTGGTGATATTATTCGACAAACTCCCGCTAATATTTTATATCATCGAATTTCAGCCAATGCCAGAAAACCAACTTTACTCGCCCCTGATTGGTGCGAAAATCATTGGCAATCCATGAATGCTGTCGATAACAACTTACGCCAATTTGGTGTTCAAGGTAGTGCGATTGGTGATACTTACCAATTTAAACGATAAAGTAATAACATTGATATAGTTAAATAAGCACTATTTAATTTATTAATGAATATTTTGACATTAATTAGCAACCAAATGTCGATGTAAACTATTAAGATACAATGAATTGATGTACATATGGGTTTACTTCGCGTAAGCTGTCAAAAAATTTGAAGTTAATATTGATGCAATTGCTGAATTATAAAATCAAGTTTATACACACCAGTTTATGGAAGTAATAAAAACAGATAATAAAGTTAGTGAATTTAAGGTGTTTGCTTTATTTAAAAAGCAAAATAAAAAGGTTATCTCCTGCCCACAATTAACACGTCAATTACATGATAACAAAAAATAAAATACTTACCTTTTGTTTAATCCTACTTATTAGTTCATGGTATGAGCATAAAAAATGCTGATATTGGACATTTCTATTTCAGAAAAAAATCAAACATCAAAAAATATAATTTCCTAAAGTAAAAAATAATCCACTATCAGCAAGACCGACTTATAAAACAAGTCCAACTGTAAAATTTAATTTATTACTATTAGGAATTGTTTTATTGAAAACTACTTTAATATTTTTATCAAAAAATTGATTCAAATCTGTTTTATTAATATATTGAATTAAGCGATGATTTAATTCGTGATTCATTTTATTCAACGTTTAGTTCAAAAACCGTGCAGATGCGATGGTTATTCCCTAATCATTGTATAATTAAATTTTATCCAAGTGAGTAATAAGGATTGCTTAAATTTATAAACAACATTTACTACCTAATCCATTTCAACATATTAATAATTTTTAATTTATTGTGATAAACATTCATATTTCACTAATAAGTTGAACATAGTATCACATTCATTTTTTAAGTAAATTTAATTATCTATATCGATTATCGATTAAATATAAAACCATAAAGTGATAACTTAAGGCATTTTTAGATTTTTACATACTATTTATACGAATTTAGTGAAAAATATTAATTGAATCAGCGTATTTTTGTACCTTTATTAACAACAAGTATATAATGACGTTTTATCATTTGAGATAATCTGCATGCAACTGGCTTTTTGTATTTATAAATTTTTCCCTTTTGGTGGTTTGCAACGTGATTTTTTGCAAGTTGCTACTGCTTGCCAAGCTCGTGGGCATCAAATTCGTGTTTATGTATTAGACTGGCAGGGAGATAAACCGGCGGGATTTGATATTATTATTGTTCCTAAAAAAGGGTTAACTAACCATAGTCGTAATCAAGCTTATTACCATTGGGTACAAGCGCATTTACAAGCCAATCCAGCTGATTGTGTTGTAGGATTTAACAAAATGCCGGGATTAGATGTCTATTTTGCAGGTGATACTTGTTTTGCTGAAAAAGCAGCACACAAGGGCTTTTTTTATAAACACTCTAAACGTTGCAAACACTATTTAGCCTTTGAACAAGCCGTTTTTGACCAAAGTTCAAAGACTAAAATCATGGTGTTGACTAAACAACAAACTCAAGATTTTAAAAATTATTATTATACTCAAGATGAACGATTCTTTTTATTACCACCGGGAATTGCGTTAGATCGTAAATACAGTGTTTGCTCCCCAATAAAGCGTGAACAATTTCGACAAAAAAATCAAATTAATCAAGATGATTTTGTGATAGTTCAAATTGGCTCAGATTTTAAACGTAAAGGGGTGGATCGGTCATTGAAAGCCATTGCAGCTTTACCTAATGAATCAAAACAAAAAGTCATCTATTTGGTTGTTGGGCAAGATAAACCTGAACCCTATCAAAAATTGGCTGAGGAATTAAATATTATAAAACAAGTGCGATTTTTTTCGGGTCGTGATGATATTCCTGATTTTTTATTTTCAGCCGATCTATTACTTCATCCAGCCAGACAAGAAGCCGCTGGTATGGTACTGATTGAAGCATTAGCGGCGGGCGTACCTATTATTGTATCAGGTATTTCTGGATATGCTTATCATATTAACCAAGCGAATGCGGGCATTGTGTTAAGTGAACCTTATCATCAAAGTGCTTTAGATCAAACATTGGCAAAATTAATTAACGATAAAGAGCAATGGCTAAGTTGGCATAAAAATGCCATTGCCTATGGTAATAGTGAAGATTTATATCATTTAGCGCAGCGTGCAGCAGACATTATTTTAGGATGTCATCATGAATGAAATTATACTTAAATCACCTTTTGAGCAGTTATGGCAACAAAAAGATCCGTTTACTGAAGTTGAATTAATTTCAGGTAAAGTCTATCGCGCAGTCAAACAGCGTAAAACGTTAAACTTTCAATTAGAAGATGAATCATATTTTATTAAAATCCACCGCGGCACCACCGTTAAAGAGATTGTAAAGAATCTAATTTCACTACGTTTACCTGTTTTAGATGCCAAACAAGAGTGGGATGCGATTCATCGTTTAGAGCAAGCTGGCGTAAATACTATGGATGGGCGCGCATTTGGACGAAAGGGATTAAATCCACTGACACGTCACTCGTTTATTATTACCAAAGATCTTAACCCTACCATAAGTTTAGAAGATTTTACTAAGCCATGGCCAAACCAACCTCCTAGTTATCATTTAAAGCGTTCATTGATTATTTATTTAGCCAATATGACCGCTAAAATGCATGCAGCTGGAGTAAATCATCGTGACTGCTATTTGTGTCATTTTTTGCTTGATATACCGTTATTTGAAAATCATCAGCAAATTAAATTATCAGTAATCGATTTACACCGAGCCCAAATTCGCGATAAAGTACCTACTCGTTGGCGTGATAAAGATCTGATTGGACTTTATTTTTCATCAACTAAAATTGGCTTAACAAATCGGGATATTTGGCGATTTTTGAAAGTTTATTTTAATAAACCCATTAAAACAATTTTACGTGATGAGCATAAATTAATCACCAGCGCACAACAAAAAGCAGAACGAATTAGTAAACGGACACAGAAGTATCAACTTTAACATAAGGAAATACTATGTTTATTGAGCAAATTGATATTACAGGATTTCGGGGTATTAGCCAATTATCTTTGAAATTTAACGCAAGTTCCAGCGTACTAATTGGCGAGAACCGTTGGGGACGCTCAAGTTTAATTAGTGCGTTAACGTTGTTATCCCTCAACAATAAGTTTTATCAATTTGTTGATTCTGACTTTTATCATGACCAAAATCATGTTTATGGAGATCACATTAGCATCAAAATTACTTATTGTGAATCGTCCTTAAACGAGCTAGATAAGCAAGCTTATCACTCACTCATTCCAGTTAGCTTTAATTCAGAACAAGATAAGTTGCGCCGCATTACTTACCATATTAGCGCCGATAAACAAGGTGATAATATTATTAGTGAGCATGTGTTGGTTGATGCAAACGGAGAGCCTTTTAATATTGAAAATCATAAATTGTTGATTGCAAATTTAATTGAACTCAATCCAATAATGGCGTTAAAAAATACAATTAACAGTGATGATTTACCCATTACCAATCAACCCTTGTCACAATATTTTGTTGAGGAACTGTCAAATCAGTTAAAGACACATTCTTCACAATTAAGTCAAAATGAATTACAACGCGGTTTGCAAGCTGCTCGCGCGCTTTTGGAATATTACTTTGTGGATCAACAGCATCGTTATCATTATAAACAAGTGGCAAAAAAAACCAGCCCACGCAGTGAAGATTGGGATTCACTTGAACGCATTAATAATATTTTAGATGATTTAGATGATGATTACTTACGTGCAACCTTGTTAGGAGTATTTGGGTCGCTTATTAATGCCAAAGGTAATACTGCACTTTCACAAAGTTCAGTACCCATTTTAATTTTAGAAGAGCCTGAAAGCCAAATCCACCCTATCATCTTATCGGTTGGATTTCGGTTACTCAAACATCTACCAACGCAAAAAATTATCACCTCTAATTCAAGTGATTTAGTATCACTCTTTCCATTAGATACCATTTATCGCTTGATTCGTCTACCGGATAAAATCATTGCAAAATACATTACGCCACGTTCTTTTGGAACTGATGATAGTCGTCGAATTTTGTTTCATATTTTCTATCGACGTGCCAGCGCCATATTTGCCCGTTGTTGGTTATTAGTGGAAGGCGAAACCGAAGTTTGGTTACTGCGAGAACTCGCTGAACAGAGTGGTTATCATTTAAGTTCGGAAGGTGTACAGTTAATTGAATTTGCTCAATGCGGTTTAAAACCGTTGATAAAATATGCCAATCGAATGGGCATTCATTGGTATGTAATAACCGATGGAGATATGGCAGGTAAAAAATATGCTGATACAGTTAAATCACTATGTCCTGAAGGCAAAAATCCAAATGATTATTTAACTGTATTGCCTGCGCGCGATATTGAAAATTTCTTGTTTAAACATGGTTTTAGTGATGTTTATAAATTGGCAGCGTATAATACTGTGCAACATATTGATATGCCTGTACCTAAAATTATTCAAAAAGCGATTCATCGCAGTTCTAAACCCGATTTAGCTATTGCTGTTTGTGATGCTGCAAAATCCCGTGGCGTAAATGCTATACCACATTTGTTAACTGATACATTTGCTAAAATTGTTAAAGCATCCAAAAATTTTGCTTAAACACTTGTTGCATCCGTATTGTTAAAAAGATTTGTTAATTAATGGGATGGATAGAATGATTATTGTAAATGTCAGTTGTAGATATAGAGATTGTGTCTAATTATTTCTTGTTTATTAGTATTCCGCCGAATCATTATCGGCGGATAAGCTTAATTGACAATATCAACTATTTCGTAATACGTTTGTATTTAGCACGTTTTGGTTCGACAGCTTCTGCACCTAAAGTACGTTTTTTCCACTCTTCATATTCAGTAAAGTTACCTTCAAAGAACTCAACATGCCCTTCGTCTTGGTAATCCAAAATATGCGTTGCAATACGGTCAAGGAACCAACGGTCATGCGAAATCACTAAGGCACAGCCCGGAAACTCTAATAACGCATTTTCAAGCGCACGTAATGTTTCAACATCTAGGTCATTGGTCGGTTCATCGAGCAATAACACATTACCACCAACTTGTAATAATTTGGCTAAATGTACTCGTCCACGTTCACCACCGGAAAGTTCTCCAACACGTTTTTGCTGATCAACGCCTTTAAAATTAAAGCGACCAACATAAGCACGGCTTGGAATTTCAAAATTACCGATACGCATAATATCTTGTCCGTTGGATATTTCATCCCAAACGGTTTTTTTATCATCCATACTATCGCGGAACTGATCAACCGACGCTAATTGTACTGTATCACCTAAAGTAATAGTACCTGAATCTGGCTGCTCTTTACCTGACAACATTCTAAATAGAGTTGATTTACCGGCACCATTTGGACCAATGATCCCCACAATTGCCCCTTTTGGAATAGTGAATGAAAGATTATCAATCAGTACGCGATCACCATAAGATTTACTTAAATTGCTTACTTCGATAACTTTGTCACCTAAACGTTGCCCAGGTGGAATAAAAAGTTCGTTTGTTTCGTTACGTTTTTGGTAATCGTTGCTGTTTAACTCTTCAAATCTAGCTAAACGGGCTTTACTCTTCGCTTGGCGACCTTTTGGATTTTGTCTTACCCATTCAAGCTCTTTTTCAATCGATTTACGACGTGCTGATTCGGTTGCCGCTTCTTGCGCTAAGCGCTGATCTTTTTGTTCAAGCCAAGATGAATAGTTACCTTCCCAAGGAATACCCTCACCACGGTCAAGCTCTAAAATCCATCCCGCAACATTATCTAAGAAGTAACGGTCATGAGTTACAGCAACAACGGTTCCTTCATAATCATGTAGAAAACGTTCAAGCCAAGCTACAGATTCAGCATCCAGATGGTTAGTTGGTTCATCAATTAATAACATGTCTGGTTTTTCAAGCAATAACTGACAGATAGCGACACGACGACGCTCACCACCTGATAAATTTTCAATTTTTGCATCCCAATCAGGTAAACGTAAAGCATCGGCTGCACGCTCTAATTGGTTATCTAAATTGTGGGCATCTTGCGATTGAATAATTGCTTCAAGCTCTGCTTGTTCTTTGGCTAATTTATCAAAATCGGCATCAGGATCAGCATAAGCAGCATAAACTTCATCTAGTCGAGCGAGTGCTTTTTTGGCATCACCCACAGCCTGTTCAATCGCCTCACGTACAGTTTGCTTAGGATCGAGCTTAGGTTCTTGAGGTAAATAACCGATTTTAATATCGGGTTGTGGGCGAGCTTCGCCTTCAATCTCAGTATCCACACCCGCCATAATGCGTAATAATGTAGATTTACCTGCACCATTTAAACCGAGTACCCCAATTTTGGCCCCCGGAAAAAAACTTAAAGAGATATCTTTTAAAATATAGCGTTTAGGGGGAACAATCTTCCCTACGCGATTCATGGTATAGACATATTGTGCCATAAAACATCATCCGTTTAATTAATTAAAACTAACAACCTATTGTATTGCTAAATGATTGATGGCGTATATTGTAATGATTCTATCTGTATGGTCTAGGGTTATTTTTTTATAATGACAAATTTATACCAGAACAACAACAAATGACTGAAGATATCTTCTTAAAATCTGACAATTATTTTCAATAAATAGTACCGTTTTTTTAAATTATCCCACCCGTTGTTGGGCGGGATAATCATAAATATTACTCTATTTTATTATTTATAAAAAAGTAAAAATCTGTTCTTTTGGTAGACGTGATTTAGGACGATGCGCATTACCATCATTTTCAGATCGATAACCTAGAGTCGCAATCACTAAACTTTTTAATCCTTTTGCTTTTAAATCTAAAATCTCATCCATTTTTTCACAATCAAATCCTTCAACGGCTGTTGAATCAATACCAATAGCAGCTGCTGCAAAAAGCAATTGCCCTAAAGCGAGATAAGTTTGTTTACCCTCCCAACATTGCAGAGATTGAGGTGTTGAGCTATTTAAATTAACAAAATAACGTCTACCTTGGTCCTGAGCATCTTTTAATTCTGCGGTTGGTATACGTCCATCTTTTTCTTCTTGTTTTAATAAATTAACTAAATGCGCTTCATCAAATGGCGATTTAATACAAAAAACAATAGTGTGCGATGAGTCTGTAACTCGAGGTTGATTAAACTCAGCAATTGCCGGTAAAATTTTATTTTTAACGGGATCATTATCAATCACAAAAAAATGCCATGGCTGAGAATTGACTGATGATGGACTGTTTCGTAAAACCGTTAATAATTGTTCAATTTTCTCTTTAGGGATTTTTTTAGTCTTATCATAATGTTTGGTTGTGTAACGGTTTTGGGAAATCTCGACAATATTCATATCATAACTCCATCTTAATGATTGTTAATGAAAGGTAACTTAAAGATTTTTAAAATTAGATTAATTAGATACGCTTGTCAAATTTATGAATTGGATAACAATTAAACTAGCTCAAATAATGAGTATGTTTTTAATAAACATTGATTAATATTGTGCACACATTTTGTTCAATTATAATGTAATTGTTGCTTAAATGATATCTCTGTATAGGATTACATAAAAAATCCATTAAATAGGTAAACTAGCATGGCTAATAATAATGAACAACTGTTATTAATGCATACCAAATTTTTACCCAATAATTAGTACGTTAAAAGTAATACTCTATAAATATTAATCTTGACATTTAAACTATTATTTGATAAAACTATTGATAGTATTTTGACCAATTTAAATTAACCAGTTAGAGAGTTTTAATGATTAAAACAAATTACCTTTTACTCACTCTCCTCCTCGCATCTTATTGCGCGGATACCTTGTGTGTGGAGTAAAGATAATTTATTAAATAACTCGACTAATTAACAAGAACCCGCGCTAAAGTGCGGGTTTTTTGTTTTCTTAACTTGAAATATCGCAATAGCGCTAGAATATACAAAGGATAAAACAATGAGCGATCAAGTCATTATTTTTGATACAACATTACGCGATGGCGAACAAGCATTACAAGCCAGTTTAAGTGTTAAAGAAAAATTACAAATAGCGCTTGCGTTAGAAAGAATGCATGTTGATATTATGGAAGTTGGTTTTCCTATTTCATCTCCTGGTGATTTTGAATCGGTGCAAACTATCGCAAAAACAATAAAAGATAGTCGTGTTTGTGCACTATCTCGTTGTATTGACAAAGACATTGACGTTGCAGCAGAAGCCTTAAAAGTTGCTGATCAATTTCGAATCCATACTTTTATGGCTACTTCAACCTTACATGTGCAAGACAAATTAAAAATGACATTTGAAGATGTCATTGATAGGGCTGTGCACTGTATTAAACGTGCACGTAATTATACTAATGATGTGGAGTTTTCTTGTGAAGATGCAGGCCGTACCCCAATTGATAACTTATGTCGGATTGTTGAAGCAGCAATTCAAGCAGGGGCAACAACGATCAATATTCCGGATACTGTCGGTTATACTATCCCTTATCAATTTGGTGGCATTATTCGTACCTTATTTGAACGTGTCCCGAACATTGATAAAGCGATTATCTCTGTTCATTGTCATGATGACTTGGGCATGTCGGTGGCTAACTCGATTAGCGCGATTCAAGAAGGCGCTAGGCAGATTGAAGGCGCGATGAATGGTTTAGGTGAACGAGCGGGCAATACAGCCTTAGAAGAAGTGATTATGGCGATTAAAGTTCGTCAAAATATTTTAAATGTTCACACTAATATCAATCATCAAGAAATATATCGTACCAGCCAAATCGTAAGCCAAATTACTAATACACCAATACCGTCTAATAAGGCGGTTATTGGTAGTAATGCCTTTGCACACTCATCAGGAATTCATCAAGATGGGGTATTAAAAAACCGCGAAACTTATGAAATCATGACACCTGAATCAATTGGATTAAACCAAATTCAATTGAATCTAACTTCACGCTCAGGAAGAGCCGCTGTGAAACACCGTTTAGAAGAACTTGGTTATCATGATAAGGACTATAACTTAAATCAAGTCTATGAAGCATTTCTAGAACTTGCCGATAAAAAAGGGCAAGTCTTTGACTACGACCTTGAAGCACTTATCTTTATTAATCAACTAAAAGATGACAAAGAGCATTATGTTTTGGATTATTTTAATGTCCAATCCGGCTCAACAGTTGTCTCAACAGCTTCGGTTAGCCTAATCGTTGGGGATAAAAAATTTTCCGATGCAGCAACGGGTAATGGTCCTGTTGATGCTGTATATCAAGCAATAAATCGTATTACTAATGAGCCTATAGCAATTGTTAAATATCAACTCGCGTCCAAAGGGCAAGGCGAAAATGCTTTAGGTCAAGTTGATATTGTTGCAGAATATAAAGGGCGCAATTTCCATGGTGTAGGATTAGCTACCGATATTGTTCACGCATCGGCATTAGCATTAATTAATGTTTTAAATAATGTTTATCGAGCAAATCAGGTAGCACAAGAAAAACAAAAATTACATCTTGTTTAATATTATCTTGTGATTTAAGAAGCAAAGTTAATCAATTCATTAAATTGTTAAGGAATAAGAAAATGACACAAAGTTACCATATTGCAGTACTACCCGGCGACGGTATTGGCCCAGAAGTAATGAAACAAGCCTATAAAGTACTTGAAGTCATCCGTAAAAAATATAATTTAGCTATAACAACCAGTGAATATGATGTTGGTGGCGCTGCAATTGATATTCATGGTTGCCCATTACCCAAAGATACGTTAGAAGGCTGCGAAAAAGCCGATGCAATTTTATTCGGTTCAGTAGGTGGGCCTAAATGGACTAATCTACCGCCAGATCAACAACCAGAACGTGGTGCTTTATTGCCATTACGTAAACACTTTAAATTATTTGCTAATATGCGCCCTGCCCGTTTATACCAAGGTTTAGAGGATCTTTGTCCATTACGAGCGGATATTGCAGAACGCGGATTTGATATTTTATGTATGCGTGAATTAACAGGTGGTATCTATTTTGGTTTACCTAAAGGCCGTGAAGGCAGTGGTGCTCAAGAAAAAGCTTATGATACCGAAGTATATCACCGCTTTGAAATTGAGCGTATTGCTAAAATGGGCTTTGAAGCTGCGCGTTTACGTCGTAAAAAAGTGACTTCTGTTGATAAAGCCAATGTACTACAAACCTCAATTTTATGGCGTGAAGTTGTGACAGAAGTTGCAAAAAATTATCCTGATGTTGCTCTTGAACACATGTATATTGACAACGCCACCATGCAATTAGTAAAAGATCCTTCACAATTTGATGTAATTTTGTGTTCTAATTTATTTGGTGATATTTTATCGGATGAATGCGCAATGATTACTGGTTCTATGGGAATGTTACCATCTGCAAGTCTTAATGAGCAAGGTTTTGGATTATACGAACCTGCTGGTGGTAGTGCACCAGATATTGCTGGTAAAAATATAGCTAATCCTGCTGCACAAATTTTGTCATTGGCGTTGTTAGTTCGTTACAGTTTAAAACGCGATGATATTGCTACAGCGATTGAAACGGCCGTTAATCAAGCATTAGAAAAAGGCTATCGTACAATTGATCTTGCCCAAAAACAGCAATCGATTTCAACCGATGAAATGGGTGATATTATTTGTAAACTTATTTAATAGTTTTTGATCAATCCGATTAAGGGATATTTGAGTATTATTGACTTGTCACTCTTTAATATCCCTTTTCAGGTTTTGATGATTATTTAACTGTTAGAGAATGATATATGTTAGTTAATTTTTTAGTACCCGTTATAAGAAATAACAAGGAAAACAGCAATGTCAAAAACACTGTATCAAAAATTGTATGATGCACATGTCGTTTACGAAGCGCCTAATGAGACGCCTATCTTATATATCGATCGTCATTTAGTTCATGAAGTTACCTCCCCGCAAGCATTTGATGGTTTACGAGCCATGAATCGTAAAGTACGTCAACCTAACAAAACTTTTGCGACGATGGATCATAATACTTCAACTAAAAGTAATGATCTTAGTGCTTGTAGTGAAATGGCTCGAATTCAATTAACCGAACTGGATAAAAATGCCAAAGAATTTGGGGTTTCATTATATGGTTTACAAAGCCCATTACGCGGTATTGTTCATGTGGTAGGACCAGAACAAGGAATGACTTTACCAGGAATGACCATTGTATGCGGTGACTCCCATACAGCTACACACGGGGCTTTTGGTGCATTGGCATTTGGTATTGGTACTTCGGAAGTTGAACATGTATTAGCAACCCAAACGCTAAAACAGGGTCGTGCCAAAACCATGAAAATTGAAGTTAAAGGGCATGTTGCCGATGGTATTACCGCAAAAGATATTATTTTAGCAATTATTGGTAAAACAACGAGTGCTGGTGGTACTGGACATGTGGTTGAGTTTTGTGGTGAAGCAATAAAAGCCTTATCTATGGAAGGCCGTATGACATTATGTAATATGGCAATTGAAATGGGCGCAAAAGCGGGCATTATCGCACCCGATGAAGTTACCTTTGAATATTTGAAAGGTCGTCAATTTTCGCCAAAAGGTGAAGATTTTGACAAAGCAGTCGCTTATTGGAAAACATTAAAAACAGATGAAGGTGCTCATTTTGATACCATTGTAACGTTAGAAGGTAAAGATATTGCGCCACAAGTAACATGGGGTACTAATCCTGGTCAGGTAACTTCGATTGATGCTCAAGTACCAAACCCTAATGATTTTACTGATCCTATCGAGAAACATTCAGCAGAACGTGCTTTAGCTTACATGGGATTAACAGCTGGAACTAAAATGTCGGACATAAAAATTAATAAAGTCTTCATCGGTTCATGTACTAATTCACGTATTGAAGATTTACGTGCTGCGGCTCAAATTGCTAAAGGTCGTAAAGTTGCCGATGGAGTGCAAGCATTGGTCGTTCCTGGATCAGGGCCTGTTCGAGAGCAAGCAGAAGCTGAAGGGTTAGATAAAATTTTTATTGAAGCAGGTTTTGAATGGCGTTTACCGGGCTGTTCAATGTGTTTAGCGATGAATGATGATAAGTTAGCACCGGGCGACCGCTGTGCATCAACCAGTAACCGTAATTTTGAAGGACGTCAAGGTCGTGATGCCCGTACGCATTTAGTCAGTCCTGCTATGGCAGCAGCGGCAGCTATTACTGGTCATTTTACTGATATTCGCAAATCATTTTAAGGAGGCTTGTCATGGCTAAATTTACAAAACATACCGGACTAGTCGTACCTTTAGATGCGGCTAACGTTGATACTGATGCAATTATCCCTAAACAGTTTTTACAAAAAGTAACCCGTACTGGCTTTGGTAAACATGCATTTCATGAATGGCGCTTTTTAGATGATGCCGGTCAGCAACCAAATCCCGATTTCGTACTAAACAAACCACGTTATAAAGGCGCGAGTATTTTATTAGCACGCGAAAATTTTGGTTGTGGTTCATCACGTGAACATGCGCCATGGGCACTTGCCGATTATGGTTTTAAAACCATCATTGGTTCAAGTTTTGCTGATATTTTTTACAATAACTCGTTTAATAATCAGTTACTATTAGTTAATTTATCAGAAGAAGATGTTGATGAATTATTTAAAATTGTTGAAGCTAACGAAGGGATAGAATTTACTATCGATCTGGTTAACGAAGTCGTGATTGCTGGCGATAAACAATATTCATTTAAAATTGATGCATTTAAACGTCACTGTTTATTAAATGGTTTGGATAATATTGGATTAACCTTACAGCATGAAGATGCGATTAGCGCATTTGAAAACAAAATTCCAACCTTTTTAGCTTAATTATTTGAGGCGCCCTTTTGGCGCCAAATTATGGGAAATCGCTATGGCAACACATCACGATCATGTAAAACAGCAATTTGGTGAACAAGCTAATGCCTATTTGACCAGTAAAGTTCACGCCCAAGGTCCCGATCTGCAATATTTATCTAACTTGCTTGCTAACTATCCTGAAGCTCAATTACTTGATATGGGTTGCGGTGCAGGTCATGTTAGTTTTATTGCCGCACAGCATGTAAAACACGTTATCGCTTATGATCTATCCGATGAAATGTTATCTGTCGTTTCTCAAACAGCTAAGGAACGAGGTTTAAATAATCTAACCACAGTACAAGGTTATGCCGAACAGCAACCTTTTGCTGATAGTCAATTTGATATTGTCGCAAGTCGCTATTCCGCACATCATTGGCACGATGTGGGTAAAAGTTTACGTGAACTACATAGGATCACTAAACCAAATGGCAAATTAATAATTATGGATGTGGTATCCCCCGGACATCCAGTATTAGATATCTGGTTACAAACCATTGAAGCGTTGCGTGATACATCACATGTTCGTGACTATACGCCAGGTGAATGGTTAACTTTTTTGACCGAAGCTGGTTTTACTATTGATAATATTGCTCGTCATCGTTTAACACTCTCTTTTGATACCTGGGTTAAACGCATGCGTACACCAACTCAATTAGTGGAAGCAATTAGAGCTTATCAAGAAACAGCTGCTAGTGATACAAAAAACTATTTTGAACTGCAACCTGATGGCTCATTTACTACAGATATGATGATTATTGAAACCAGTAGAATTGTTTGATTTCTCAATTCAAATGGTTAGATAACAGCTTTGTAATTAGTCTGTCGCTCAAAGCTGTTTTCGCTGACTCGATGGTGGAATTGACAAACTTTCACGATATTTGGCCACTGTCCTTCGAGCAATAATAATCCCTTGTTTTTCTAACATTGAAACTAATTTACTGTCGCTCAATGGTTTTTTACTGTCTTCTGCGGATATATATTTTTTAATTAAAGCACGAATAGCAGTAGACGATGCTTCGCCCCCAGATTCAGTATTAACATGGCTTGAAAAAAAGAATTTTAGTTCAAATATTCCTGTTGGACACTGTAAATATTTTTGAGTGGTCACACGAGAAATCGTGGATTCATGCATATCAATCGCTGTAGCAACATCCGACAAAATCATCGGTTTCATATATTCTGCACCATGCTCAAAAAATTCTTGTTGGTGTTCAACGATAAATTGGCTGACTTTCAACAAGGTTTCGTTACGATTTTCAATACTTTTAATAAACCAATTGGCATCTTGCAAATGTGATTTTATATATTGACTATCGCTTTGACTGGCAATTTTTTCCATTGCTGCATATTGCTGATTAATGCGTAAAGTCGGCATGGTGTCATTATTTAAATCAACGACCCATCGCCCATCCATTTTTCTGACTAATACATCTGGAATCACATAATCTGGGGAAGTGGTATTAACCGAATCACCCGGATAAGGCTGTAAATGCTGAATAAAATCGATAGATTCTTTAAGTTGTTCATCTGTTGCATTCAACATTTTTTTTAATGTTCGATAATCCCGAACTGCCAATAAATCAAGATAGTCATCAATGATTTGCTTAACAAATGTTGGTGGCGTCAAATATTGGATTTGGATAGATAAACACTCTTGCAGCGTTCTGGCACCAACACCGATTGGGTCAAAATGCCAAATTCGTTTTAAAACAGTTTCAACTTCTTCAAGTTCAATCTCATCATTACCTTGTTCTTCCAAGATTTCATCTAATGAAACAGTTAAATAACCTCTGTCATCAATCGCATCAATAATTGACACAGCAATGGCACGATCAATGTCGCTAAAAGGGGTTAAATCAAGTTGCCATTTTAAATAGTCATATAATGTTTCATGGGTTTCACCTTGGTAAACCGGTAACTCATCATTACGATAATCAGAATGAGTTCCAGAAGGCGTACCTGCCGTATAAATATCATCTAATGATGCATCAAGTGGGATGTCGTCTGGAATTTCTCGGCTATCTAAGGCTTCACGAGTGTCAACATTTTCATTTAACTCAATTTTCTCAATATTTACTTCATCATATTGATCTGCAATCTCAAGTAATGGATTATTTTCAAGTGCCGTTTGAATTTCTTGCTGTAGTTCTAACGTTGACAACTGCAACAATCGAATGGCTAGTTGAAGTTGAGGTGTCATTGACAACTGTTGAGAAATTTTCAGTTGTAAACTGGGTCTTATCATAATCTAAATTCATTTCCTAAGTAAACGCGTTTAACATATTCGTTACTTAAGATATCACTTGGTGAACCTTCAGCAATTAAATGTCCTTTATTTACAATATAAGCACGTTCACAAACATCTAACGTTTCGCGCACATTATGGTCCGTGATTAATACACCAAGTCCTCTATCACGTAAATGCTTAATGATATTTTTAATATCAATAACCGATATAGGATCAACCCCAGCGAAAGGTTCATCAAGTAAAATGAATTTAGGATTAGCCGCTAACGCTCTGGCAATTTCAACTCTACGTCTTTCACCACCTGATAAAGATTGTCCGATACTGTCACGTATATGGGTGATATGAAATTCTTCAAGAAGTTCTTCTGCTCGGTCAATTTTTTCCCTTTTATCAATATCATTGCGTGTTTCTAAAATAGCCATAATATTGTCAATAACCGAGAGTTTTCTGAAAATTGACGCTTCTTGCGGTAAATATCCAATACCCTTTTGGGCTCGTTCATGTAGAGGCAATATACTTATATCATGATCATCAAGAAATATTTTACCCGCATTTAAAGTTACTATACCAACAACCATATAAAAAGTGGTGGTTTTACCAGCACCATTAGGTCCTAATAAACCAACAATTTCACCTGAGTTTACAGTTAAACTGACATCTTCAACCACACGACGTTTCTTGTAAATTTTGGCTAAATTTTCCGCTTTTAAAATTGACATTTTATTTATTTATCTCTTTAACTTGGCTAGGAATAATAGTGCTTTTTACTCGACCATTTTTGGGTTGGGCAAGTATCAACTGTTGTTTTACATTATAAGAAATGATTGAACTAACCACGTGATTATCCTGCTGAAATAACTCTGCGTTGTTCCGTAAGGTGACAATATTTTGTTTAACATCATAGATAATTTGCTCAGAATGCCCTGTCACAACTTTATTATTTTGAGGTAAAATTTGTTTAAAATTGACTGGATTACCATACGCTGTAATTTTCTGTTTTGTGGAATCCTGCATATCAGTCACTATCACTTTATCGGCTAAAATAGTTAAACCATCTTGAATTATTTGCACATTACCACTAAATGTTATGATATTTTTTTCAATATCAATCTGCTGATTATTAGCATCTATAGTAATAGGTTTATTATTAACTAACATCTTTTTATCATGTTGTTCTTCAGATGTTGATGTATTTGGCTCATCGGCAAAACACCCATATGAAATAGATAACATAAAAAATAATGGATAAATAAACCGTTTTTGCAATCTCATTTTTTTATTTTGCCTCAGTGTTGTAATAAGTTTTTATATTTTCAAGTATATTTGCAGTTTTTGTCCGTAAATTTCCAATTAATCCTTGCCCCGTTGAAAAAAAACCAACCCCTTTAATAGTAACAAGATCTTTAGAGGTGACATTTTGGGTCGTTAAATCAATAATGGCATTATCCGTTAATACATGCTTTAATTGAGCGCCAGTAGTTAAATTATCTAATTGAACATTTTGATTAAGATAAATCAATTTATCATTGGTTAACGTTGCTTTTTGAGAGTGAATATTCCATGTAGCGGAATGTTCCCGATCATAAATAGTCAAATTGGGTAAATCAAATTCAGTATTATTTGATTCATCATAATGTCTTACTTTAACTGATTCAATTTTATAGATGATCTCTCCTGATATGTCATAAATATTTGTTATCATATCATCACTTTGATATATCGGCGTATCCGATAAGCTGATTGTTGACATTGAATCTGAATCATCATCTTTCTGATAATTATAATAAACACCAACCACCACAATGATAAGTAAGATATAGATTAAATTTTTTTTATTCATAGCATATTTTTATCACACGAATAAGTTTAATCAATAACAAGGATAAATCGTTATCTTTAAGTTCTGTAATTTGGTTATTTTACTTTATTTTTTATTAAATTAATATCTGACATTAAAAGAAGTTAAGTAATCTCAAAATAATAATTGAAAATATTGATAATTTACTTATAAATTTTCTTTTTACTATAAAACAGATAACTTTTAATGATAATATATAACACATTCAAGGATTAGAACATTCTTCGTTTTTAAGATAAAAAAGATATGTAAAAGGGACCCCAGATGTTATTAAGCTTTAAAAAAATTGTTTTTTCAATAATTGTTTTAGTAATGTTATTGGGTATTGGTTTTTATCATTTTGTTTATGCTGATTTAAATGTTGATGAAAGTAAAATTGGCATGGTTGTTGATGAATTTAATGGTGTTAAAGTTTATTATAATGGTGCAGTAAACCATGTAAATGGTAGAAATGTAGCAAAAGATGGTTATAATTTAGGGTTAAAGTATCAGTGTGTTGAGTTTATTAAACGTTACTATTACGAACGGTTTAATCATAAAATGCCTGACAGTTATGGCCATGCTAAAGATTTTTTTGATGATTCGATACCAGATGGAGCTCTCAATCCTAAACGGAATTTACTTCAATTCCATAATGGCTCCCCCACTAAACCTCAAGTTGACGATATTATTGTTTTAGGTTGGTCTAGATATGGTCATGTAGCCATCATCAGTAAAGTTACTGACACTGATATTGAGATCGTTCAGCAAAATCCCGGCCCTACTGCCAGTAGTCGAGCTACGTTTCCACTAGTTTACAAAGATGGATTATGGAAAATAGATGCCTTTCGTGTTTTAGGTTATTTACGTAAGCGTTAAAAGCAAATTTAATAATATTTTATATTAATTAACCATCTAAGTATTATTTAGAGAAACTGGGTGACTACCATTAAAAATCATCTAAGATTAACTTATTTAAATAAACTAATATCGGATATTAAAAGAAGTTAGATCGTTTTTAGGTGCTAATTCACAAATATTAAGATTGCTAATGCGGGCAGAAGAAGGTCCCCCTTGGTTAAGCCACTCAGTAAATTTAGTTATTTGTAAACTATCGCCTTGAATAAGAATTTCAACATCACCATTATCCAAATTTTTAACGTAGCCAAATAAACCCAGCTTTTTTGCTTGTTGATGAGTAAAAAAACGAAATCCAACCCCTTGCACCCGTCCACTCACTTGAATTTTTACTTGTTTAATCATATTACAACCTTACCTAGGTTTTTCAAATCAAAAAACATTATAGCGTGATAATTATAACCAGTAATTTTATTAATTTTTTTAACTAAATAAGCTAAAGATATGAATACAAAATTTAATAAATAATCAGGTTTTACAATAAAAAAAGATAAGATAATATCAGTATTAATCAACAAACCATTCATTTTTTTGCTGCGACACGATTGTTATAGTTTGTAGAATCGCCGACAAATGTTCATGTAAAGCTTGTGCTGCAAGCTCTGGATCATGATTTTCCAGTGCAATTAAAATTTTTTCATGTTGTTTAACTAGATCTTCCGGTGGAGAGACATCTTCTAATGTTAAATATCTAACTCTATCCATCATTGCTTTGATATTTTCAACTGTTTGCCATGCCATAGGACAATCAATTACATTCATTAATATTTGATGAAATTCGTCATCTTTTTCCAAAAAATAGCTTATGTCTTTACGTTCATTGGCTTGTTTTTGTTCCGCAAGATTTTTTTGCAACAGTAAAATGTCTGATTGGCTAATCTCTATAGCTGCCCGCTTGATGATGGCGCATTCAACTGCTTCACGGATAAATTGCCCATCCATCACTTTCTTGATAGAAATTTTCGTTACAAATGTGCCACGTTGGGGAAGAATTTGTACAAGACCTGCTTCAGCTAGTTTAATAAATGCTTCACGGACAGGTTGGCGAGAAACATTGAATTGACTGGAAATTTCTTTTTCTGAAAGTAAAACACCTGGTAATACATAACAGGTAATAATAGCTTTTCGTAATGTACGATAAATTTGTTGATTAACAGGTTCAGAAATATTTAAGTCGATAGATTTAAACATATACCATCTTATTTAAAAGAATAAATAATTAAGAATAGTAGGTGATTTTTAAGCATAAGAAAAGTTTTTTTGATAAATACCCATAATAATAAATTAGGCGCTGCTTTATATTTAGACAGTTAGAAAAGTGTAATACCATTACTGGTTATTACACTTTGTGTTTTATTAATTATTGTTAGTTGTGTTAAAAACTTTGTGCTAATTGTTGAACGGTTTGTTTAGCACCTTTATCTCTTAAAGATAAATAAGCGTTGGTAACCTGAACTATAAAATGTTGATTATTAGATAAATCATTTCCAAAAACATGCGTCAATGATAATAATGCTTTGACTCGCTCTTCATTATCGGGACTGTTTGATACCAACTCTTTTAGTTGCTCTGCGGCCGGATCACTAATTTCAATATTTTTACCATTATCATCGATACCACTAACGTATCGCATCCAAGCAGCAATACCTAAAGCCAAACAATCAAATGGTGTATTATTGGCTAAATGATAACGAACTGAATCAAGCATACGTTGTGGTAATTTTAATGTACCATCCATGGCAATTTGCCAAGTACGATGTTTAAGGCCTGTGTTACGATAACGATCCAGTAACGAATCTGCGTAAGCAGATAAATCAACCCCTTTTACGCGTAAGGTCGTTGCTTGTTCTTGTAACATAAGGTGACGAGCCGCTTTTACATAATGGGGATCTTGCATACATTCATCTATGTGTAAATATCCTGCCAAATACCCTAGATAGGCAAAAAAGGAGTGACTGCCATTTAGCATGCGTAATTTCATTTCTTCATACGGTAAAACATCATTGACTAACTCTGCACCCGATTTTTGCCATTCTGGACGACCTGCGACAAAATTATCTTCAATTACCCATTGCTTGAATGGCTCACCAGCAACACCTGCAAGATCGTCAATGCCCCCCAATTGCTTTTGTATTTTTGTTATTGTATCTGGCGTTACTGCTGGCACAATACGGTCAACCATAGTAGATGGAAAGCTGACATTTTTTTCAATCCATTGGGATAAGTTTGCATCCCTTATTTTTGCTAAAGCCGAAACTACATTACGTGTTACATGACCATTTTCTGGCATATTGTCACAAGACATGACCGAAAAAGGTTTCAAGCCTTTTTCTTTACGAATACGTAAAGCTTCAACAATGACCCCCGGCACACTTTTAGGATGAGTTGGATTGTCAATGTCGTGTTGAATAAGGACATTATTGATATCAATTGATGCTGTCGCGGGTAAATAGCAATAACCTTTTTCAGTGACAGTTATTGATATAATTGCGATTTCTGGACGCGTCATAACCTCTAAAATTTTTGCTATACCATCTATATCTGCATGTAATGCTTCTTTGGCGACCCCCACCACTCGAGTAGACCAGTTATCATAGGACATTTCACAAACACTAAATAGATAATTTTGTTCTTTAAGATCAGCGATTTGTTTTTCACCACCAATTAAATTGACTTCACAGTATCCCCAATCACTACCATGTTCGGCAGCTAAAATATCGGCAAATACAGCTTGATGAGCACGATGAAAAGCACCAAAACCAAGATGAACGATTTTAGTTTTAAGCTGATTTCTATCATAATTTGGTACAACTACCGCTTCAGGTAGTTGTGATAAAGTTTGATTTGATAATTTCATTATTTTTCCCATTTTTTTATTCTGCTGCATCTTTTAAATCAGCTAAATTACGATCTTTTACCTCAGGCATAAAAATCGCAGAAACTAAACCAATACAAGAATAGATAATAATCATAACAACAATTGGCCACCAATCGTTAACCATTTTACAGAAAATTCCCGCTAATATTGGACCAAATCCTACCGCAATAAGTCCACCTGCTTCTTTAGATATCGCCATTTGAGTAAATCGATTACGCGCGCCAAACATTTCTGCCATTGTGATGTTTTCTAATGCAAACAGTCCCAATACCGCAACGTTATGAATAACAATCAAACATAACATAATGGTACTCACTGAATGATTTTTATCAACAATAATAGATAACATTGGATAAGCAAGAATAATTGCTGATAAAGTCATAATTATATAAGGTACGCGACGCCCAATCTTATCGGATAACCAACCTAAGAAAGGAATTGTGAAAAAACCAACAATTGAACTGATCATTAAAGCATCAGTTGGTATGCTTTTCTCAAATAACAATGCTTGTACTAAGTAACCGGCTAAAAAAGTTTGAATTAAACCAGAATTCCCAGCTTGACCAAAGCGTAACCCCGTTGCTAACCAAAAAGATTTACTTTTACACATCTCCAATAATGAAATATGTTTAATTGCTGGTTTTTCATTACTTGTTTTTGCTGTTGCATCATTTACATCATCAAAAACAGGGCTCTCTTTTAAATTCATTCGGAGCCAAATGGCAAAGATCATAACAATGACACTGGCAATAAATGGTACTCGCCACCCCCAAGATATGAGTTGATCTTTATCTAGTATAAAAAACATAATTGCCCAAATTGCTGTCGCACTTAAAGTCCCACAGTTAGTACCCATCGCAACAAGTGAAGAAACAATTCCTCGTTTTCCTTTTGGCGCATACTCTGCGAGCATAGTGCCAGCACCAGAAATTTCTGCACCAGCACCTAATCCTTGAATAATACGCAAAACAACTAACATTAATGGCGCTAAAATACCGACTTGAGCATAGGTGGGTAAAAAACCTATCAATGTGGTACAAATACCCATCATAGTGATAGTGATAAATAATACTTTCTTTCTACCAATTGCATCACCCATGCGGCCAAAAACAAAAGCGCCAACAATACGTGCAACGTATCCAGCGCCATAAGTTCCCATCGCTAATATCAATGCCATAATCGCTGATTGTTCAGGGAAAAATATTTCATGAAATACAAGTGCAGCACCTAAAGAATATAATTGGAAATCCATAAACTCTAATGCGGTTCCAAGCCAACCAGAAACAGCAGCTTTAACTAAATCTGAAGTATTTCTTTCACTTTTATTATTTCCTATCTTATTCATATTTTACTCGCTCTCACTTATCATTTAGTTTATAAAAATTGACCTAACTAAAAGTCAATAAAACCTTGCAACACTGTTTCTGATCTTTTTCGAAAGTTTGGATTGCCTGAACCACATCCGTATAATCAAATCGATGAGTAATCAGTTTGTTAGGATCAATTAATTTTTTATTTAACCAATCAATGACGATTGGGAATTTGTTTGCATTGAGTCGTGAAGAGAAAATAGAAAGCTCTTTACTGGTAATACCTTGTTGTGTTATTTGACATGGATCGCTTGAAAAACCCATAATGAGAATTCTTGCGGCTGGCGATGCAATTGTAATTGCTTCTTGCAAAATTGAAGGATGACAAGCGGCATCAATGATTACCGTTGGTTTGATATTCAATTTATCTAATTCATCTTTTAATGATAATGATGTGTTATTAATAGTCCGATCAGCACCACTACTTTTTGCCATAGCTAAACGTTCATCAATACGATCGACAACAATAACTTCTTTAACGTTATACACACCTTTCAGGGCTTGCACTGAAGTTAATCCCATTGGGCCTGCACCATAAATTAATGCAACATCATTTTGGGTCGGTTTTAGTTGTGCAGTTGCATTAGCAGCTATTGTGAAAGGCTCTATCATTACAGCAAATTCATCATTGATTTCATTTGGTATCACATAAGCATTTTTACTTGGTACAACGGCATATTGACTGAATCCGCCATCACGATGAACACCCAAAACAGTTAAAGAGGAACAAACATTAGGACGACCAACTGAACAAGGGTAACAACATCCACAGCTAATTACAGGATCAACAGAAACACGCTCACCGATTCTAGATTGATCAACCCCCTCTCCAACAGCATCAATCACCCCAAAAAATTCATGCCCAATTACTCTTGGATATTTAGCAAAAGGATTATGTCCGCGGTAAATATGACTATCTGAACCACAAATACCAGCTAATTTTACTCTTACTCTAACCTCACCTGATTTAGGTTGAGGAACTTCACGTTCCTCGATTACTAATTCATTGGGTTGTTTTATTGCAATACTTTTCATATAAACTCCTTTAACTTACCAATTCCACAAAGTGCCATCTTCTAAACGAGCAATTGGCAAATAAGCGGGGTTGTATGGATATTTAGCGGCTAGTTTTTCATCAAAATCGATTCCCAAACCTGGTTTGTCACTTGGATGCATATAACCATCATTGAAAGTCCAATTTGGAGAAAAGACTTCTAACATCTGTTCTGAGTAACCCATAAATTCTTGAACACCAAAGTTAGGCACCCACATATCAAAATGTAGTGCTGCGGCATGACAGATTGGTGATAAATCAGATGGTCCATGAGAGCCAGTTCTAACTTGATAAAGCGCAGCAAAATCAGCTATTCGACGCATGTGAGTGATACCACCAGCATGAGTTATTGTGGTTCGAATGTAATCAATGAGCTGTTCTTCAATAAGTTGTTTACAGTCCCAAATGCTGTTAAATACTTCACCAACAGCAATGGGTGTTACAGTGTGTTGACGAATTAAACGGAAGCATTCTTGATTTTCAGCCGGTGTAGGATCTTCCATCCAAAATAGACGATAATCTTCAATACTTTTACCAAAACGCGCAGCTTCAATTGGGGTTAAGCGATGGTGCATGTCATGCAATAGATGTTCGTTAAAACCGAATTTGTTTCGCACTGCTTCAAATAATTTTGGCGTAAAGTCTAAATATTTATCCGTTGCCCAAAACTGTTCTTCAGGATAATTGCCACGCGTAGCGGGTTCGTATGCAAGATTTTTCCCTTTACTTTGACCATAAGTCGTTTTCATTCCGGGTATACCGCATTGGACTCGGATTGCTTTGAAACCCATCTCTTTATGTTTAGCATAATCATCTAACGCTTCTTCGATATCTTTACCAGTGGTATGGCAATACACCATCACGCCAGTACGTGAAGCACCACCTAATAATTGATAAAGCGGCATATTGGCAACTTTACCTTTGATATCCCATAACGCCATATCAATTGCCGATATCGCTGACATTGTCACTGGACCACGACGCCAATAAGCTCCTTTATAAAAATATTGGAAAATATCTTCAATTTGATGAGGATCACGCCCAATAAGTTGAGGGCAAAGGTGATCTTTAAGATAAGATGCTACTGATAATTCTCGCCCGTTAAGTGTTGCATCACCAACACCATAAACGCCTTCATCGGTGGTTATTTTTAATGTGACAAAGTTTCGACCCGGACTACATACAAAAACTTCTGCTTTTACAATTTTCATTGAATACCTCGTTAATAATTAGTGCAACATCAAATTAATCGATCCAATACTACCATACAAGTAGATTAGAATGTTTTTGTGAGAAAGATCACACTAAGGAGGAGAGATCGTAAAGAAATTGAGGTTTAGCAAATGTTTTAACTATAGATTGGAATGCTGAAAAAATAGTTAATCAGATAATTATCATCAGATTATTAAGTTGATTTTAAACAAGATTATCAAAATTAATTATTGATATATTTGGGATAGATAAAAAAATGTAGTATTGAATCAATATTACATTTTTTTATAAAAATATTTATAAATATCAGATTTGATAGAGGATCTTAAAGATAACAATATTTATCATGAGCGAAGATGTATCTCCTCATCATTGCATTATTTATCTCGCCACAAATGTTCATATTTATGACCAGTAAGATTTTCAACAACTTTACGTGTCTGTTCTGAAACATCATTTTTTGAACCATTATTTTTTAAACGTTCTATTTCTGCGACCAAAATTGTGTGAGTTTGTTTATTTAACTTAAAGGTTAAAGCATAAATTAACGCAATTAATAATAAACCAACTGTACCACCAACAAATAAAATACTTATGGTATTTATTGCTTCAGCACTTTGTTGAGTACTTCCTTGCACAAAGCCACCCTTTTGTAGAATTAATCCCACAATAAACGTTGCAATAGCAACCGTTGTTTTGCGACCAAATGTCATTACAGCAGCAAATAAACCTTCTCGACGTTGTCTGGTGAGCATTTCGTCAATATCAGGAATAAATGGGAACACATTCCATGGGGTAAATTCTAAAATACATCGACCAGCTTGATAACAAATCGCTATAATATACAACCACCAGATTTTGGATGACGGATCGACTATATATATTGCATAAAAACCAAGAATACAGATGATCATAGTTGTATAAGAGAAAACATACAGCTTTCCTGGACCGTATTTTACCATTGCAACACCAGCCAATAATGTTATTGGTAACCCTATAATACTTAACGATAATAGTCCTCCAGCAAATGACGAAGAGACACATAAACAATAGACACAAAAGAAGACAAAAACCGTATTAAAAATATCTTTTGCTGTAAATGAAAATAAATAGATAGCTAAATGACGACGAAAAGCTTTAATATGAAATGTAGATACATAATCCTTAACTAGTTGTTTAACAGCACTTACTTTTTCAGAAAAACTCTTTTTGTTCACACCTTGTTCTTGATGCTTCAACATCTCTGGAGTCAGCTCTCGTTCCCACGTAACTTTATATGAAATAAATACACAAACAGCAAAAATAATCGCGAAGAAAAGTCCATTAATAAAATAAGCGTAAGCGTTATTTTCACCAAAATTATGAATTAAAATACCCGGCACTAAAGTTGCTAAGAAAGTTCCACTTGCAGATAAAAACATCCGGCCTGTAGATAATTTGGTTCGATCATTATAATCTTTAGTCATTTCTGAGGGTAATGTCTCCCAAGGAATCAATACAATAGCTGCAACAATTTCAAATACTAGATATACGGTTAAATAAAACCAATAATTCATCCCTGTTATCCAAAGTAAAACATAAATCAACATAAGAGGAGAACCAATTAGTAAGAAAAACCGTCTTCTACCAAATTTTTGTCCTAATTTATATTTGTAAAAATTATCGGTAAAACTACCCATAAATAAACTAACGATTGCATCAACAATTCTTGCAATTGCCACAATAGATGCTGCCTCAATAGGCGTTAATCCTACAAAGGTGGTATAAAAAAAGAGTAACCATGCTCCAATGATGGTAAAGGCGCCACCCCCCATAATATCTGTTAAACCATAACCGATAGCGATTGGAATCGTCACTTTTTTCTTGTCACTAACCGCATTATTCATATTCTATTCCTTTTTAATCAATTCGTCGTTTGGCGTAAAAATTAATGATTCGCTATATATTTTTTAATTATTAATTTTGATTTCAGCTAATTTGCTAATGAAACCACTTCACGCCACACTTCAGTATCAACAGGAATACCATTGGTTAGATGATCTTTACGTGTTTTTATTGATAATTCACCTGGATAAAAAACTGCTTTTTGTCCTTCAGCCGGTGTTGATGTATTAACATATTGAGTAATACTATTAACCATCTGTTCGTTAAATTCTTTGCCACCTAATTGAGATGGGTCAAATACCATAAAAATCTGACTAGCACCAGTACAGCTTCCTTTTTGAATCTTATCAATTTCATTAGTTGGATTGCCCATCGATAAAAGTGCAGCCATTGCATCTAATACGATAGCCATACTTGACCCTTTCCAATATCCAGTTGGTAGAATTCGCATTGATTCTTCTATTGATCCTGGATCATCAGTTAATTTTCCATCTTTGTCATAACCTCCTGGAAACGGAAGTTTCTCACCTTTTAAGCGAGTGACTTGAAGCTTACCATATGCATATTGTGACATCGCCATATCAACAACGATTGAACCATCTGAACTCGGCACTGCCATCACGAATGGATTATTGCCTAAACGTGTATTTTTTGCTCCCCACGCAGGCATACACGATTCAATATTTGTCCAACACATTGCT
Organism: uncultured Gilliamella sp.; assembly: GCA_946481345.1. GTDB lineage: Bacteria > Pseudomonadota > Gammaproteobacteria > Enterobacterales > Orbaceae > Gilliamella. Next base: position 12,550 of record CAMLMY010000016.1, on the reverse strand, counting down.
GCAAATCCCTTTTCTACAGCTTTCCAACCGTAAGTTCCGCCTCGCATCCAATGCGTTGTATTACGTAATCCAATAATGCCAACAGCATGTTTTTTAGCTAATTCAATTGCTTTATCTAAAGCAAAAAGTGCATTTGTTATTCCGATCCCTTGATTTCCATCATAAACTTCAAGCGCACCCAGTGATTTAACTAAACTAGGTTTAGCGTTAATATCTACCCAACCTTTATTGACATAATCAACAAAACGAGCGACACGATTTAACCCATGGGAATAAACCCCGTCAGAAGTAGATTCGGTATGTATATGTGCACATATTTCTGCTTGTGATTCAGATAATCCAGCATTAAGAAATGCTTTTTTTATAGTCGTTTTCATTTCTTCAAATGTTATTTTTTGCATATTCGTATCCTCACATAAATAGACCTGTCGAAACTTTTATTAATGTTTAGTTTTGGTGAGTTTAATAATTCAATCAAAAAAGGAGTCATAAAAACGTCTAATTTGTTTGTTGTTTTTATTAAATAAAGCCTATGTTGATTGAATTTAGGGAAAATATAATAAAATATACTACCATACAAGAATAGCTGTAGGCTTTTGTGAGAGTCATCACAAAAAGAAGGTATTTTTGTCAAAAAGTTTCAGGTTATGGGTACGTTTAAGTAAAAAAATAGGAATAAAGTAATATTAAGTTAGTAATCATCTCTTATTAGTTCTTCTTGCTTGTATAATGGCGTCAATAATAGTTAGATTTAAACTAAACCTAGCTTGATTAATCAAACAATGAAATGAAATTTTTAATCATAATGCCGGCAATGGTGACTTGTCATTTATAATGATGATTTCCATAATCACCAAGTTGACAAAAAATTCTTTTTTTAATTAATGGAAGATATTTTGATACTATTAATAGATAACTATGATTCTTTTACGTTCAATATTTACGATTATTTATGCCGATTGGGTGCAAAAGTCCAAGTGATAAAAAATGATGAAATGACCGTTGAACAAATAAAAGAGCTAACCTTTTCTAAAATAATTATTTCTCCTGGTCCAGGAACGCCCGATAATGCTGGAATATCACTAACAGTGATTGCCGAATTTGCCAATTGTTGTCCAATATTAGGTATCTGTTTAGGTCATCAAACAATTGCACAGTATTATGGCTATTCCATTTGCAAAGCACCTATGCCTATGCACGGTAAAATCGATGAAATTATTCATGATGGTCAAGGATTATTTAGAGGCATTAAAAACCCTCTTTCTGTAGTTCGCTATCACTCTTTAATTGCTGACGATAATTTATCTCATATAAAGTCACCTCTCATGGTTACCGCTCGTAACAAACAAGGATTAATTATGGGATTACGACATAAAACATTACCCATTGAATCCGTGCAATTTCATCCAGAAGCAATTAAAACAGAATCAGGTTTACAAATGATTCATAATTTTATTTATGAGTAATATTAATATGAAAGTTTATATTGATTTTGAAGGTCAACAGAAATGTTTTTCTGATCCTATTACGATTTTGAGATCCAACGATTACACCACGGTTAAACAACAATTAGATGCAATCGAAAAGTTCACACAGCAAGGTTTTTATGCGGTTGGTTATCTTGCTTATGAAAGTGCAATGGGATTTAATCAAGTAAATAAAACCAAGAATATCCAAAAATCAGATGATGCACTACCTGTACTATTATTTGGAATTTATCAAGATTATTCAACAGTTGAATCATTAACAAAAAGTGATTACAAACCTTGTCATTTCGATTTAAAATGTGACACTTCAATCGAAGAATATAACCAAAAAATTGACTATATTCGTGGGCAGATTGAATCGGGAAATACGTATCAAACCAACTACACGATTCAATTTAGTGCACCATTTAATGATAATGCCTATGAGTATTACAAATTTTTACAAGAAAATAACCAAGCGAGTTATTGTGCTTATCTTGAATTTGAAAATTATCAGATTTTATCGATTTCTCCTGAACTATTTTTTAAGTTAGATAATCAAACTATCACAACAAAACCGATGAAAGGAACTGCCGCTCGAGGTTTAAATATTCACCATGATAAACAACAGTTAGAGACATTATTTTCTGAGAAAAATCAGGCTGAAAATATGATGATTGTTGATTTACTACGTAATGATTTAAGCCGAATTGCTAAAGCTGGCTCGGTCGTTGTCCCAAAATTATTTTCTGCCGAAAAATACCCTACCGTTTGGCAGTTGACCTCAACCATTCAAGCCGAGTTGGCTGAACAGGTCAGTTTATATCAAATTTTTCAAGCATTGTTTCCTTGTGGTTCAATTACTGGAGCACCTAAAACAAGCACAATGCAAATCATTGCAGACACTGAAAATTCACCTAGAGGCGTATATTGTGGAACCATAGGTTACATTACTCCCTATATGAAAACTGCAATATTTAATATACCCATTCGTACATTAACAATTCACAATCAGCAGATGCATTATGGTGTTGGCGGTGGAATAACTTGGGATTCAACATCAAACGATGAATATAGTGAAATCTTAGCAAAAACCGCTATATTAAACCGCACAGCAAGGATCCCCCAATATCTTATTGAATCATTACTGTTAGAAAAAGGGCAATTTTTATTACTTGATGAACATTTAACTAGACTTGCTAATTCTGCATGCTATTTTGATTTTAAATGTGATATTGATTCCATCAAATTGCAATTGATTAAATTAGCCAATACAGAATGTGAAAGTATTTGTAAGGTCAGAATTTTACTACAACAAGATGGTCGATGTGATATTAGCAAAGACATTATTAACGTACCAATGGAAATCAATGAAATCACACTCGCACCACAATGTGTGAATAATAAAAATATCTATTTGTATCACAAAACATCAAACCGTGAACATTTTCCGCAACTAACGATAGGTAAAGAATATGTTAATTTTAATCAAAACAATGAAATAACTGAATTTGTAAACGGTAATCTTGTGCTGTTAATTAATAATCAATGGGTTACACCTAAAATTAAATCGGGATTATTGGCTGGTACTATGCGACAATTTTATTTGGATCAAAAACAAATAATTGAAAAAACAATTTTAATCGATGAATTATTAAAGGCTGATAAAATTGCTTTTATTAATAGTGTTCGCAAATGGGTTGAAATTGATGATAAGGTATTTGATCGGTTCAAGCAGATGTTGTGATCTACTATTATTGAAACATTCCGCCAGAATGGTGGCGGAATGTTTTATTAATTTAATATCTTATAGAATTAGCAAAATCTTGCTCTTCTTCTTGCCATCCTTTTGACAACGCTTTAACTAAAGCATCATAACCATTTTTGGCTAATGGAATATGTCGTTCAAATGGTTTTGTTTCGATATGGTTTTTATTGTTTGTAACAATCCAACGCCCCTTTATAATCGCATCTCCATTGTAACCACCATGAAAACCATCAATAAAAAGTTTAACGGTTAATGTTGGAGTTGCTAGCGACTTACTCGAAATCAAATAATCTGGCAGTAACAAACTTAAATCTTGTACTAATCGTTCTTCAAGCTGTTGAGAAAGCGTCGAAACCCATAGATTATTTATAGCTGTAACATATTTGATATCTTCTGTTTGCAAAACAATACCAGATTTATTTAAGAAACTGGCTACATCAATGGAATCGATCTTTATAAAACGATTAGTTGATTTCATTGTTTTTGGTGTTTGAACAGGCAAATTACTAGCTAATTGGAAATAACTTTTATTTTCCGTGTTTGCTGAACAGCCAACGAGTAACATAAATGCAGTTCCACAAAATGTTATAAGGAAATTTCGCATCATTTTATTCATTACTTTTTACCTTTCGCTTTCGGTTCTTGGTCTTTCTTATTTGGAGCAGAGAAAATCAACGCATTACTTTTATCATTAAGTGTATTAAGTAATGGTGTTAATTCATCCATCATTTGCTGAACTTTTTGCAGACTTTCATTCATTTGCTTATTAAGTTCTGAACCTGGTTGTATACCTTTCAGAGTTTCGTTTAACGTTCTTAACGTTTCTTGTAAATCGCCAGGCATATTTTGCATTTCATTACTTGCCATAATTTGATTTAATGAATTCATTAAGCGCTGAGTTGAAGCTAACGATTTATTAAATTCCGTCATGGTATTATTCAGTGGTAAATTATTGAAATTATCTAATAACTGCATCACTTTGGCCTGAATCTGTGCAATACCTGTTGATGTTGTTTCTATAGTGTTATAACCGTAGAGATTACTTGATTTGGAGTTATATTTATTTTTTAATTCAGGATAAAAATCAAGATCAATAAAAAGCGCACCTGTAAACATATTTGAAGTTTTTAACGAGGCTCTTAAACCATTTTTTTGCTCATCCATAATTAAGGTCGCAATATCGATCTTTTCATCAACCAACTCAGATAAGCGATCGGGCTCGATCCTAATTAATACGGGTACTTTTTGATTTAAAATAAATGTTTTATTTAACATTTCAGGTGTATAAAATGGTACTTTAGATACCGTACCTAGCCGAATACCATGATACTCAACAGGTGCACCTTCAACCAATCCAGATATGGATTCAGAAAGCATAATCAGAAATTCTTTATATTCTGTATATTGTGAATCTTGAATTGATTTTTTATCTTCATATAATTTATATACGGCATGTTGCTCTGCGGGTGCGCCTAATTTAGAACCATCAGGCAAATCAAAACTAATACCACCCGACATTAATATATCTAAAGAAGGCACGTTAAGACTTGCACCCGCTGAAGAAAATGCTAAATCAATGCCTCCTTCTTTCCAAAACCGAACATTTTGAGTGACTAAAGCATCATAAGGTTTGGTGATAAAAACTTGATATTTCATTTTACGTGAATCAATATCAAATTCAGAAGTTTCAACATTACCTACACGATAACCATGAAACATCACGGATGCCCCACGCGGAATCACACCGTTTTGATCACTTTCAAGATTAACTCGAATGCCCTTAATACTTGGATCTGATAATGGTGGGTTATCCGATAGTATAAATGGATTATTTTTGAAACTATGTGTATCGTTTCCGGATGCTAATTCAATGTAAACACCAGATAAAATAGTACCTAATCCAGTTACACCATCACGACCAATCTCTGGTTTGACAACCCAAAAAATAGAGTCATTTTTAAGCAGTGGTTCCATATCATTATAGATTCGACCTTTAATAACCACTTTTTCAAAGTCTTCTGATAACGTTACTTCATCGACAATACCGATATCAACACTGCGGTTTTTAATAACGGTTTTACCTGCCACAATACCACTTGCATCTTTGGCAAGTAAGGTAAAAGAAGTCCCTCTATCAGCAAAATGAGAATAGATGATCCAAAGACCTACAATTGCAGTAACAATTGGAATAATCCATATCGCCGAGATGGCTCTAATTTTGATGATTTTCGCTAATTTACTTGATGTTGCCATAGTGTTCCTATTTATTATAACTTTTATTTGGAGAATGATCCCAAATTAAACGCGGATCAAATTTTTGCGATGCAATCATAGTGATAATCACAACAGTTGCGAAAAATGTAACGCCTATATCAGGATAAACCCCCATCATTTGTTGATTTCTAACTAGTGAACAAACAACTGATACAACAAATATATCAATCATTGACCATTTACCAATAAATTCTACCGCGCCATATAGTTTTTTCATTTTTAAACAATTATGTTTATTTTTCTTTTTCACAGCTATTGCAAAATAGCAAAGCCAACTTAATGAAATTATTTTCAAAATTGGAATAACTATGCTGGCAATAAAAATAACTAATGCCACAGGTACATCACCCGCCTGCCACATATAAATAACACCATCCATAATTGTCGACGTTGACGGTGAACCAAAAACGACCGTTATCATAATCCCAAATACATTTGCAGGAATATAAATAATTAGTGAAGTGACCAATAATGCTATTGTCCACTGTATTTTGTCACGATTTCTTACGGCACTTTTCTGTTTACATCTTGGGCATTTGACATAAGCTATTGGCATCATGGCATGACAACAACCACACAGCTTCAAATTTTGACTAATTGCCGTCTTACCGACTTTTAATGGTGCTTGAGCAAAATTATTGGTATTAATCTCTTCCCAAATTGTTTCAGGTGAAAAAATTACTTGTGCTTTTATATAAAAAAATACAAATAAACAAAACGCCCAAAAGGTACTTGTAACACCTATACTGCCATAGCTCATTAGTTTTACAAAGCTAACCAAAATGCCTGTTATAAATATTTCAGGCATACACCAATGTTTAAATTTTTCATAAATAATTAATAAATCTCTTTTGCGATATTTTGACACTGTAAACTTTGAACAAAGCAAACTAATAATTAATAGATTTATTATGGGGAAAATTAAAACAAATAAAATAAATAGCGCTGAAATATAACTATATTTGTCAAAAAAAAGAGTTTTGGGTATATCTAAAACACTTACACCATTTAAATTACCGACTAGGCGAATATCAATAAAAATAAAACCACAAGCAACAATAATCATAATGAGTGAACAAACAGCATACATTGCGGCTCGAAATTTCATATTAATGCTTTTTTTGGCTAATGTGGTATTACAACGAGGACATATAGCTTTATGCCCTATTGTTATATCGGATAATTCTATGACCAAATCGCAGTGCGAACATAAAACATATTGTTGCTTATCAACAGTCATTATTTCCCTTTCATTTGATAATTATTTTAAATGTAAAGATGTTTCAGATTAGCATAACCTTTAAGTAAATAATTGATAAATTACTTTTACTCAATTTCTAGTGGGATAACTACTTTTAATATACAACAATGACTAAAACTTCTTCTTTGCTCATCATATCAAATGCCATTTTTTTATGAAAGTATTACCTACTCCTATTAGCATAATTTGATTACTTGATTTTGAGTATTTCAGTTGGTTAAACAATATTTTTTACACGCTGAATCTAAAATCTCATCTCAAAGACAAAATACATAAAATCTCATAATAACCTTATACAAAGTTATATCACTATCAAATCCATTTATCGGGTTACATTTAATCTTGAATATTATCGTTTCGTCACCATTTGTTACAATCAAATAGACGATAACCAGTAATATTTTGAAAAAAATTGTGAAGCATTTCCCATTATTAATTAAATGATTATTGGATATAAAAAAAACTTGATACTGTATAACAATACAGTATAATGTATGTCAATATACTAACTCATTGGAATTTTATAATATGAACGAAAACAAACAACGAGCACTTTCAGCTGCATTAAGTCAAATAGAAAAACAATTTGGTAAAGGTTCTATTATGCGTTTAGGGGATACCCAAACGTTAGATGTTGATTCTGTCTCTACTGGATCTTTAGGACTCGATATTGCATTAGGTATTGGCGGCTTACCAATGGGTCGAATCGTTGAAATTTTTGGACCAGAATCATCAGGTAAGACAACATTAACTTTATCAGTTATCGCCCAAGCGCAAAAAGAAGGTAAAACATGCGCATTTATTGATGCTGAACATGCTTTAGATCCAATTTATGCGGCTAAATTAGGTGTGCAAGTTGATGATTTATTAGTTTCTCAGCCTGATACTGGTGAACAGGCACTTGAAATTTGTGATGCCTTAGTTCGTTCTGGTGCTGTTGATGTTATTATTGTTGACTCAGTAGCAGCATTAACACCTAAAGCAGAAATTGAAGGCGAAATGGGCGATTCTCATATGGGATTACAAGCTCGTTTAATGTCACAAGCTTTACGTAAATTAACTGCAAATATCAAAAATGCTAACTGTTTAGTGGTATTTATCAACCAAATTCGTATGAAAATTGGTGTAATGTTTGGTAATCCAGAGACAACTACTGGTGGTAATGCACTTAAATTCTATGCATCTGTTCGTTTAGATATTCGACGCATTGGTGCAGTAAAAGAAGGTGAAGATGTCATTGGTAGTGATACACGTGTAAAAGTGGTGAAAAATAAAGTTGCTGCACCATTTAGACAAGCTGAATTCCAAATTCTTTACGGTTGTGGTATTTCTAAAGAAGGTGAATTGATTGATCTAGGTGTTAAACATAAATTAGTTGATAAAGCAGGTGCTTGGTATAGCTACAATGGTGAAAAAGTGGGTCAAGGCAAAGCGAATTCAATCAAATTTTTACAAGAACATCCAGAAATAGCCAAAGAGCTTGAAACAAAACTACGTGATTTATTATTAAATAGCCCTGCCGTTTTTGCTGCGGATGACGTAGATACTACATCGGAAGATGAAAGCTTTGAATAATGGACAAAAAACTCAATAAATTAATTTTAAATAAAGCTGTGCAATTACTTGCACAGCGCGATCATTCATCCTACGAACTAACGAATAAAATTATCCAATTTTTTACAAAAAAAATAAAATGTTCAGAGGATGAATACTATGAGCAATTAAATCAACTTAAAATAGAAACCGCTGATGTCATTCAATATTGTACTAATCAGAATTGGATGAACGACACACAATATATTGAAAAATATATTGTTATGCGCGCTAATAAAGGTTATGGAAGATATAAAATTGCCATGGAATTAAAACAACGCGGTCTATCCACTGACTTAATCCATGAACTTTTACGTATATTAGATATAAATTGGGTGTATAATGCCCATAAGCAATTATTAAAAAAATTTAAACAAGTTAATGTGAAAAATATCTCGGAAAAACAGAAAGTAACGCAATTTTTAGTTACCCGAGGTTATACTCAAGACGATATAAAAGATGTGTATAATTTATTGACTTAAATTTTGATAATATCTAAAATACACGAGAATTAAATTATTCAATACCCATTAGTTAAGCTCACTAAGTCAATTTATTTTTCCTTTTATTTGCATGTAATATTAGCTAGACCAACTGTATTATAAAGAATATTTTACCTTTCTTTACTTTTCAACTTTAGTTGTAACAGGTATATTACTATGTTTAAAAATTTATCGTTTATATGGATGCCTAAATGAAAAGCACTGCAGAAATTCGTCAAACTTTTCTTGACTTTTTCAATAGCAAAGGACATGAAATTGTAGCAAGTAGTTCCCTTGTTCCTCATAATGACCCAACGCTATTATTTACTAACGCTGGAATGAATCAGTTCAAGGATGTATTTCTAGGGATAGAAAAACGCCCTTATACTAGAGCAACAACAGCACAACGCTGTGTTCGCGCTGGTGGTAAACACAATGATTTGGATAATGTGGGTTATACTGCTCGACATCATACTTTTTTTGAAATGTTAGGAAACTTTAGTTTCGGTGACTATTTTAAACATGATGCGATCCATTTTGCTTGGGAATTATTAACCAGTAAAGAGTGGTTTAATCTTCCTAAAGAGAAATTAACTGTCACTGTTTATGAAACAGATGATGAAGCATACGAAATTTGGGAAAAAGAAATTGGTATACCCAAAGAACGTATTGTGCGTATTGGTGACAACAAAGGTGCTCCCTATGCTTCAGACAACTTCTGGCAAATGGGTGATACAGGGCCATGTGGACCGTGTACAGAAATTTTTTATGATCATGGTGATCATATTTGGGGAGGACCTCCAGGCAGCGCAGAAGAAGACGGTGACCGATTCATTGAAATTTGGAACATTGTCTTTATGCAGTTTAATCGTCATCCTGATGGCACAATGGAACCATTACCTAAGCCATCAGTCGATACGGGTATGGGCTTAGAAAGAATTGCAGCTGTTTTACAACATGTTGATTCCAATTATGAAATTGATTTATTTAAGAAATTAATTCATGATGCAGCACAAGTAATTCAAACGAAAGATTTAGAAAGTAAATCTTTACGTGTTATTGCTGACCATATTCGTTCTTGTGCATTTTTAATTTCTGATGGTGTATTGCCTTCTAATGAAGGTCGTGGCTATGTTTTACGTCGCATTATTCGACGGGCTGTGCGTCATGGACATATGTTAGGTGCTAAAGAAATATTCTTCTACAAATTAGTTAAACCTCTCATTGATGTAATGGGTAGTGCAGCAGTTGAATTAGCGAAAAATCAAAAAATAGTTGAAGACGCACTTAAACTTGAAGAAGAGCAATTCTTAAAAACATTGGAACGAGGATTATTTTTACTTGATCAAGAATTGGTTAAAATTACCGATTCGGTATTGCCTGGTGATGTTGCATTTAAACTTTACGATACGTTTGGTTTTCCATTAGATTTAACCGCAGATGTATGTCGCGAAAAAAATATCACCATTGATGAAGATGGATTTAATCAATGCATGGAAGAACAACGTAAACGTGCTCGTGAATCAAGTACTTTTAGTGTTGACTATAGCAATGTGATTAAACTTGATGATAAAACCGAATTTTTAGGTTATCAAGCTACCGAAGCATCAGGGAAAGTAATTGCCATTTTCCAAAATGGTCAAAAAGTAGAGAATGTCAATGCTGGTGATGAAGCGATTATCATCTTAGATAAGACACCATTTTATGGAGAATCAGGTGGACAAATTGGTGATAAAGGTTTATTAACTTCTGCAAACGCCGAATTTACTGTTTTAGATAGCCAAAAATATGGCAAAAGTATTGGTCATATCGGTAACCTTGTTAAAGGTTCCCTTAAAGTTGGTGATTTAGTAACAGCGGCAATTGATGTTGAGTTAAGAGAACGTATTAGACGCAATCATTCAGCAACCCATTTATTACAAGCTGCATTACAACGAATTTTAGGTAACCATGTTCATCAAAAAGGTTCTTTAGTGAATGACAGCTATCTGCGTTTTGATTTTTCGCATAATCAAAGCATCACACAAGAACAAATTGTTGAAATTGAAAATCTAGTTAACCAGCAAATTCGTTGTAATCTACCTGTTGACGTTGAACTGATGCCAATAGATGAAGCTAGAAATAAAGGGGCAATGGCACTATTTGGTGAAAAATACGAAGATATTGTTCGTGTTCTAACTATGGGCGATTTCTCAATTGAATTATGTGGTGGTACTCATGTAAATAGAACGGGCGATATAGGTTTATTTAAAATAATATCTGAATCAAGCATCGCTTCTGGAGTTCGCCGTATTGAGGCAACCTCTGGGCAAAATGCGATGGATTTTATACACCATGAAGCAAATTTATTAAGCCAAATTGCACAATTGGTTAAAAGCGATAAATCAGCAGTTTTAGTTCGTGTAGAGCAGTTGCTCGAACAAACTAAACTACTTGAAAAAAACATCGAGCAATTAAAGGCGCAAAAAGCTAGCCAACAAAGCGCACAATTAATTAATCAATGTGAAAAAATCAATAATAAAAATTTACTAATTGCTAAACTTGATAATGTTGAGGCAAAAGTATTACGTACTATGATTGATGATCTTAAAAATCAATTAAAAACAGGCGTAATTATTTTGGCTGCTGTTAATGATGACAAAATCAATTTAGCCGCTGGCGTAACAAATGATTTAATCAATGTTGTCAAAGCTGGTGAATTAGTTTCCCAATTAGCATTAAAAGTAGGTGGTAAAGGCGGTGGGCGGCCTGATTTCGCCCAAGCAGGTGGAATGGATCTGTCAGCATTACCAGAAGCATTGTCTTCAATGAAAAAGGAAATCAGTAATAAATTACAAGCAAGTTAGCCAGTTATATTCTAATATTGGTTAATAAGATATTTATTAATCGAATATTTGAATATTTCTGTAAAATTCCGTCTTTCTGTCCTATTGATGGGGGGCTGACGAAGCTATATCTTAAAATTGTGATGTATACTTAACTGATATTAGGAGATCTAATGTTAATTTTAACTAGGAGAGTAGGTGAAACACTAATTATTGGTGATGATGTTGTTATTACTATTCTTGGCGTGAAGGGTAATCAAGTCAGAATCGGTATTAATGCACCTAAAGAAGTCTCAATTCATCGAGAAGAGATATACAATAGAATTCATCAATCTCAGAACAAAAATGATGAATTACCCGAGCCCAAAGAGTAATTTTGGGCACGAAATAAACAACTAGCACGCGTAAGCAAAAAAATGTTTGACTTATTTTTTGTAAAACGTAATATGTGCGCCACGACATTATGATTTTGTTGTTCAAGCAAAGTCATAATGTTTTTGGTGAGATGGCCGAGAGGCTGAAGGCGCTCCCCTGCTAAGGGAGTATGCGGTCAAAAGCTGCATCGAGGGTTCGAATCCCTCTCTCACCGCCATTTTAAAAAATTAAAATATGCATCCGTAGCTCAGCTGGATAGAGTACCCGGCTACGAACCGGGCGGTCAGGGGTTCGAATCCCTTCGGATGCACCATTTTAACAAATTCAAAATGCATCCGTAGCTCAGCTGGATAGAGTACCCGGCTACGAACCGGGCGGTCAGGGGTTCGAATCCCTTCGGATGCACCATTTTTTTACGAACTTACACGCATCCGTAGCTCAGCTGGATAGAGCACTCGGCTTCGAACCGAGCGGTCAGGGGTTCGAATCCCTTCGGGTGCGCCATT
>CAMLMY010000015.1 GCA_946481345.1 uncultured Gilliamella sp. | reverse complement strand
CTGCGGATTGCAAATCCGTCTACCTCGGTTCGACTCCGGGACGCGCCTCCATAAACTTCTCAAAATAACACATCGTTAATATCCACTTCCCTTTAAGTTATCGTTTAGTTTACCTATTCAAAATTAATAATAAATCGAATAAATCTTAGATAAGTACTTAATCAATTCTGTTATTTTAACTATCATTAGTTTAAATAATTGAATTAAGATTAATGATTGCTTTCTTTGTGTGCAATTTAAAATATTTTTCAATTTTTGAACTTATTTACTATACTGACGTTCAGGTATTTCAATTTCGAGGTGAGCTATGATTAATTTGAAACTCAGGGAAGTAAAAAATGACCTGTCGGTAAAAGAATTAGAGGTTGCGCAGTACATTATAAGCCATTCTCAAGCAGTAAAAAATATGAGTATTCAAACATTAGCTAAGCTCAATTGTGTCAGTACCAGTACTATTTTAAGGTTATGCAATAAACTCGGTTATAGTGGATTTAGCGACTTTAAAGTTGATCTTATTTCATCATCACCACAAAAATTAAGTACGGACATCTTACAAGATGACATTAATCTTAATGATACCTTGCAAGATGTGAATAGAAAAGTTCAGGCTATGGAAAAATCTTCCATCGATGATACCCATTCAATCGTAAACCTTAACGCATTGGATAACGCCATTGATTTGATTATAGCGAGTAACAAGATCGTTATTTTTGGGGTAGGCAGTAGCGGTTTAGTTGGAAAAGAGTTGGAGTATCAACTCATTAAAATTAAAAAAGATGTTAATTGCCATTTTGATTCGCATATCAGTCGAAGTATTGTTAGCACGCTCGGTAAAAATGATTTGATCATTATTATTTCACATTCAGGTGAAACGCCAGAATGTGTGGAGTTATTAAAACTTGCCGAAAGTTTAAAAGTGCCCTCTATTGCAATCACAAAAATGGGGCAAAGTCAGATATCTTTATTAGCAAACATTGTGTTACATACTACCTCGATGGAGCATGCTTCACGACTGATTCCAATTCGTTCTAAAATTTCGCAAATATCGGTTATGAATATGTTACTGACCAATTTATTCATCCGAAAATATGATGAACATTTGCTAGAGCAGACTCAAAGTCGCGAAAAACGTAAATATCCTCATCATAAATAACGGTTTTAAAAGATATTATTTTAATTTCTACTCAAAGATACATTAGCGCTTTTTACTCATTAAGCTTTAATGTTGTCCCATTCCCTTTCTTATTGGATTGTTTAAACCTTCAAATCATGAATAAAACATTAAGTTATTCAACGATTTTTTTAACTAAACATGATCCAGTTCACAAATTCCTAAAAATCTAAAAAAAAAAGATGACTTAATTTTCACTTAGATGTAATTTTATTACTAAATATTTATTAATTTAAAGTAACATTATTACATTTTGTTAAATGTAGTTTGGATAAAGGAAACTGAAAATGGAACAACAATTACCCATTATTTTAGCCAGTCATGGCCCTTTTGCCCAAGGTGCGCTTGAATGTGCTCAGATGCTTATGGGGCAACAACAAGATATCAAAGTAATATCGGTTTTAGTTGATAGCAATATTGATAATCTACGTCAGCAGATGGCTGAAAGTTATCAGAGTCTGAATAAAGGTGACGGTGTCATTATTCTCGTTGATATTATGGGTGGTACGCCGTGTAATCTTGCCGGTGAACTATTAATACAACATGGTGATGTATTGCTATTTAGTGGGTTTAATATTCCCGTATTGCTTGAAGTTTTAAATAATCGAGAAAGATCACTTAACGACGTTAAAGCTGCCATTGAAGAAGTTTTTCCGCAAAGCTGTGTTGACGTTGCACAAGTACTAAATTCTCAACGAGAACAATCTACTGATTTGTAAGGAGAACAATATGCCAATTAATGTAGCAAGAATCGACGATCGTCTTATTCACGGACAAGTTATCACTACTTGGGTAAAAAATTATAATATTGAACAAGTTCTAGTGATTAATGATAAAGTTGCCAACGATAAAGTTCAACAATCGGTCTTAACCATGTCTGCCCCACCAGAATTAAAAGTCTTAGTATTTGGCGTTCAACAATTTATTGAAATCCTCAAAAAAACACCTATCAAAAAACGCACTATGTTGTTATTTACCAACAGCATTGATGTCGATGCGCTGGTATCAGGAGGATTAGAGCTTGAAAAACTTAACGTTGGCGGAATGCGCATGCAAGAAGGACGCCATCAATTATCAAGAGCGGTTTCCGTTACGCCTGAAGAAGAACAAGCATTCAAAAATCTGATTGAAAAAAATGTGATTGTTGAGATTCAAATGGTTCCCAAAGATCCCGTTGTTTTACTCAAAACACTGATTAATTAGTCTTAATTAGCTATTTATTAATTATATTTGGAGGTTAACCTATGTTAACACAGGCTATTCTTGTCGCCATTTGGGCGGGAATCTGTTCATTAGATGATGTTGGTCCACAAATGCTACGTCGACCATTATTAACAGGAACGATAGCTGGCATTATTATGGGCGATCTGGTTCAAGGACTTGCAATCAGTGCCACTCTTGAACTTATGTGGATGGGTATTGGTAATGTGGGTGCCTATTCCGCACCTGATATTGTTGCAGGTTCGATAATTGGTGTTTCGCTCGGCATTGCAACTCAAGGTGGAATTGCTGCGGGTGTCGCATTAGCGCTTCCTGTTTCAATACTTTGCCAGCAGTTATTGATTGTTTGGCGATCTTTTGCTTGCTTTCTAAATCCATTGGCAGAAAAAAGTATTCAAAATGGGAGTTATAAGGGACTGGTCAAAGTTCATTACTTTTCTACACCGGTTTGGTTCTTGATTCGTGCTGTACCTTGTTTCTTAGCAATCTATTTTGGTAGTGATTTAATTAAAACCATTTTAGATGCGATTCCGAAAGATATCATTACAGGTATGGGCGTTGCATCAAAATTAATTCCTGCTGTGGGTATCTGTATTTTATTACTCATGCTTTTAAAAGGGACTATGTGGTTTTTCTTTTTACTCGGTTTTGTATTAACCAGTTATCTTAAATTACCGATTATCCCAATTACTTTCATTGCACTGGCGTTTGCGGTTCTATATGACATGGCGTTTATGGCTGGTAAAAAGAATGAAAATTCAAGTAGTAACACAGAGGATAAATCTACAGTAAATAATAGTGCAGTTGAAGAGGAGTATGATCTATGAATAACGAAAAGAAAATTACCAAAAAAGATCTCAATAGTGTCTTTTGGCGTATACAAACCATACCTTTTTCTTTTAATTATGAAAAATTACAAACCATCGGTTTTGCACATTGCATGATCCCTATTTTAGATCGGCTTTATAAAGATGCCGATAAAGAAACTCGCATCCGTGCCATGAAACGTCACTTTGAGTTTTTTAACACTCAAGTTAACGCTGGGGCATTGATATTGGGTGTTACGGCTGCAATGGAAGAAAAAACCACAGAAGAAGAAAAAGATGCGGTAATTTCATTAAAAGCGGGTTTAATGGGACCTTTTGCCGGATTGGGCGATAGCTTATTAAAATTCACTTGGATGCCAATTTGTGGCAGTATCGGCGCAGCTTTTGCTTTACAAGGTAATGTGATTGGACCGATATTGATGTTCTTTATTTATAATTTAGTCAATATTTTCACCAAATATTTCTTTGTTCACTATGGCTACAATAAAGGGGTTGATCTTATTGAACAATCTAAAAATTCAAATATCATTCAAAGAATTAGTAATTTAGCCAATGTGGTGGGTGTGATGGTGCTCGGCTCTCTCATTGCCACGACCGTTAAAGTTTCAACGCCCCTATTAATAGAAGTTGGTGAACAGTCAATCAAAGTACAAGATATGTTTGATAAAGTCATGCCGAATTTATTAACTATCCTTTTTGCTTTAGGTGTGTTTTATTTAGTCAGAAAATTCCAAGGAAAATATACTGTTTCATTAATCATAGCAGTAATGGTGATTGGAGTGATTCTTTCGATGTTGGGTATACTACATTAATTAGGTAAAAAACGATGGAAAAACAAAATAAAGAAGCTGTATCAGCAGTGCGTAATAATCAAGGACAAATCGTCATAACATTTGATTCAGTAGATCAACAATCCGTTGATCTTTATTGGACTCAAGAGGCTAATGCCCATACCCAAGCTAAAACATTGATTGGCAAAAATGTACAAAGTCCGGTGATTTTTGATGATCCGTTACAAGCTAAAAAGCGTATTTATTTCATTTTAGAAAAGGAAGGTCAATCACCCTTAATATTTGGTGAAAGAACGTTACCAATAACAGGTTTGAATAATTTCCGAGATTTTGGTGGTTATGTTGGTGCGAACGGTAAACGTGTTAAATGGGGACAATTATATCGTTCCAATCATCTTCATGGTTTAAAACCCGATGCACAACAATATATTACGGCATTAAATATTAAAACAATTATTGATTATCGCAGTGCTAACGAAATTAAAACCAGTCCTAATTCATCCATTGGGGAAAAACAGACATTTCATTTAGATGCATCAGCTCAAACGGCGGAACTTGCAGCTCAATTTGCAGCTGACCCAAGTAATGAAGATCAAGCATTGATTGAAAGTGTATTAAGAGATATCCCTCGAGAATTAGTTAATGGTGAAGGCATACAAGTGCTTGAACAATATCGTAACTTTGTGTTAAGTGAAAAATCTAAAAATGCTTATCGACAAATGTTAAAAGCTGTTTTAGATGCCGACAACAGCCCAAGTCTTCAACATTGTCGAGGCGGTAAAGATAGAACGGGATATGGTGTATTATTGATCCAAATTATGTTAGGTGTATCTGAATCCGATATTATTTATGATTATATGCTGACTCATGATAATCGTTTAGAGCGAAATAAAATCAAAATGGCTGCCTATCGTAAGATTACCGATGATGAAGATGTACTCGGTTATTTATTGAGTTTAATCGATACCCGCGTCAGTTTTATGATGGAAATTCTTGATACAATGAAAAAAGTGGCTGGCTCACCAGCAAATTACATTAAGCAAGAGTTAGGTTTTACAGATCAAGATTTTAAAACCATGCAAGATCTTTATTTAGAATAATAACTTATTGCAATCATTCTTTTAAAAGCGCAAATAATGAAGTGACCCCATAAAGTTGGACACTTTTATTAAGCTGCTTGTAAGGCCTGATTTCGATATTCAACCGGAGTCAGGCCTTTTAATTTGGCTTTAATCCGTTTGGTGTTGTAGTATTCTATATATTCTTCTATTTTTTCAATCAATTCATCTGCATCATAGTGAGTAATGCTTGGATCGGATGCTTCATAATAAACTTATCAAATCGTTTAACCTGACTACGGCAAGAATACCCTGTTGTCAAACAACGTTCTTTAGGATAGCTGGTCAATGCTTGTTGCCAAGATAATTCATATAACTGTTTTGATGCGGTAAGATTATTAACTTCATGCCCATAAGTGCCCGCCATACCACAACACCCTACTCGGATTGGTTGTAAATCAGTACCAAACTGTTTAAAAATCTGTTGCCACTGTTGATTACTGGCGGGTAATTGCGTCGTTTCGCTACAATGCCCTAGCAAATACCATTTTTCTCTATCAGTTGTTTTTAATTGTGGGCTGTTTGGCAAGTGGTCAGCAATATTGGTTAACCATTCATGTGAAAGTAATACCTTAAAATTACTGACTTTATCTTGAAGTATAAGTTTATATTCATCTCGATAGCAAAGTACCAATGCAGGATCGACCCCAACCATGGGTATACCCAATTGAGCTATTTGTGATAATACCTGTGCAGCTGTTTGTGCCGTCTTGGCAAATTGCTTTAAAAACCCTTTTATGTGTTGAGCTTTACCGTTGGGTACAAATGGTAAAACGACGGGTTTATATCCTAACGTTTCGATCAGGCAGACAAAATCATAGACCACTTTGGCATCATAATAGCTGGTAAATGGATCTTGAACGACAAGTACATACTTAGCGCGCTCCTCTTGTGAAAATTTCTGTAGTTGTTCAAGTTTGATATTTGCAGTGTTATGACCAATCAATTGTTTTTTTAATGTTGGCACAGACAACATAGGTAAACTGGCCATACCCACGGTTTTATTAGTCACATATTCTGTAACGGGCATCTTCATAAAAAAATTAAAAAAGCGTGGTGCTTTTGCCATTAAAGGCAGGTATGACTCAATATTTCCCACCAAGTAATCGCGCACAGGTCTTAAATAACGGGTGTGATATAACTGTAAAAAACGCGCTTTGAAATCAGGTACATCGATCTTAATCGGACATTGTGTTGAACACGCTTTACATGACAAACAATGATTCATTGAATCTTTTACATCATGTGAAAAGTCATATTCTCCAAATTTTGCTTTAACGGTGTTGGCTATTTTTTTAGCAAATACAACTAACGAACTGTGTTTTGTTGTTAATAACGAATTAAGTTCTTGTTCTGTCATACCTAATTTAACCATTAAACGTAGCCATTCGCGCACTAAGGTTGCTCGGCCTTTTGGTGAATAAACTCGATTACCTGATAACTTCATCGATGGACACATGGGACTATTCACATCAAAATTGAAACAAAGACCATTACCATTACATTCTGTTGCTCCGTGAAAAACTTCTTTAACACTTAATGGAATTTGGCGATCATAAAAGCCCCGTGTGGTAGAATCGACGGTTAACATGCCCTCATCAACACCTAAAGGTGGACAAATTTTTCCCGGATTTAAACGATTATGGGGATCAAAAGCAGTTTTAATTGTTCTTAAACCTTGATATAACTCTTCACCAAAAAAAGCAGGACTGTATTCACTACGAAACCCTTTACCATGTTCACCCCATAGTAATCCGCCATATTTAGCAGTTAAAGCGACAACTTGATCAGAAATAGTTTTCATCAGTTTTTCTTGTTCAGGAACGCACATATCCAACGCTGGGCGAACATGCAATACTCCTGAATCAACATGCCCAAACATACCATAAGACAAATGATGACTATCAAGCAAAGCTCGAAATTCAGTGATATATTCTGCTAAATGCTGCGGAGGCACGCATGTATCTTCAACAAAAGGAATCGGTTTACGCATTCCTTTAGCATTACCAAGTAATCCCACCGCTTTTTTTCGCATTGCATAGATCTTCTCAATTTCATCTAAGTTTTCACATGTTTGATAACCTATGATACCTAAGGAATGATTTATCATGAGTTTGTCAATTTGCTTACTTAAGTTATCGAGTTTACCTTTAGTCAACTCATAATCATTACCTGCAAACTCAACAATATTGATACCTTGCATATCATGCCCGATAACATCGGTAATTAATTCTTTAATTGATTGCCAGATAATATCTTCTTTAGCCAGTCCTAAAACTTTTGAATCCACTGTTTCAACAGACAATGCTTCAGCATTTACTAAAAAGGGGGCATTACTTAATGCGGATTGAAAAGAGTCGTATTTAATATTCATTAAAAAACGATATTTTGGTTTGGGGATGATATTTAATTTAGCTTCGGTAATAAAGGCTAATGAACCCTCACTACCAGTAAGAATGCGTGTTAAGTCAAATTCGGTTAAATTATCATTGAAGACATTTTTCAGATCATAACCAGTTAAAAAGCGATTTAATTTTGGGAATTTATTTAAAATAAGTTGGCGATGATTTTTACAATATTCATATACCGTGCGGTAAATCGTTGAATCATTAGCCAGATTCTCAACTTCTATAATACTTTTTTTGGTTGTTTCAAGGATCTCACCATTAATTAATACGGCTTTAACGCTTAAAACATGATTGGATGTTTTTCCATAAACCATCGAGCCTTGTCCTGAGGCATCGGTATTTATCATTCCACCAATCGTAGCTCGATTACTGGTAGATAATTCGGGTGCAAA
Source organism: uncultured Gilliamella sp. (assembly GCA_946481345.1). Taxonomy (GTDB): domain Bacteria; phylum Pseudomonadota; class Gammaproteobacteria; order Enterobacterales; family Orbaceae; genus Gilliamella. Next base: position 32,772 of record CAMLMY010000015.1, on the reverse strand, counting down.
AAAGTAATCGTACGGTTTTAAATATTCATTAAGTTGATCTTTAATCACCCCTGCTTGGACTTTTACCCAACCCTCTTCAATATTGACCTCTAAAATTTGATTCATATAACGAGAAAGATCAACTACGATACCCCTATTTAAAGATTGTCCATTTGTTCCGGTACCACCCCCTCGTGGTGTAAACTTTAAAGTTTGAAAGGTGTCTTGATTGGCTAAATGCGTTATTAATTGAACATCCTCAGTTGAACGAGGAAATAATATCGCTTGTGGCATTAATTGATAAATACTGTTATCCGTTGCCATAGTCAAACACGAAGCATAATCGCTTGCTATATCACCGGTAAAGCCAGATTCTTTGAGAGCAATTAAATATGTTTTTGTAACCTCATCAAGTTGAGGTGAGTTTGATAGTCTAGGGATCATAATGAATCTAGTTAATAATAAATCTTATACTTAGTGTAATCCAAGTATCAAGCTCGGTCAAAGTTTATTCAATTAATATTCAATGAGTTGTCATGTTATTTCGCTTTTAGAAAATGCCTCAATTTAAGGTTGGATAATGATAGATCCAAGTGATATCAGGATGATTGGCAAAAGCACTCGGGAATAGATAATCACCGCTAAAGAAAGGAAATTGGGTATGCTGCCATTGAACTGTAAAGTCTGGCTGGTACTTTATAATTGCGTCATAAAGCAATGTTGTACAATATAAATGAGGTTCCTCGCGAGAAGCTAAAACAAAAGCTTGTCCTTGTTTAGTTAAAAGCTCATTAGCGATTTGTTGGTTTTGAATTTCAGATAAAAAATTGGGTCTTGCTATCGCATATTTTTCAGCGAGTTCTGGTGTGATAAATTCATCAAAACTTGAAATAATGACCTGATTAGGGTAATTCTCATCATCACTAGTAGTGGCATGAATAATTTTGATATCTGGGTTGATTGATACCACCATCCCAATATGGGAAAATTTACCTCCACTAAATTGATGAGCAATTAGACTATCTACTTGTACGCCTTTTCTAAAAATCCAATCTCCGACTTTGATGTTATAAGATAAATTATCATGTTGATGCGTAAATTGCTCCCTTTCATCAGCCCAAACTAAATTGAGTAATAGAACAAAAATAATAGGAATAAAACGATAAACTTTCATTAAAGTAATTTCCAAAATATAAAAGGGCAAAACTATTTTGCCCTTTTATTATCAATTATATCAATCAATATATACTATCTATTTAAATTTTAAATGCTACTAGCCATTTACCTTTAACTTTTATAACAGTTGTTGCACCATGTACTTCATCTTTAGTACCATCTTTGAAATAAGTAGTAGCTAGAACTTTTGCTTCTGTTTTTTCTTCATTGGTATAGTTAACAAGAGTACATTCAATTTTATCAACCCCACCATGCTTTTTGCCAAGCTCAGCAGCTTCATCGACAGCCATTTTCATTTTGCTTTTTACCATACCTTCCATTAACATATTATCAGAAGAATCTTTCTCTTCAGGAAAGTAAAGCAAACTAGTAACTTTATCAAGATCGCCTTTATACATAGCAGACATAAATTCTTTGGCAGCGCCTTCCGGTCCATCTTCTTGCGAAGAGCATGCTGTTATCATAAGTGCTAATAAAAAAACACTAAAAAATTTCACAAATAATTTCATTTTTATTTCCAATCGTGTTGTTATAAATTCATGTAATAGCTTACTCTCTCTTCAATAGAGATATCAAAAAGAAAGCGTTAGAATAATACTATGTATAAAAATATTTGCAAGCTAACTTTTATACAAATTCAATTTTATTAAATAAATTTCAATAGGATATCTTGCCATTGCTGTTCTAGATTGGCTTCTATGACAATGGGTTTATGACTGATTGGATGAGTGATTTGTAACTTACTGGCATGCAACATCAGTCGCTTTATCGAGAAAAATTCGGCAAAAGCACGGTTTTGATGTAAATCGCCATGTTTACTGTCGCCCAAAATAGGATGGAAAATGTGTTTCATATGACGGCGTAATTGATGTTTACGACCCGTTTTAGGTTTTAATTCAACAAAACTGTATCGAGCAGTATCAAATTTGCCCACTTTTATTGGAACTTCAATTTTACTAATTCCTCGATAAGCCGTTACTGCTTCTTGAGCGGGTTTATTGGTGTCTGCAAATTTATCCGCAATTTTATCGAGTTCTTCCACTAATGGATAATCAATAATAGCTTCACCTTCAACATAACCTCGCACAATGGCATGATATGTTTTTTCAATTTGCTTTGTTGCAAATTGTTCAGACATTAAACGAGCAATTTCACTTGATAGTGCAAAGAGTAATACACCAGAAGTAGGCCTATCAAGCCTATGTACAGGAAACACATGTTGACCAATTTGGTCACGCAATGTTTGCATAACCACGACTGTTTCATGCTTATCTAACCAACTGCGATGCACAAGCCAACCACTTGGCTTGTTTATCGCAATTAAGTCATTATCTTGATATAGAATTTCAAACACAGCGTATTAATTATAAAAACAGTTTTTCTAATTCTGCTGCTATACTTGGACTATTATTATCACCTATTGCATAGCTGGCTTTGGCTTTGACTTCTTCATCGGCATTACCCATCGCAATTCCTAATCCCGCAAGAGATAACATACTAATATCGTTATAGCTATCACCAAAAGCAACAATTTCGCTTAGATCGATGTTCTCAAGCGCAGCCCAATGACTTAAACCATTACCTTTTGTATTGCCTTTTATGGCAACGTCGGCACGATTAGACCAAGACCATTCACATGAAAAACATCCCTGCGCGTCAACTGCCTTTGAAAACTCTTGTAACACTGGAATGTTGTGACTACTGGTTGCAAATTTGTATACGGCTTTCGCTTCTTCAATAACCTTTTCAAAGCTCTCTACTTTGTCGATTTCAGGTTGTAAGTAATCGGGTAATGAGTGAACCCATTTAAAAAATCCTTCAAGATGATCATCAAGCACTTCATATGTCATTACTCTATCGGTATAAATTAAAGTATGGATACCATATTGATGAACTAGGTTAAGTAGCGTTTTAGCCTGCTCTTTGGTCATTGGTTTGGCTGCTAATGATTGTTGTTTTTCAAAATCATATAAATAGGTGCCGTTACAACAGATCGCTGGTGTTGATAATTGAAGTTGATAATAATAAGGATAAATAACACTATGGTGACGACCAGATACTAATATAACTTTTACCCCTTTCGAACTGATTTTTTTGATCATTTCGGCCGTTTCAGGTAACACAAGTCGGTCAGTTGTTAATAAGGTACCATCCATATCGAACGCAACAGCTTTATACTTCATACATTTCCTCTTCTATCTTTTCTATCGAACCAGCTAAACATTTTATTGATAATTATTTAGGTAATCCATAAGGTAATCTTATGGATCACCAATTTAAAATTCAATTTTTTGGCGGCCAACAAATGAGTGCGATAAAGTTGTACCATCAACCATTTCAAGCTCACCACCAACAGGTACGCCGTGGGCAATTCTTGTTGCCACAACGTTAAATTCACCACACATTTGCGCGATATAATTAGCAGTAGCATCCCCCTCAACCGTTGGATTAGTCGCTAAAATCACTTCATTAATCGCTTCTGATGCTAATTTTTTTTTCAATAAATCCAGACCGATATCGCTTGGACCAATGCCATCTAATGGTGATAGGTGACCTAACAAGACAAAATAACGTCCACTATACTGACCTGTTTGCTCAATAGCAACAATATCAGCGGGTGTTTCAACTACGCAAAGTTGTCCACTGCTTTGCCGTCGAACATTGGCACAAATTGTACAAGTTTCTTGTTCAGTAAAGGTTCGACACTCATTACAGTGACCAATATTAATCATCGCTTCATGAAGTTCATGAGCTAATTTAATACCACCTTGTCGATTGCGTTGTAATAAATGAAAAGCCATTCTTTGTGCGGATTTGGGACCAACCCCAGGTAAACAGCGAAATGCTTCCATGAGAGAGTCTAATAATGGGCTAATTTGCATGAATCTATTTTGTTACCATCTATTTTATTTAGTATTAATGATACCTTGTTTCAAAAATCTATAAAACAAGAAATACGTTATTATTTCAATTTAATTATATTTTGTTATGAAAAACCGTTGAGATAAAAATGACGAAAATAAAAAACCGTTACCAATGCTGATTAACAATAATTTCAATGTTTATTTTTGCTTTTGAAAAGCCAACTTTTCGGTTCCTCCCCTTTAAAAAGTCGCATAATATTACTACTGTGGCGAATTATAATAACACAAGAGAGCATTGTAACGGGTAACGTTAATTCTGCTTTAAAAATCCAAACATACAACGGGGCAAAAAGAAATCCAACAATTGATGCAACGGATGAATAACCTGTTACGAATAATGCCAATAACCAAGTCAAAATAAAGCAGCCCGTGAAATCGAGACCTATTGGCATCATCATGCCTAATGCTGTTGCGACCCCTTTACCACCATGAAAGCCAAAAAAACAAGGGAAAATGTGCCCAAGGCATGCTGCAATGCCCACCATACCAAGGAAAAAAGGTGAAATACCGATCCGATAAGCAATATAAACAGGTATTGTACCTTTCAACATATCAAACACTAATACAAGTATTGCCGGAAGCTTACCATTGATTCGTAACATATTGGTCGCTCCAGGATTATGTGAACCATACTCCAATGGATTGCGCAAATGCATCATTCGACTGACGATCAAAGCGCCAGAAAGTGAACCACAGAAATAAGCGATGATGATCATCAATAATGTTTGTAATATCAAAATGCTCTCCTTGGTTCACTTTTTTGTAATAACAATAACGTTGGTTTACATTATTGCTTATCAAGCAATGGTTTTAAATATTGACCTGTATACGATTTTTTCGATTTTGCGACCTCTTCTGGCGTACCTTCAGCAATGATTTCACCACCACCATTGCCCCCTTCTGGGCCTAAATCGACAATCCAGTCTGCCGTTTTAACCACATCTAAATTATGTTCAATCACTACGATAGTATTACCTTTATCGCGGAGTGAATGAAGTTGTGCAAGTAATTGTTTTACATCAGCGAAATGTAAACCTGTGGTCGGCTCATCTAAGATATACAAAGTGCTACCAGTATCGCGCTTAGATAGCTCTTTGGCAAGTTTTACTCGCTGAGCTTCACCGCCCGATAATGTTGTGGCAGATTGACCAATGGTAATATAAGCTAATCCTACATCAATCAATGTCTGCAATTTACGGGCAATCATTGGTACAGCATCGAAGAATTCACGACCTTCTTCAACCGTCATATTCAAAATTTCATTAATTGATTTGCCTTTATATTTAATTTCAAGCGTTTCACGATTATAGCGTGCACCATGACACTGATCACAAGGTACATAAATATCTGGTAAAAAGTGCATTTCAACTTTTATTAAACCATCACCTTGACAAGCTTCGCAGCGACCACCTTTTACATTAAAACTAAATCTTCCAGGATTGTAACCTCGAGCTCGGGCTTCGGGTACACCAGCATAAAGCTCACGAATAGAAGTAAAAAATCCCGTATAAGTAGCTGGGTTTGAACGAGGTGTGCGCCCAATAGGACTTTGATCAATCGCAATGACTTTATCAAAATAATCCAACCCTTCAATAGCTTTATAAGGTGCTATGTCACTTTTTTCTGCACCATTGAGTTCATTTTGTGCCAATGGGTATAAAGTGTCATTAATTAATGTCGATTTACCTGATCCTGATACCCCAGTAATACAAGTAAAGAGTCCAACAGGAATATTTAATGTCACATCTTTAAGATTGTTACCAGTTGCACCAATGAGCGATAACATTTTTGTCTTATCGACTTTTGTACGATTTGCAGGGATTTCAATTTTTTGTTTCCCTGACAAATATTGACCCGTTAATGATGTTTTACTGGCCATAATTTGTTTAGGGGTACCTTGTGCAACGACCTCACCACCATGTACACCTGCACCAGGTCCGATATCGATAACATAATCTGCCGCTAAAATGGCTTCTTCATCGTGTTCAACGACAATAACGGTATTACCTAAATCACGTAAATGCGTTAATGTATCAATAAGTCGGGTATTATCTCGTTGATGTAAACCGATAGAAGGTTCATCAAGTACATACATCACTCCAACTAATCCCGCACCGATTTGGCTAGCTAATCGGATACGTTGTGCTTCACCACCTGATAATGTTTCAGCAGAACGTGAAAGCGTTAAATAATTGAGCCCAACATTGATTAAAAACTGCAAACGGTCATTGATCTCTTTTAAGATCTTTTCAGCTATTTGTGCTCGCTGTCCTGTTAATGATAACTTGTCAAAAAAGTCTTTTGCTTGTTGAGTACTTAAATCACTAATAGTTGGCAGATTAGTATCATTAATAAATACATGTCTTGCTGTTGTACATAACCTTGAGCCATGACAACAAGGACAAGGACGATTACTGATATATTTAGCTAACTCTTCACGAATGGTCTGTGATTCAGTTTCTTTGTAACGTCGCGCTAAATTATTAATAATGCCTTCAAATGGATGAACGCGTTTAACAACATCACCACGATCATTTGAATAGGTAAATTGAATTTCGGTTTTACCTGATCCATTTAATAGAATATCTTTCACTTTTTCAGGTAATTTTTCGTATGGTTGATCGATATCGAATTTATAGTGTTCAGCAAGTGATTTTAACATCTGAAAATAGTAAAAATTACGACGATCCCAACCTTTAATAGCACCTGCAGCTAACGAAACCTCAGGCATTTGAACGATGCGTTTGGCGTCAAAATATTGTTGTACACCAAGACCATCACATTCTGGGCAAGCTCCCGCTGGATTATTAAATGAGAATAATCTTGGCTCTAGTTCTGAAATACTGTAACCACAAATTGGACAAGCAAAATTAGCCGAAAACAGATGTTCTTCAGCTTGTGGATCATCCAAATTGGCAACTTTTACAATCCCATTAGTAATAGAAAGTACGGTTTCTATTGATTCCGCTAGGCGCAGTTTTAAATCATCACGAATACGAAAACGGTCAACGACCACTTCAATAGTATGCTTTTTTTGCAGTTCAAGTGTCGGCGGATCAGACAGATCATAGACATCACCATCAACCCTGACTCGAATATAACCACTCGCTGATAATTGTTCAAATAACTTAACAAATTCACCTTTACGCTCAGTCACAACGGGTGCTAGCAGCATATAACGGTTTTCAGCCGGTAATGCCATGATACTATCAACCATTTGTGATACCGTTTGAGCGGCTAACGGTAAATCATGTTTCGGGCAGCGTGGTTCGCCAATTCGAGCGAATAGCAGACGCAAATAATCATAAATTTCGGTAATTGTTCCCACTGTTGAACGAGGATTGTGCGAAGTTGATTTTTGCTCAATCGAAATCGCGGGTGATAAACCTTCAATATGATCAACATCGGGTTTTTCCATCAATGATAAAAATTGACGTGCATAAGCCGATAATGACTCAACATAACGTCGTTGCCCTTCAGCATAGAGAGTATCAAATGCTAACGAAGATTTACCTGATCCCGAAAGACCCGTTATTACAACCAGCTTATCTCTTGGAATAGTAACATTAATATTTTTTAGATTGTGCGTTCGCGCACCACGAATATCGATATCTTTGATTGACATAGATCTCTTCTTGTGTGTTTTAAACGAAATGAATTAGAAATAAACTGTATATTATACCAGTAATAATCGATTAAATATACCACATATATAATAGAACACGTTATTGGCTATTATATACTCAAACGTATAGTTAACCTGAAACTTTTTGACAAGATTATTTGCTAAAATAAAAACGGTCTTTAGCGACCGTTTTTAGTCATTTATATTAATCAATTAGTTTTGGAGTTGCATCTAAAGGAATAATCGCACCACGATATTGAATGACCGTACCTGCAACTAAATGGCCTTGTAATGCTGATTGTGAAGGATTTCGCCCACTTAAGCGTGCACCAAGATAACCTGCACTAAATGAATCCCCTGCTGCGGTTGTATCGATAACTTTATCTTTAGCGATTTTATTAGCTGGCACCTCAAAGCGGCCTTCAGCACAATCAACAATGCAGCTATCACTACCTCGTTTGATGATGATTTCAGTTACACCAAAGTTTTTAGTGCGCTCAATTACTTGCTCATAAGGCAATTTACCCCATAACAAATCTTCATCATCAAGCGTTAAAAATGCAATATCGGTAAAACTCAGAATATCGCTGTAAACACTTCGTGCTAAATCAAGGCTGCTCCATAAACGTGGTCGGAAATTATTATCAAAAATAACCTTACCACCATTAGCTTTAACTCTTTTTAAAAGATCTAATAATTTAAGAATACTTTCCGCATCTAAAATTGCAATACTGATACCACTTAAATAGACATAATCACATTGAGCAATCTGTTCGGCTACCTTGTCTGTTTCGGCAGTTTTTAACCAAAACTTAGCCGCTGCATCATTACGCCAGTAATAAAAAGAACGCTCACCCTGATCATCTGTGACAATTGAGTAGAGTCCTGGCATCTTATCTGACATTCTTTGTACTAAATCAGTTTTAATATGCTCTTTTTGCCAACTATCAACCATCTCTTGGCTAAAAGGATCGGTGCCTAATCCAGTTACATAGTGAATTGCAAAGTCTTTACCTTTTAATAAACGTGATAAATAGACAGAAGTATTAAGTGTATCTCCACCAAAACTGCGTGTTGTCGAATCTTGTTTCATCGACAATTCAATCATACATTCGCCAATAACAGCGATATTTAAAGTCATATTGTACCTATATCCTTGACCTAATTATAAATAATCCAATGCGATTTTAACCACAACTTTACGAACCGTTGTAATCTTATTATTGATAGTACAGAGCGGTTTATGAACTTCGTTGGGTAAAAATACGATGAAATCGTTCGACTGTAATATTAACATGGTTTCTTCTGGGGGTGTTTCGATAAAAGCGATATCATTATCTGCTAATTTGTCGTCTAATACCTTAGTGTGGGGTGGTAAGGTGCTTACTGCCATTCCTTCTTGTCCTTCCAATACAATTTGTACATCAAGGTATTTTTTATGAAACTCAGGATTAGCCTCATGAATATGTCGCAAAGTGCTATCAGACACCATAAAAAACATATTATCGCCATCAATATCATAACGTCCTACTGGCGTGTTGCTGTTAACATTATCTTTAACATATTCGATTGATTGCTTAATTTTGTTGGGTAAATATGGGATTAAATCCAAATGATTAATATTACCTAAAATCATACTCATGATCCTTTACAAATTGATGAAAACAAATAAGGCTATTTGAATTACGCATAACAAAAACTTGCCATGTTAAACTAATTAAATTGATAAAGAGTATATACTTAAGTAGAGCTTTTTTGTAGATCTTAAAACATAAAAAGAGTTTATAATCTGCTAACGTTATCAGTTCTATTTCAATAAAATAAATAAATCACCGAAAAGCGATAAAATGCACATTTTATTTTAGGCTCGATGTGGTTAGTCTACTATAAGATTGAGAATATATGATACAGATTGCATATAAATTGAAACATTTGATTTCTCAAATAAGAAATCAAAATTAGCTAAAAATCGTTTTTTGATAGACTCCAGCAAGTTTTAGTATTTTTTATTAATAACTTTTTCAATTGATGTTTAATTATTTGAAGATAGTTTATTGCTTTTATTACAAATTCAGATACGACAATAAGAAATATCTTTACAATAACAAATTATTTATAAAATGAATTCGTTTAATGTGATGAGGTTGTAAAAATTAAATATGAAAAAAGAATCATGCTTTTTTGCTACTACTATAAACTGTTATACCGAGAATGACGTCTTGATTGTTGGTATTGGCAACCATCCCATATCACCCGATCGTTATTTAATTATTTCGCGCTTTGATGATGGTGAAATTGATGATGCAATAGGTATACAAACTAATAATTCAACGATAGAGGTTGGTAATGCCATTAGTAATCTGTTTTTACAAAAAAATTCTCTAACAGTAGAAATTAAAGCGGATAAACAACATTTAGTGGGTGAGCAAAGGTTGACAGCTGAATTTACTGATCAAAACATTGCATTGTTAACTGAATATATCAAAAAAATTTTTTTAGATAGTTTAGTCAATCTCTCGATTGATGTATAAAATAATTTATCCGTTTCGATTAAAGTAAACATTTATCCATCATTAAAATATTCTAAATTATATTATTCAAGATGAATGTATAGCCAAGGTTTTCTTTTGGATAGTTTAACCAACATGAGGGGACGATCATCTATTTAGAATCATTAGACTACAATCAAGAAATGTAAAATGCGATAAATTTCATTAATCTCAGTAAATTAAACCACAAAATATTATTAATCATTAAATCATAATTTATATCACAAACATTTATAATTTATGAGATATTGAAGCACTTATAAAACATATCATTAATCAAAATTTACTTAGCAACCAATAAACCAGATGAGTATGGTTATATGTTTAATGGTCAAGTGATAATGAACATGGCATAAGAGTTAAATAAAAAAAACTCTCTGTGATTGAAGTAAACATGGATAAAATTTCTTTTTTATAAAAATGAAATATGTTTACCTCATGAAATTCAGATACTAAAATAAAGCGCTTTTTACCTAACTCTTGCATCATTTTATGTAAAAAATTTAGATAAACAATAATGTTGAGTCATAATTATGAATGAACTTGAGAAAATGTGCCAAGATTTAAAAGTCCCCCTCGGTAATGGACAGGATTGGGAATATGAATTAGCGAACGAATATCGAACACCGCAATGGTTAGCTAAATATTTGTCTGCATATCTTGATAATAATTACTCAACATTTCAAAAACACATATTAATGAATTTATGTATCGATATTTGTAATGATTTATTCACCGCTGATCCTAATCAAAATCAACCTATTATTCACCAAGTATTAAATATCCTTTATAACGATTATGCTCAGCATTGGCAACTTATTGATTATTGGTCATTACCCGATGAACCACTAGAGGATTGCTTTGAGATAACGTCAGAAATAAGAAAACTGAGGCAAAAATATCTTGCAAATGCCCATGAATGGCTTGCTTTAAATCAGGCTCAACAAAATTTATTGATTGCGAAACAGAATTTTCGACAATGTCCTGATTTTTTTATACAACTACAAATTGCTCTCAATTCTTCATCACAACAAACAAACGCATTAACATTAATCCATGATGATGGATTGAATGATGATCAATTAAGCCAGTTACTATCCACCCTTATCAATATTGCTTTAGAAAGCAATGACGAACAAAGTGTTATTGCACATAAAATATTAGTAAAAAACAATAATAATCAATCTATTAATCAAAAGATCGCTAATTTATTACTAATTAATTATATTGATGATCTCAATTATTACGATGAGATTATCTATCGTAGAATGACTGAATTGTTGCATGATTTAAATAATTCTTTTTTGATCGAACAGTTTATAAATCGATGTAAAAACATTGATGATCCAGAAGTTGCTCAAAACTATCCTGTGTTTGCTAAACAGTTACTACCACAAATTAGCACTTTTTCAGAAAGTGAATTAAATCAAATACAAAAAAGGAGTGACAATGTAACCTAACCTACAGGGTAAGCGGATTTGGCGGGTTATGTCCATTGTAGTAGTAACAATTTTATTAGGATTGGAAAAGAACAACAACGAAACAAAGATATCAAACTGATTGATGCAACAGATGCTGAGCATGATTTTACTGCACATGCACACCAAGATATTTCTAAGTTGCTTAATGAAATTAGACGATTAAAAATAGTTACTAGTAAAAATAAATGGACTTAAAGATAAAAGGGTTTTAGAAATGCTTTAATCCCAACCATAAATAAGATAAATGGCAATTTTGCATTCGGACAGTTAAAAAAATAAATCAATTTAAATAATAATTAAAAAACTCTATTTTAAATTTCGTCATTATAATAAACAACGAACCTATACTTTCAGTTTTTTAATACAATTCGATTTAAAGAAAAGTTTATTATTAATCCTGTATTGTCTTTTTCAGAATAAAAAAGGCAATTTTCCACGAAAAAAATTAAAGTAAATATCCTAATTTTTTATCCTAAACAAGTCGAAACACTCATATTATCAATATGAAATAATTGGCTTGATAATTATATGAAATAAAGAGATCCAAACTAAATAATGTGTCTTTTAACGAATATTTTTTATATTCTAATGCGCTGCTACTTTCGAAAAGAGATTAATGATGACAACGCCAAACATAATAAATCCCATCCCTATTAAAGCAGCAAGATCTAAAGTCTGTTTCATAAAAATCCAAGCAATTAAACTAATAAGCACAATTCCGATGCCAGACCAGATCGCATAAGCAATTCCGACAGGAATCGTTTTTAATGCTAAAGAAAGTACATAAAAAGAAGCGCTGTATCCAATGATAGTAATGATTGAAAAAACCAAATGAGTAAAGCCATTGGATAACTTTAATGAAGAAGTTGCAATCACTTCACAAATAATAGCTAGAAAAAGAAGAAGATATGAATTCATGCTAATACCCATAATTGTTTAAAACGATAGTCTTATTCCTAACTTTCAATAAATCAGGTTTAAAAGCTTGAATTGTTCAATTTGGTAAGCTTATAAGGTATATTATTAAAACCTGCTAGAGTTTTATATCTATATTTTTTATATCTGTATTATTTTTAAATGATAAGTAAACTAGATAGCTACTAACTCTTGAATATCACTGAATAGGATGATTTTTAATGGTGGGTTGTGAGGGGTTCGAACCCGCGACCAATTGATTAAGAGTCAACTGCTCTACCGACTGAGCTAACAACCCACTAAATTATTCTTTCTATTATATCTAACCTTTAAGATTAATGCAAGCCATAGATTTTACATAAATTTTGAGCTAAATCTCAGATTTATCAAATTAAATGTGATATTATCATAAAATTAAAGAATTTATTATTATCCAACCGATTCTTTAATTAACTTAATATGACATAAATAACAGTATGAATTGACAATTAGTTAATAAAATTAATTAAACGCCTAATTCAATAATCCTTAAATTATAGCTTATAAGATAGTATTAGGAGACAAGAAATGAAAATATCATCTGTTGCAATGCTCATTTCAATGGGATTAGCAAGTTCAATGGCTTATGCACATCAAGCGAATGAAATCATAGTCCGTGGTGGACCTGTTTATGTTCATCCAAAAGATAAAAGTGATCATGTGAAAGTGGGTGGGGCAAAAAGTGATTTAAAAGCTAAAGCCGATAATGACACTCAACTTGGTTTAAATTTTCAATATATGATTACGGATAATATCGGTATTGAACTGTTAGGAGCAACACCATTTAGCCATCAAGTTAAACTTGGCGGTGGTAATTCAACGGGATTGGCTGGCGCTCACCTTGGTAAAATTAAACATTTACCACCTACATTAAGTGCTGTTTGGTACCCTCTTGATTCGCAATTTGAATTTCAACCGTATGTGGGTGTTGGGGTAAACTATACTTTCTTCTTTGATGAAAAACTCAGTGGAGAAGCTAAAAAAGCAGGATTTCATGGTTTAGACCTTGATAGTTCTTGGGGCTTAGCGGCACAAATTGGGGCAGACTATTCTATTAATGAAAATTGGCTCATTAATGCACAAGTACGTTATATTGATATTGAAACTAAAGCAACTACGCATTTAGGAAATACTAAAGTAACGGCTAAATATAAATTAGACCCATGGGTTGCAATGATTGGTGTAGGTTATAAATTTTAAGCTTTTGCTAAATAAAAAATCTCTCGTTAATCGAATTAACGAGAGATTTTATATATCAAGATTATAGATTCTTGATTGCTACATACTGCTCTTGCAGTTTGGCTTTATCATCAATGTAACCTTGCTGTTTTTCTTTTTCTTTAGCAACCACCGCAGCAGGTGCTTTGTCAACAAAACTAGCGTTTGATAATTTATTTGCAATGCGGGCTATTTCTCCCTCAATGCGAGCAATCTCTTTTTCAAGACGAGCTAATTCATCTTCTTTATTAATTAATCCCGCCATTGGTATAAGTAGCTCTGCCCCATCAACCAATTTAGTTACAGACAACGGACCATTTTCACTTTCATCAAGCAAGACAATTTCAGAAAGTTTAGCCAAAGTTTTAATAAAAGTAATATTATCACTTACAACACGATGAACTGTCGGTGAAGCTTGGCGAATCAATAATTGTAATGGCTTACTCGGTGCAATGTTCATTTCTGCACGGATGTTACGTACAGCAACAACAGCATCTTTAATCCAATTAATATCAGCAACCGCTTCTTCATTAATATATTTTTCATCAAATGCTGGCATTGGTTGTAGCATAATTGTGTCAGCTTTAATATGCATTAGCCCTTTCACATTTTGCCAAATTGCTTCTGTGATAAACGGAATAATTGGATGTGCAAGACGCAATAACGCTTCCAGAACGGTCACCAACGTATGACGAGCAGCACGTTGTGCAGATTGTTCGCCATTAGCTAATACTGACTTAGTAAGTTCTAAATACCAGTCACAGAATTGATTCCAAGTAAACTCATATAAAATATTAGCAGCTAAATCGAAGCGATAAGTGTCAAATGCTTCACGATAGGCTTTAACGGTTTGGTTAAATTCTGCTAAGATCCATTTGTCTGATAGTGAATAATATAAATCCCCGCCTTTAAAACCACAATCATGTTCTTCAGTATTCATTAATACGTAACGGCTTGCATTCCATAATTTGTTACAGAAGTTACGATAACCTTCTAAGCGTTTTAAATCCCAGTTAATATCACGCCCAGTTGAAGCCAGTGCTGCTAAAGTAAAGCGTAGTGCATCCGTACCGTGGGCTTCAATACCATTAGGAAATTGCTTTTCAGTCCGTTTAGCAATTTTTTCAGCCAACTGTGGTTGCATCATATTGCCAGTACGTTTTTTTAACAAATCAGCTAATGATATACCATCAATCATATCCAAAGGATCAATTACGTTACCTTTAGATTTAGACATTTTTTGCCCTTCTTCATCACGAATTAACCCTGTAACATATACAGTTTTAAATGGGACTTGTGGTTTACCATGCTCATCTTTGATGAAGTGCATCGTCATCATAATCATTCTGGCTACCCAGAAGAAAATAATATCAAACCCCGTTACTAATACATTAGTTGGGTGAAAAGTCGCTAAATCATCAGTATTTTCTGGCCAACCTAAGGTTGAAAATGTCCATAGCGCAGATGAGAACCAAGTATCAAGTACATCTTCATCTTGTGATAATTCAATGTCGTCAGCTAGGTTATTTTCGCGTCGAACTTCTGCTTCGTTACGTCCTACATAAACATTACCTTGGTTATCATACCAAGCAGGGATTCGGTGCCCCCACCATAATTGACGAGAAATGCACCAATCTTGAATGTCATTCATCCAAGAAAAATACATATTTTCGTACTGTTTTGGTACAAATTGGATGTCACCATTTTTTACTGCATCAATAGCGGGTTCAGCAAGTACTTTGGCACGAACATACCATTGGTCAGTCAACATAGGTTCAATAACCACTCCACCACGATCGCCATAAGGAATCGTAAGATCATGTGGCTCAATTTTTTCGAGTATATCTAATGCTTCACATTGAGCAACAATGGCTTTACGCGCAGCAAAGCGTTCTAAATTTTGGAATTCTGCTGGAATTTCTGTTGCATAAAGAGTGCATGCTTCGCCATTGGTATCAAATACTTCAGCTTGTGTACGAATATCACCATCAAAAGTAAAAATATTGATCATCGGTAATTGATGACGACGCCCTACTTCGTAGTCATTAAAATCATGGGCAGGAGTGATTTTTACGCAACCAGTCCCTTTAGTTATATCGGCATGTTCATCACCAACAATCGGAATACGACGATTTACAAATGGTAATATGACATATTTACCAACTAAATCTTTATAACGCGGATCCTCTGGATTAACTGCAACCCCCGTATCGCCTAAAAGTGTTTCTGGTCGAGTTGTGGCAACAACTAAATAATCTTTGCCTTCTGCTGTTTTAGCGCCATCAGCAAGTGGATAGCGTAAATACCACATTGAGCCTTTGACTTCTCGGTTTTCGACCTCAAGATCTGATATGGCGGTACGAAGTTTAGGATCCCAGTTTACTAGACGTTTACCACGATAAATCAAATCTTCTTGATATAATCTTACAAATACTTCTTTTACGGCATTGGATAGACCTTCGTCCATAGTAAATCGTTCACGATCCCAATCAACAGAATCACCTAGTCGACGCATTTGTTTAGTAATACTACCGCCTGACTCTGCTTTCCATTGCCAAATTTTATCAATAAATGCTTCACGACCGTAATCATGACGAGTTTTGTTTTCCTCAGCGGCAATTTTACGTTCAACAACCATTTGAGTAGCAATACCAGCATGATCCGTACCCGATTGCCAAAGGGTATTGTTACCTTGCATACGATGATAACGAATCAATGCATCCATGATGGTTTGTTGAAATGCATGCCCCATATGTAAACTACCTGTTACATTCGGAGGTGGAATGGCAATGCAGTAACTTGGTTGAGATTTGTCGCCATTGGGTTTGAAATAACCGCTTTCTTCCCAATGTTTATAGATAGGTTGTTCAATTTCTTGTGGATTATAAGTCGTATTTTTCATAATTGATGAATAAATCCTAATTCAAGGCATAAAAATGCCTTATATTCTACAGTAAAATAGCCAAACAATAAATTAGCAGAGTAATAAACTCGTTGATTTAATATATGATTAAAACTTTATCAGATTGATAATTGATATAAAAAACCGCTTATTAAAATGAAGTGACCCCCAGTAATTGGTTGTCCAACTATTGGGGGTCACTTCAAAAAGCGGCTTTAATTTATAAAGTTTGAATTTACAGTTAAATTAATCCTGTTGATAAATAAAATTATCGATTAATCGTGTGTTACCAATATAAACCGCTAAAGCACATAAACTGTCTTGTGCAAGTAAATCAATCGATTTTAATGTA
Organism: uncultured Gilliamella sp.; assembly: GCA_946481345.1. Lineage (GTDB taxonomy): Bacteria > Pseudomonadota > Gammaproteobacteria > Enterobacterales > Orbaceae > Gilliamella. Next base: position 15,612 of record CAMLMY010000015.1, on the reverse strand, counting down.
GCTAAATCGACAAACTCAATATAATCAATCTTTGCCAAAGGTTGTTTACTGATCAACTCTTGCATGGTTTGGGTAATCACACTCACTGATTTTTCACCTTTATTGATCATAGCTTTTGCACATTCAATTGCTTGGTAAAGACAAACCGCAGCAGCTCGTTCACTTTCAGATAAATAACTATTGCGGGAACTTTTAGCCAGTCCATCTGATTCACGTACAATAGGACAACCGATGATTTCAATATTAAAATTCAGATCCGTTACCATACGTTTAATTACTGCTAATTGTTGGGCATCTTTTTGTCCAAAGTAAGCTCGATCCGGTTGAGCAATATTAAATAATTTGGTCACGACCGTACAAACGCCTTTAAAATGGCCTGGACGTCTTTTGCCACATAAAGCTTCTGTTAATCCATTTACATCAACATAACTATTAAAATTAGGGGAATACATTTCACTGACGTCTGGGCAGAAAATCAGATCGACACCCATCTGTTCGCAGGCGAATTTATCGCGTTCTAAATCTCGTGGATAACTGGCAAGATCTTCTGAAGGACCAAATTGAATAGGATTGACAAAGATAGTCACAATAACTTTTTGATTATCTTGTTTAGCAGCTTGCATTAAGCTTTGATGACCTTCATGTAAAAATCCCATTGTAGGCACTAAACCTATGCTATTACCCGCCTGTCGCCAAGCGTGGACATGCTCACGCACCTCTTTAATCGTTGTTACAACTTTCATTATTTTATCCTTTTTTGCTATTCAAAAATTCACTTTTCAGATTTTGAATAATTTCATCATCCATTGCAAATTCATGAATCGATGCAGGGTATTGTTGTTGTTTGACTTCTTGGCAATAATCACCAAACGCCTTTTTCATTTGTTCCCCGATGGGTGCAAAGGATTTAACAAATTTTGAAGATACGCCATCATACATTGACAGCATGTCTTGATAAACCAACACTTGTCCATCACATCCAGCACCCGCTCCAATACCTATAGTTGGAATATTGACAAGCTCAGTAATAAATTTAGCCAGTTTGGCAGGGACGCATTCTAATAAAATGGCAGCCGCGCCAGCTTGTTCAACGGCTAAAGCGTCGAGCACAATATTTTTTGCGTTTTGATAATCTTTACCTTGAACTTTATAACCACCTAAAGCTAAAACAGATTGCGGCATTAAACCGATATGAGCAATAACGGGAATCGATGCTTGGGTAATCATTTTAATGTGTTCACAAAACGCTAGCCCTCCTTCAAGTTTTACAGCTTGCGCCTGACCCTCTTGAATTAATCGTCCTGCATTATAGACCGCATCATAGGCGGAGGTATGATAAGACATAAAGGGTAAATCCGTAATCACAAAAGCTGTTTTAGCCCCTTTTGCCACAGCTTTCGAATGATGAATCATATCTTCCATAGTAACCGATACTGTACTTTCGTAGCCCAGCATGACCATTCCTAAAGAGTCACCAACAAGTAAACAATCGACCCCACTTTCATCCATAAGCTTGGCAGTTGTATAATCATACGCCGTTAGCATGGTGATTTTTTGTTGATTTTCTTTGCGTTGTTGTAAGGTTAAAATAGTTTTTTTCACGAAAACAGCTCCAATTCCAGTTGTCGATAATCGTTATTCGGATGTTTTTGTCGACTAATATTAAGTAAAATAGTTGATAATTGTTTATATATCGGTCTTAATTCATTTGGCATAGCCATTATATGTTGTTTGATAGTATCAATATCACCACGCTCAACCGGCCCAGTTAAAGCATTAATCACCCCTAGTTTACAGGTATTATTGGCATTACCTAAAAATAACGGATGCCATGCTTGTTCACTAAATTCACTGTTTAACTCACATTGATTCAGCAATTCTATTCCTATTTGTACTAAAGCAATAACTTGGTTACTGAGCATGACGCAGGCTGCATGATAAAGAGGCTTTTTACTGGCAGAAAGGACTGCTAAAGGATTTTTCAAAGGGGTAAACAAAGCTTGTAATTGGCAAATAACTTTAGGATTGGCTTCAAGCGTAAAAGAGACAGCAGGCATGGCGGAATAACAACCAAACCGATCATAAATGGCATATAAAGGATGTAATGAAAAAGCGAAAGGATGAACAATCTTATTTTGGCTAAAGATATGGGATGTTAATAAACCACTACAGTGACCTATCCATTTGTTTGCAATAGGTAATTGACAAAGCTCTTGCCAAACAACAGATATTTGACTATCAGATACAGTAACAAAGATGCAATCACAATCGTTAACTAAATCACCAAGTGATGAATAAGCTTTGCTTTGCGTAAAATCACTCGCTTCTTGTGCATGTTCATAAATTCGACTAAAAAAACCAGCAATGCTAAAGCCACACAATGAAAAGTACTTTGCTAACGTACAACCAACTTTACCTGCACCTATAAAACCGATAATCATTACAATTATATCTTTTTTAAAAAGATCGCATTATAGCTTAATTCGCCTGATATTCAATCAGATTAATTCTAATAAAATTAATAATATTTATAATTTATTGACGATTATTACTCTGTTGAGCAAAAATAAAATTTATCTCTATTAAATAATGTTAGAGCTTTTCCATAGACTCCAATAGCGAATAAACTTGCTTTGCTTATAACCAATAAAATATTTTTTTAGCTTGCCATCACCGCATTAACCCTGCGTAATATCGATCTATCACCAAATCTAAAAAGTTTATACCATTGCCTTTATATTATTTCGCAATGGTATAAAATCACTCGCAAGTCACGGGTATGGTTTTTAAATTGAATCCAGCCTCTTTATATAATTTATACCTTGTTCTTGCCAACTCTTTTAATCTTTCGTCTACTGGCACAAAATCGACAATGTCAGAATAGACTGCGGCAAATTCAGGAAACTGCTCTTGCAGATTAACTAATATATGCCGATTGCCATTACTGCGTTTTTGTGGCCAACAAATTTCGACAGGCGAACCGCCTTTCATACCTTCTCCTGCTAAATTATGTGGTACAAAATGGTCGGTATCGAGCTGCCAAAGGTATTCATCTATACGTTCCGCTTGTTGTTGATCTTGGCAAGCAACTAAGATTCTTTTATTCGCTTGCCAGATTTCAGCAATTTTTTCACAAGCGAGTTTTTCATGGTATAAAACACCTGATTCACTCGCCGGTTTTTGGTTTTCTAAAAGATAAAAAATCACTTTTTTCATATAAAAGAATGATCAACCTATTGTGTTAATAAGTATTCAATCAACATTGCAACTGGGCGACCTGTCGCACCTTTCTTAGCACCTGATTGCCAAGCTGTACCCGCAATGTCTAAATGCGCCCAGTGATATTTTTCGGTAAACCGTGATAAGAAACACGCTGCGGTAATTGTTCCGCCATCACGACCGCCAGCATTGACAATGTCTGCACAAGTTGACTTAATCTGCTCTTGGAAATCATTATCAATCGGTAATTCCCATGCTTTATCACCCGCTTTATTGGATGCTAACACTAATTCATTGATTAAATTTTTGTTGTTACCCATCACCCCTGTATAGTGGTGACCTAGTGCAACAATGCATGCACCGGTTAAAGTTGCAATATCAATAACAGTTTTGGGTTTATAACGTTCAACATAGGTTAAAGCATCGCATAATACTAAGCGCCCTTCCGCATCAGTATTAATAACTTCGACCGTAGTTCCCGACATAGTCGTCAAGATATCACCTGGTCGATAGCTATTGCCATCAGGCATGTTTTCACATCCTGCCATTACCCCTACGACATTAATAGGTAGTTTAAGCTCAGCGACTGCCTGCATCACACCATACACGGTTGCAGCTCCGCACATATCATATTTCATTTCATCCATACCGGCAGAAGGTTTAATTGAAATACCACCTGAATCGAATGTTAAACCTTTACCCACAAACACATAAGGCTGGGCTTTTTTATCTTTTGCACCGTAATATTCGATGATTGTCATTATCGATTCATTTGCAGAGCCACGACCTACCGCTAAATAAGCATTCATATTTAGTTTAGCTAACTCTTTTTCACCTAAGCATGAAACTTTTAAAGATGAGTGCTTTTTGCCTAATTGCTTAGCCTGATCAGCTAAATATTGCGCGTTGCAAACATTTGAAGGCATATTGGCAATTGTCTTTGTGGTACTAATTGCATCAGCAATAATTTGACCTTGTAATAAACCGTTTGTTAAAGATTCACTTTGCTTTTTATCATTGAAAATTAAGGTAATTTTATTCAAATCTGGAATTGGAGACTTTTTGGATTTGAATTGATCAAAACAATAGGTCATATTATTGATAATTTGTGGAAGTTGCTTAACAATTTCACTATTGACTGATGATTTAACCGTTAACAAATCCCAATTCACACTTTTGACTTTTTTTGCCAATAATTCTTTGGCTACTGCCTCAATAACTTGTTTCGATTGGTTGATGTCAAATTCTTTCAATTTTCCACAACCAACAAACAAAAGTTCTTGCTTTAATTCTGATGAACAGGAATATAAAAAAGTGGTTTTACCAAGTTCGCCACTAATATCACCGGATTTGATCAGTTGACTGACTAAGCCATTAGTCGCTTTATCAACTTCTTTTACTGTATCTGATTGATTTTTATCTGAATTGATGGTAATAACTAAACATTCTGATTTTGGTTTTGTAATTGAAGTACTGTTTTTGATTAAAATTTCCATAGATATTCTCTTTTTATGAAATTTATGATGATGTGTAACATTCTATCCGTTCATTTAGCGATAGCAACAAAAAGATAACTAAACAAAGCAAATCCTATTATAATAGTCCCATTTATAAAACTTGAAGATAGGTAAAATGTGATAATTCGTCGATATTTAGTGAAAGAAACATTAAAAACACAAGGTGCAATATTATTTATACTATTGCTAATTTTCTTTTCTCAAAAGTTAATTAGAATTTTATCTAGTGCTATAGAAGGAAATATTCCACGTGATTTAATCATGCCTTTGCTAGTATTAGGCGTATCAAATATGGCTGATTTGATTTTGCCATTAAGCTTGTTTTTGGGTGTGTTAGTGACCTTTGGACGTTTATATTCGGATAGTGAGATGGTAACCATGCATGCCTGTGGTGTGAAAAAGAATTTAAACTATCAAGTAGTCTTTTTTCTTTGCATCTTCACTTGCGCGTTAACCACAATTAACTGTCTTTGGTTTGGACCTTGGTCAAGCTTAAAGCAAGACCAGTTAGTTGAAAATGCCAAAATTAATCCAAGTTTAGCGGGTCTGTTAGCGGGTCAATTTCAACAAACGCCAGATGGAAATTCAGTGATTTATATTGGTGATGTCGATAAAAATAATTTGGAAAATGTATTTATTGCTAAAATTAATCCTACGAATAATCAGCGACCTTCAATTATTATCGCCAATAAGGGGAAGACTGGAAATGATGCAGAAGGTAATCAAATTATCACACTTGATGATGCCAATCGCTACGAAGGGACTGCACAACTAAAAGATTTTCGTATATCAAACTTTCATAATTATATGGGTATTATTAAACCTAAAGAACTTGATTCAAATAGTGATGAAAAAATCGATGTTCAACAACTTGGTTTAACAGATTTATATAAAACAAAAACACCAAAAGCAGAAGCCGAGTTTTATTGGCGGTTAACACTTATTATTTCTGTTCCTCTCATGGCATTTTTAGTTATTCCTCTTAGCGTATCGAACCCTAGACAAGGACGATTAGCGCAAATTCTTCCTGCATTGTTGCTCTATTTGGTCTATTTTTTATTAGCCAGTTCAATTAAAGCTAATGCAGGTAAGGGACGTTTGGATCCGGCCTTATGGTTTTATATCATCAATCTAGGGTATTTTATTCTTGCCATCATTTTAAATTGTTGGGATAACTTATTTATGCGTAAACTTCGTTTGAAATATATTGCATCATAAAGGAGAAAAGGATGTTTTCGATTTTAGATCGCTATATTGGTAAAACTATTATAAGTACTATTGGGATTAGCCTGTTTTTATTAATCAGCTTATCAGGCATAATCCGTTTTATTGATCAACTTAGAAAGATAAAAGTTGATTACGATGCGTTTGCTGTGGGTATCTATTCTTTATTAATGGTGCCGAAAGATTTAGAAGTATTTTTTCCAATGGCTGCTTTACTTGGTGCTTTAATTGGATTAGGTATGTTAGCATCCCGTAGTGAGCTGATAGTGATGGAAACAGCAGGATTCAGCCGTTTCAAAATTGCCTTAGCAGTAATGAAAACAGCATTACCGCTAGTGCTTATCACTATGGCTATTGGCGAATGGGTTGCGCCTGTTAGTGAGCAAACTGCACGAAATATGCGTTCAGAAAAACTCTATGGCAGTTCATTACTCGCACAACAAGGCAGCCTATGGGCGAAAGATGGCAATGATTATGTCTATATCGGTCATGTTAATGGTGATAGCTCAATATCTAACATTGATATCTATTCAGTAGACAACAATAAACTATTGTCAATAACTCATGCTGATAAGGGTATATTCAATGAGAATGTTTGGACATTATCGCAAATTGAAAAAAGCGATTTAACTCAATTCGATAAGATTCAGACTAGCAATATTCTTACGATGGAGTGGAAAACCAATATTACTCCTGATAAATTAAGCATTGTGGCGTTTGATCCCGACTCTCTTTCTGCTTCTGGCCTATACAAATATTCACAATATTTAAAAAGCTCAGGTCAAGATACTAAAAATTATGATTTACTTTTTTGGAAGAAATTAATCAAACCACTTTCGGTGGCGGTTATGATGCTACTTGCATTGTCCTTTATTTTTGGACCACTGCGAAGCGTATCAATGGGAGTAAGAGTAATTATTGGTATCAGCTTTGGATTTATCTTCTATATCGCTGATAACCTATTTGCTCAAGCCAGCATTGTAATAGGGATATATCCTATCATCGGATCGATGGTAACTAGCTTAGTATTTCTTTTGATCAGCTATATTTTGTTCAAAAGAAAAAATTAAGCATACTTATGTGTTTTAAATAAACAGATAATTAAATAGTTAAAATCATATAAAGGCATTCCTTATTAAATAATTAAGAATGGTTAATTGATAATAATAATAGTATTAGATCTTACTGAAATAGTTATGATCAGTTTATTTAAACAGTTAAAATTTAAATAATAGATACTTAATGCACCCTAAACAATTTTAGTATTGAGCGGACGCATTAAGTATTTTTAAAAAGATTCAAATATTGCCCATAACCGGCGGACTCTAGATCATCTTTCGGTATAAAACGTAAGGCTGCTGAGTTAATACAATAACGTAAGCCACCCAATGCTTTCGGACCATCATTAAATACATGGCCAAGATGAGAATCGGCTTTTGCTGAACGTACTTCGACACGATTCATACCATGACTATGGTCAGCTTTTTCAATTATGTTGTCGTTATTTATCGATTTAGAAAAACTAGGCCAACCACATCCTGAATCGAATTTATCAAATGAAGTAAACAACGGTTCGCCCGATACAACATCCACATACAACCCTTCTTGATGATTATCATTGAATTCATTTTCATGTGGTGGTTCGGTACCATTTTGTTGCGTTACATAGTATTGCATGGGTGTTAATCGTGATATCGCTTTTTCTTTTAATGTATTATTCATAAATCACCTAACCTATTTAATTTATTTAGGAATAATCAATGATAACTAATTTCCTTTTAACATCGATTGTAGGACTTTATCTTTAATCCAAAAATAATGATATGAAACACCTACTATATGTAAAATAAACAAAACAGCTAATAAGTATGAGCTTACTTTGTGTATAACATGAAACAATTGATATACTTTATTTGTCATATCAATTGTTGGAAGCGAAATGAGGCCAAATACACTGAGTGAACGGCTACTTACTAAGTAGCCAGATAAAGGTACAATTATTAATAAAATATAGAAAAATCCTTGCGTTGATTTTGAAAAAATGCGCTGGAATTTCCGATCTTTCGGTAAAACATCGGGCAGACCTTCTTCCGTGATAACAATGAATCGCAAAATGGTTAACATAACGATCACTATCCCAAATGATTTATGAAATAGATAAACCATAAACATCCCGCCCAAGTATTGGGACAGAGTCACTTTAAATGTCAGCAAGATAAATTCCATAAACACTAGTATAAAAGTTAACCAGTGGAGCCATTTTTGTTTGCTATTATACTCTGGGTAGTTTTCCATAAACTATGTATCCTATTTATTTTTGGACCAATGCTCAGCAATAAACTGGCTTCGCCCTGATCGTTGATAATACTCATTATAATGTAAAGGTTGTTTTGTGTAATAATTTTGATGATAATCTTCTGCTGGATAAAATTTTACCGCAGGTTCAATTGCCACGTCTATTGGTTTACTAAATCGTCCACTGTCTTGCAGAGCTTGCTTTGATGCTAAAGCTTGCTTATGTTGAAATTCGTTATGATAAAATATGGCAGGTCGATAAGAATCCCCCCTATCAGCAAACTGACCTTGAGCATCAGTAGGATCGATTTGCTGCCAAAAGATGTCGAGCAATTTTTTGTAGCTGATGACTTTAGGATCAAACGTTATTTGTACGGCTTCGGTATGCCCGGTTGTGCCAGAACAAACTTGTTGATAAGTGGGATTTTCAACATGTCCGCCTGTATAACCTGATACCACGTTTATCACGCCTTCATACTGATCAAAGGGTTTTACCATACACCAAAAACAGCCACCTGCAAATGTTGCTTGTTCATATTGTTGCATAATAATCTCCTGATTAAATGATTTTTGACAAATTCATTCACTATTACCCTGTATCAACACGTTCTAGTCATGCTTTTTTAATTATACGTTGATCATATTACTTGAAATAGATTAAAAAAACACCATATTTTCACTATTGTGTTACAGTTTTAGGAGGTCTATTTTATGGCAAGTGGATGGGCATCTGATGATGCTGTTAATCAACAAATCGAAGGCACTATTGCAGATGCCATCGAAATGGCAAGACGGCAATTAAAACATGGCACTATAAGTGCTCATTTTTGTGTTGAGTGTGGCGATGCTATTGCGCAAGCGAGACGAGAGGCACTACCTGGCGTACAATATTGTTTGTCATGTCAACAAGAAATTGATAAACAATTAGCCAAATCAGCGAGTCTATATAACCGTCGTGGTAGCAAAGATAGTCAACTTCGATGATCTTAATCAGAGGGAAATGTCGGTTCCCTCTTCTTCTCTTTTATGAAATAATTTTTTATGATTGGTGAGTTTTACTTTTTTTGCGAACATCGTCATAAGGATAAACCAGTAATTTATTATCAAACCATTCAGCACAAAAAATATCCTTGATATCATCATATCCTTGTTTTTTGATTTCATGCTTAAGCCATGTCTCGCTTTTATGTAACTGTTCAAGATTATCTTCACTGATCGCCCCATTTTCAATCACCAGCACAGCAATATCTTTATCCCCTTTTTTTATAATTGTTAGTGAACCATTTAATTCATACCAAACCTGTTTCAATTCATTAAAAGCACAAATACCTTGAATATTGACGAGCGTCTCAAAATCCCTAACGGGTAAATTGGCTTTAATAAAGTTGTCACTAATTAAGTGGCCATTTTTAACAAGTTGAATCGGTTCTCCATCAATGGCATCTCTTAATCGTGAATTTTTAGATTTAATGAATCGAACTAATAAAAGCAGCCCGGCCCAAATAATAACTAAACCCGCGGATTGATATGTTGAAACATTAGAATTAAGAAGTGCGCCCCCCACTAATGCACCAATAACCATACTACCAACTTGATCCAATTGTGACATAGGTGCTATTTGGCTTTTGCCCGATAATTTAACGTAAATAAGTAAAATGATAAGAGCAACTAAAAATTTTGGTGCCATTTCAAGTAAATACATTTCTAACCTCCAAGAATATATCCGTTTAAAATCTATTAAAAGTTTTGCAACAAGGTATAAGCAGATAAATGACAGTTAAAAAATAAGTATCAGGAGCAAACTAAATTTTTATCTATAGGAAATAAATGATTATTAATTTTTGGATAGTGACTTGAACTTTAATGAAAGCAATATTAGTTTACTCTAAATCCGATTTAAAAAAAATGTGAATAATAAAAACTATCGATTTCTTAAATGATAAAGAAAAAATTTTAAGACCATATTGAATAATTTTAATATTAATAATCAATATAATAACATCTATTTCTTATGATTATTACTTAAAAATGATAACCTATCGGTCAAGAAATATTTATCAAAACCCTTTTTTTACGTTGGACTTAATATCAAATGGTTTTAATATCAAAGTTATTTTGCCGTCTATTGATGAAATGGTTGATGATAATGATTGTCTACGACGATCTTGATATCCCAAATTAAAACTTATTATTGTACATTCTAGAATTATTTACTTAGATAAACAGAATTTTATAAAAATAGCAGATCGCGAAAATTAACCTCTTTTAAGCATAACATCATCAAAAATTACTTGGATAAAAAAGGTAACGTTAAAAAAGCTGTATGGTAATCATCGCATACCATAACTATTTTAAACTCTATCTAGAACAATAAAAATCATTTAAACATAGATAGAGAATATTAATTTTAATAATTAAATCATTATAAAAAGGTTAAGGCTCTTTTTTGCTATCAAATAAAGCCAACCAATAGATAGGCCAATGGGTTTTATTGAAAAGGTTATTAACTAAATAAGCAATCATAACCAATATTACTGAGCCAGATAATACCGGAAATAATAGAAAACTAAAACCGTAATCTATTTTATCTGCGGTTAATAAAATGACTAAAGGATTAGCACCCGCAGGTGGATGTACCGCTCGAAAATATTGCATAGAAACAATTGCAATTCCAACGGCTAATGCTGCAATAATGACATTACTACCAAATAGTTTAAGAAAAACTAATCCAACAAAAGCAGCAATTAAATGCCCAAAAATGACATTTCTTGGTTGAGCTAATGGTGATTGAGATACCGCAAACAAAATTACGCAACTTGCCCCAAAAGGCGCCATTATAAAGGTGTAATGAGTTAACTGACTAAAACCAATAAGAAACAATATAGAAACAAAACCACCAATTAAGCTCTGTAATAATTCAATATTTTTGGGCTTTGGCGGCAACTTTTCCTTGCTGAAAAAAAATGATTTCATTATTCTTTATCCTATTCGATGAGTGAAAGTAAGAGTGCAAACCTGAAAATGAACAACTCTGTTCACTTTTTATATTAGTACAGATCTGTTCACATATCAAACACTTTGGATAAAAAATGAAAAAAACATCTAAATTAATAGCAGATACCGCCGAGCAACTCTTTTATCAAAAAGGATTTGGCAATGTTGGGGTGGATGAAATTAGAGATCAATCGGGTTGTTCTAAAACAACGCTATATAAATATTTTGGTAATAAAGATAATTTAATTTTTGAAATATTGAAAATAAGAGATTCACGTTTTAAACAAAAACTCACTGAAGCAATTGCTGATCTTGATCACTATGAGTCAATTATGCAAATATTCAAATGGCATCTCGATTGGTTTAATCAAGACGATTTTAATGGTTGCTTATTTGTTAGAGCTAAAGAAGAAATTCATAACGATCAAGCTGTACAACAACTGGTGATTGAACATAAAGAATTTATCCGTAAACTGATCCATGACCAACTGCCCAAAACGCCACAACAGACAACTTTAACCAACCAACTAATGGTGATATTAGAGGGATTAATCAATATCAGCGTTATCTATAAAGGGAATCGATCACTTTATAATGAGATGATTAGTGATAGTTTTGATTTAATATTAAGACTTTTATCCTTGAACGAATGAATTTTGTAAATAAATCATTCACTATTACATCTAGTCCGTTAACGCATATTTAATGATAAACTGTTAACCATTAGTTAAACTGTTCAGTTCCACCATGTAAAGTAATTATTCTAATCACCTATTTAATACTCCAAGGAGTCATTATGAAAAGGGAAACGTTATTAAACTATGCCAAAAAGCAATTTCATGCAGAACCTAATTATCTTTGGAACAATTTTCCTAGGTATGCTGTATTACGGCATCACGATGATGGGGATAAGTGGTTTGCTATTGTGATGAATGTGCCTGGTACAAAATTAGGTCTCAAAGATGACAAAGAAGTGGATATATTAAATGTCAAACTTAGACCAGAATATATTGGATCGTTGAGAAAAAAAGAAGGTATTTTGCCCGCTTATCATATGAATAAAGAACATTGGATTAGTATCATTCTTTCAGGAACACTTACCAATGAAGAAATATTTGAACTTCTTACTGAAAGCTATCATTTAACTTCTCGGTAATCTTTGCACCACTATTCTAGGATAGTGGTGTAGTATATCACTAAACAATAACTATCTTTATTGATATAATTATCGAGTTGTTATAATTTATAGCAAAAATCACGCACTTAATTTTAAAAAATTTTCCTCAAAATAAACTTTTTTATCAATAAAATGATAATGTTTTTATGATGAATAAAGAGTTAGTTAAATAATTTTATCAACATGTATTTATCAATGATGAAATTGATAAAATCCCTGAATATGTTATCGAAGATTATATCCAACACAACCCTAAGGTCGAAACGGGTCGCGAAGCTTTTATTAATTTTTTCAGAGGCTTCCTTCAATTAAAACCAAAATTTGAAATTATTAATATGTGTAGTGAAGGCGATATGGTTTATCTATTTCATAAATGCACTCTCGCTGATGACAATGTGAATAAAGTATGTGATATTTTCCGCGTTGAAAATCATAAAATTGTCGAACATTGAGACGTAATTGAAAGAGGTTTAGAAAAGATCCAATCCCTCAACAATAACGGAATTTTTTGATAACCCGATTTATTCTAAGAAAGTATTTAACTTTATAAAATTGAATCAAACCACCTGATACCCAACTATCATGCGGTTTTTTCTTTGAATGTAAAAAAGTTAGTTAAGTTAGATAAAAATCTTTTAAAATCAGAATTATCAACGAACCTGCTTTCGATTAATCTTCTTAAAAGTAAAAATAATTCTTTAAAATCTAAATAAACTGTCTTCATGTATAAAACATTTCAATTTTACTAATAAAATGGATTTAGAATTAACATTGAAACGGTATAGACTCCTGAATAATTTTTACAAAAAAAAATATAGTGATTTAATCTCTGAATTATATTTTTCTTTTTAATCGTTTATGTACTCTCGTTGATTTTCTTTCGGTATCCCCCTTAAACAACGTGATAAAACGGTATCGATAAGATGTGAGTTAATTTTAGCGCCGTATCAGTTAATGCGAGAATTAGTCATAACTCTTATTAATAATAATCCTAAATTACACAGATAACTGAAAAAGTTTTCTTTGATTAATTGAATACAGTTCGCAAGTTTTGTAACTAATAATTGAATTGTTTATTTAGTTTTAATTTATAATCACTTTAAAATTACTTCACGGATTCTTTTAGCGATATATTCTACATGCGTTTCCAATGCAAAATGCCCTGTATCTAATAATTCAACCACTGCATTAGCATTATCTTTTTTGTAAGCTTCTGCGCCAGCAGGTATAAAAAATAAATCATGTTTTCCCCAAATAATTAAGCACGGCAATGGATAATCTCTAAAAAACTGTTGAAATAAAGGGTACATTTTTAGGTTATTTTTATAATCTAAAAATAAATCTAACTGAATAGATTTATTAGCTCCACGCTCAAACAAAAATGTATCTAAATAATAGGATTCTGGCGCTATGCTCTCAATCGATGGTACTCCATGTATATATTGCCCACGCGTTCCTTCCAAATTCAATATCGCATCTTCAATAATTTTTCTATTTTGCTCTGTTGGATGATCCCAGTAAGCCTTTATTGGATCCCAAGCACTACCTAAACCTTCCAAATAAGCATTGCCATTTTGGGATACAAATCCTGTTACCCTTTCAGGATAAGTTAAAGCAAGACGAAAACCTATGGGAGCGCCATAATCAAAAACATACATTGCATATTTTTTAAGATTTAAAGCATCGACGAACTTAATGAGTGTTTTACTTATACTATCAAAACTATAAATATAGTTGGCAGTGTCTTTCACTTCAGTAAAACCAAAACCGGGAAAGTCAGGCGCAATCAGATGAAATTTATCCGCAAGTAAAGGAATTAATTCTCTAAACTGATGTGATGAACTAGGAAAGCCATGTAATAGTAAAAGAGTTGGTAAGTTTTTTTCCCCTGTCTCCCGATAGAACATGTTTACATTTTCAATATTGACATACTTATATTGAATCGGATGATGAACATTATTTACCATAAAAACCTCGCTTTGTAACCACTAAATTTCAATTTAAAGGGTTATTTATAATATTTAAATTTATTGTAACTTGTCAATGCGTATTTTAAGGGTTACAATCTCCTTGTAAAAAAGGTATGTGAATATGAAAACAAATACATTAGATGATTTAGCATTGGTAGGAGATAACGACGCGCTTAACATGATAAATACCGTCGTTAAAATAGATGGCAATTTGATTGATCGTTGGAGCTCAACAGAACAACTCATCTATTGGCTTAACAAAGTGGCTGGCATTTTAGTTCCTGATGATTTGCACTCCTCGTCAGCATTACTTGAAAAAGCTAAAGAGCTAAGAGAAATGACAAGAGTACTTATACAACAAAAAAAAGAAGGGCATAGTTTAGATATTGAACCAATAAATGCATTTTTGCACAAAGCTAGTCGATGGTTAAATTTAGAATATGATGCTAACCAATCGCTTGTCGTCACTCATCATTATGCCAAACATAGTCCAGAACAGGTTTTAGCTCCTTTGGCAGAGGCTACAGCAAAGCTAATCGCGCAAGGAGATTTTAGTTTAGTAAAACACTGCGAGCACAAAGACTGTGTGCTGTGGTTCTATGATAAGACAAAAGCCCATAAAAGACGCTGGTGTAGCATGAAAGTTTGTGGCAATAGACATAAAGTTATGAAGTTTAGAAAAAAGCTAGCAACCTCATAAGATAAGCTCTGTAAATATAGTTCATATTAAGATGATTTGTCATAGTGGAGACTATAGGCAATCATCCACCCTCAGATTTAATTATGTTCCGTACAGATAAGTTAACAAGTTAAATATGAGGGTTGTATTAATTATTGATTAAATTTTTTTCATATTTTCTTCAAATTGTTCGAGTATACTTTGAAATTGTTCTCTTATCTTTGAGTCTAAGTTTTCATCTTTGATAATAGATTTTAACAGTTCCGGCAATTGTGATTGAATTTTTGATTTTAAAAAATCTGACTCATTTAAATTATTGGGAATATTTTTATCAATAAAATTTTTTAAATTTTTAATAAAATCTGTTGGGATTGGATAACCATAATAAATAAGTACTAGTTTTAAAATATAATCATATGGGGTTTTGCATGGGATATACAAAATATTTTCATTAACAAATTTATCAATTAGTTCTTTTACTTCTTCAGAGCCGATCTGCTTTATATCTAATAATAATTTATCTACAAAATACTGTTG
>CAMLMY010000014.1 GCA_946481345.1 uncultured Gilliamella sp. | reverse complement strand
GTTTTTTTCGATAATTTGAAAGGGTACAGTCATGCATCAAACATCTGATATACAGCAAGCAGTTAATTTTATTCAACAACATACCGATAAAAAACCAACGATTGGGATTATTCTTGGTTCAGGTTTAGGCCCTTTTGCCGATACGCTTGAAGATGCGGTTCACATTCCTTATGACACAATTCCTCATTTTGCGAAATCTGCCGCAGTTGGACATGCTAACGAATTAGTCATTGGTAAAAGTGGAGATAAAACTGTAATCGCGATGAAAGGCCGTTTTCACTATTATGAAGGTTTTACATTAGATCAGGTTACTTTTCCTGTTCGTGTAATGAAAATGCTCGGCGTTGAAAAGCTGATTATTACTAATGCTTGCGGTGCTGTGAATACGAGCTTTAAACCAGGCGATTTGATGCTCATCACCGATCATATTAATCTAACAGCTAATAATCCATTAATTGGACCAAATAATCCAGAACTTGGCGTTCGCTTTTTAGATGTAAGCGAAGTTTATAATAAACAATTACGTACAATCGTGTCTGATGTAGCAAACGAACTAAATATTACATTACAACAAGGTGTTTATGCATGGTGGACAGGACCAACCTATGAAACGCCAGCCGAAGTGAGAATGATTCGAGTTTTAGGGGCGGATGCAGTGGGTATGTCAACAGTACCTGAAGCAATTATTGCTCATCATTCAGGTATTAAAACCATTGGTATCTCTTGTTTAACTAACATGGCATGCGGCATATTAGATCAACCTTTAGGTCACGAAGAAGTAATTGAAACAGCAGAGCGTGTTAAATCAACATTTTTACAGTTAATCACTAAAACAATAGCGCGTTTTTAATCAATACTTTTTATTATTTAATATGTTATAAAAAAGTTCACATTATTTTAGGAATAAATAATGAACATTAAAGATAGATTGAAAATAATGATGTTTTTCCAATATTTTATTTGGGGAAGCTGGTTAGTGACTTTCGGCGGTTATCTGTTCAACACGTTGCACTTTTCAGGCGCCGAAGTAGGAATGATTTTTAGTACAAAAGGTTTAGCCGCATTAATAATGCCATGTATTATTGGCATTATTGCAGACAAATTTTTACAACCTAAATATTTATATATGCTTTGCCATTGCATTTGTGCTATTGCTCTGTTTTATGCTGCATCAGTCAATAATTCTATAATGCTATTTTGGGTGATGTTATGTAATGCATTTGCTTTTATGCCAACCATTGCATTATCAAATTCAATCAGTTACCACTGTCTGGATGAGGAAAAATTAGATACCGTCGCTGTTTTTCCTAAAATTAGGGTATTTGGTACTATTGGTTTTATTGTTGCAATGTGGATGATTAGCTTACTGAAATACGAATTGAGCAACGCTCAGCTTTATGTAGCGAGCGTGGCATCAGTTTTGCTAGCGGTGTATAGCGCCACGTTACCTAACATAAACATGAATAAATCACAGCAACAGTCTTGGAGTTCTCGTTTAGGCTTAGATGCATTTGTGCTATTTAAGAATCCCACTATGGTTGTTTTTTTTCTATTTGCGATGTTACTTGGCGCAATCTTGCAAATCACTAATACATTTGGTGGTGCATTTTTACATGATTTTGGTAAAATTCCAGAGTTTAAAAATAGCTTAATTGTACAGTATCCAGCAATTTTATTATCTGTTTCACAAATGGCAGAAGTGGCATTTATTTTGACCATTCCATTCTTTCTTAAGAAATTTGGCATCAAAAAAGTCATTATGATAAGTTTAATTGCTTGGACACTCAGATTCGGCCTGTTTGCTTTTGGTGATCCGACACCATTTGGTTTTGTACTGTTAATGCTGTCGATGATTGTGTATGGCTGTGCCTTTGACTTCTTCAATATTTCGGGTTCTATTTTTATTGAAAAAGAAGTAAGCCCGAATATCCGAGCGAGTGCACAAGGATTATATATGACCATGGTGAATGGCATTGGTGCTTATTTGGGGTCAATATTGAGTGGTTTTGTTGTTGATATGTGCACGCATGACGGTGTTAAAGATTGGCAAACAATTTGGATCATTTTTGCATCTTATGCACTGGTATTAGGAGTAGTTTTTTATTTTACATTTAACTACCGCCACAGTAAGTCAGAGCCTGTTGGGCAATAATTTACTGGTCAAATTTACTGGTCAAACTAATGAGCTAAACATGATAGCGTTCATTCAGTTCTGATTCGTTTAGTATTCTTTATACTAATTAATAAATAATTTAAGAGTCACAGGGGATATCCCCTGTGAACTCTAATTGTGTATTGAATAAAATATTTTGTTAGAGTAATGAGATTTAAATATGAAAGAGAAATTTTTGGGTGGTTTATTAGTTTTTTTAGGAGCATGTAGCTTTGGAGTGCTCTCATCGATTGTAAAAACCGCTTATAAAGATGGCTACACACTTGGTGAAGTAACGGGTGTTCAATGCTTTTTAGGTATGATAATGTTGTGGTTGATTCATTTTCTGGTTAAAACACTCAATAAATCTAAACCTGATTTAACCCCAAAACCTCAATTAACTAAAAAATGGAAAGCCTGTGCCGTCGGTATTTTTCCTGGATTAGTGGGCATTTGTTATTATCAATGTGTACAATTAGTTCCCGCTTCAATTGCTATTATCTTATTGATGCAATATCTTTGGATCAGTATCATTATTGATTTTGTTATCTTTAAAAATAAACCAACTAACATTCAGATTTTAACCGTAGTAGCAATTATTTTTGGTAGCTGTTTAGCTGCGGGTATTTTTAATGAAGACATTAAATTGAATTTAACCGGTTGTCTGTTCGGTTTTTTAGCTGCATTGATGTACTCATTATTCATCACAACCAGTAGTAATATTGGTAATGATTTACCGAAATTAGAAAAAAGTGCATTGATGATAACGGGCGCTTGCATTGTGACATTTTTAATTTTTCCGCCTATGTTTTTCTTTAAATTCGATATCAGTGATAAACTTTATCAGTTAGGCTTTTTATTAGCTTTGTTCGGTACCGTTTTGCCTCCATTTTTATTTGCCGTGGGTATGCCTAAAATAGGAATTTCATTAAGTGCGATACTATCAGCAGCAGAATTACCCGTGGCGGTTACCTGTTCTTATCTTTATTTAAAAGAATTAGTGTTTTTTAACCAATGGATTGGCGTCATAATTATCCTATTGGCCATTGCACTATCAAATATAAAACATTTAAAAAAATAGGTAATTTATGAGTGAGTGCGGTTCACTACCGCACTTTTAGTAAAGGAGAATATATTAATTAATCTTATATCTTAATAAAAAAGTCTTAGACATAATTTTTTAACCATTTAATAAATAAATCAGCTTTAGGGTTATACCGCTCTTTTGGTGTACAGATGTAATAATGTTGAGAGCATTTCATTTCCATCCCTTTAAATGGGGTAATTAGTAAGCCTGAATCAAGATAATTTTTAATGACTTGTTTTCTTCCCATCGCGATACCTGCATGATTTATTGCGGCTATTGCAGCCAGATCGGAACGGTCAAAACATATATTTTGCATCTCATTAAAATCATAAGATAAGGAAAAATGTTTTGCCCAACTTTCCCATTCATCAAAACTTGAATCATATCCCCACGCTTGAGTATCATGTAATACAAAACATTTCGATAAATTCTCAATTTTATTATATAAATCATTTTTCTGTGCATAATAAGGACTGCAAACGGGAATAACAGTTTCACTTAATAAATGTTCACAGATTAAATCATCATAAGTCTGATCATCATAATAAATGGCTAGATCAACCCGATGCCGATTGAAATTGATAATTTCGTTACCCGATACAATGTTTAATGATATATAAGGATAGTGCCTAGCAAAGAGTGATAATTTTGGAATTAACCAATTTTGAGCAAAAGAAGGTCTCGAAAAGATTGTCAAAGTACCAAAAGCTTCTTGGTTTTTAATTTCCAAAATTTCTTGATTCAAAATATTTAGGGACTTTTTGACCACTTTAAATAAATTCATACCTTCATGGGTCAAGGCTATTCGCCGATGATATCGCTGAAATAATTTAAATGAAAGTTCATCTTCCAGTTTATTAATTTGATGACTTACAGCACTTGGGCTAATACATAGTTCTTCAGCAGCTAATGCAAATGATAAATGACGAGCAACTGACTCAAACGTATGCAGCTTTGAGAGCTGATAGCGATTAATAACATGATTTTTATTTAAAAATCTATTTTCATCATACATAATAATTCTCCTTAACCAGTCCATTAGTATCTTATTTCATGTATAAACATTCCAAAGCTTACACTTCTAAATAATTATTTACACGAAATTTATTGAAATATTAGCATTTTTTGATTTTAATCACACTTATAGATGAATTTAATTCAGGCTAAAACCATTATTGATCATTTGTCAAATTATCACCAAAAACTTCTAATAAAGCTAGCAATTAATGAAAAAAAATGGAGGGTAATATGGATTCGCAGTTGTGGATTATCAGTGTATTAATCACCAGTATTATCCTTATAGTAATCTCGATCATAAAATTTAAACTCCATCCGTTTTTAGCGTTATTACTTGCTAGCTTTTATGTGGGTGCGTTAATGAAAATGCCACCACTAAAAATGATTGCAGCAATCGAAGACGGTATTGGTAGTACATTAGGTTTTTTAGCTGCGGTAATTGGTTTAGGCACTATTC
This sequence comes from uncultured Gilliamella sp., assembly GCA_946481345.1. Lineage (GTDB taxonomy): Bacteria > Pseudomonadota > Gammaproteobacteria > Enterobacterales > Orbaceae > Gilliamella. The sequence goes on along the minus strand of CAMLMY010000014.1, from coordinate 37,318 downwards.
TTGGCAAAATGATGGAAATTTCAGGTGCAGCCGAACGCATAGGGCTAACATTACAAAAATGTCGATGGTTATCACCACAAGTTATTATGGTGCTAGTAGGTCTGATTTGCGGTATTACCCTGTTTGTCGAAGTGGGTGTTGTTTTATTAATTCCATTAGCTTTTTCAATTGCTAAAAAAACTCAAACTTCTCTTTTAATGCTAGCTATTCCGCTCTGTACGGCATTAATGGCCGTTCATTGTATTGTTCCACCTCATCCTGCTGCACTGTTTGTAACAAATGCGTTGGGGGCTGATGTGGGAACTGTAATCGTTTACGGATTAGGTATCGGATTATTAGCATCACTAATTGGTGGACCTATCTTTTTAAAATGCATTAACAATAAAATCCCTTTTAAGACCGTACCTGAAGAGTTTTCAGATATGAAAGTGAGACCGGAAGAAGAACTTCCTTCTTTAGGTACCACATTATTCACAATATTACTCCCGATTGTTTTGATGCTATTAAAAACAGTAGCAGTCTTTGTTATGGATAAAAATTGTTTTAGTTACTCAGTGTTAGAATTTTTCGGTAATCCTATTACAGCAATGTTTATTGGGGCCTTTGTTGCTTACTATATGTTGGGCATTCGACGCAATATGGTTATGTCCATTTTGTTATTTAAGACCGAGGAGTGCTTTTCCTCCATTGCGAATATTCTATTAATCATTGGTGCAGGTGGAGCATTTAACGGTATTTTAAAAAATAGTGGGTTAAGTGATGGTTTAGCTGGCATTTTTTCCCATTTAGATATGCACCCAATTTTATTGGCATGGTTAGTGGCAATCATTTTACATGCAGCGGTAGGATCGGCAACAGTGGCAATGATGGGTGCAACAGCCATCGTTTCACCAATGTTACCTCGTTACCCTGACGTAAGTCCAGAAATCATCACATTAGCAATCGGTTCGGGAGCCATTGGATGCACAATTGTTACAGACTCTTTATTTTGGTTAGTTAAGCAATATTGTGGCGCAACATTAAATGAAATATTTAACTACTATACATCAGCCACCTTTATTGCATCATTAGTCGCATTATCAGGTACTTTTTTACTATCTTATATTATTTAAAATATATTACAGGAATAAATTATGATCCCTAAAGATGTTGAAAAGTTAATACAAAAATATCCTTTAGTCGCTAATTTAATACAACTAAAAGAAACAGCTTGGTTTAACCCAAATATAACGAGCTTGACAGATGGATTATCTTATGTAACACTGACTAAGCAAGATGTTAAGGATGCAAGTAATCGATTAGCAAGATTTGCGCCTTACTTATGTAAAGCATTTCCCGAAACAGCAGTAACGAAAGGAATAATTGAGTCCGAGGTTGTTGCTATTCCCAATATGAAAGCGGTTCTTGAAAACCGTTATCAACACAAGATCACAGGAAGTCTGTTCCTCAAGAAAGATAGCCATTTACCTATTTCCGGTTCCATAAAAGCTCGCGGTGGTGTGTATGAAGTACTGACCCACGCTGAAAAGCTAGCTATTGAAAATGGCTTATTAACCGAAAAGGATGACTACACCAAATTATTTTCTGACAGATTCACCCAATTTTTTAGTCGATATAGTATTGCAGTAGGTTCAACAGGTAACTTAGGCCTATCTATTGGTATTATGAGTGCCAAATTAGGTTTTAAAGTTAATGTTCACATGTCTAGTGATGCTCGCGAATGGAAAAAACAGAAATTACGTTCACACGGTGTAAATGTTATCGAATACCAACAAGACTATAGTGTTGCCGTTGAAAAAGGCCGCAAAGCTGCAGAGTCTGATCCTAATTGCTTTTTTATCGATGATGAAAACTCAAAAACCTTATTTTTAGGTTATGCAGTAGCTGGCGAACGCCTTAAAAAACAGTTTATTGAAATGAACATAAAAGTGGATAAACAACATCCATTGTTTGTTTACCTTCCTTGCGGAGTAGGTGGTGGACCGGGAGGCGTTGCTTTTGGATTAAAACTTGCGTTTGGTGATGATGTACACTGTATTTTCGCTGAACCAACTCATTCACCTTGTATGTTTTTAGGTGTTTACACTGGATTACATGACCATATTTCTGTTCAAAATATTGGTCTTGATAATATCACCGCTGCTGACGGTTTAGCCGTAGGCAGACCTTCTGGATTTGTAGGACGAGCAATGGAAAGATTAATTGATGGTTATTACACCATTAATGATCAAGAGATGTACGATTTACTCGGTTTATTAAATCAACAACAACAAATTCAATTAGAACCTTCAGCTTTAGCGGGAATGCTTGGTTTATTACATGTTGAAAAAAATTCAACATATTTAGAAAGAATTAATGTTTCATCAGAAATTTTAACAAATGCGACACACTTAGTCTGGGCAACAGGTGGTGGCATGGTTCCAAAGGAGGAAATGGGAAAATATCTTAGCCTATCAAAAATATAAAATGCATTAATATTATAAATGGTCAATTTTATGGTGATTTATTTTTTTCAAAATTAGAACATCATGAAAGTTAATAAGGAATTGGAATTAGAACTTGGCAGTTTTAGTTTATTTTTATACTAAAACATTACATTGACATCTTTACAACATAGTAACAATCGTTTTTTTAATTGTCCTATACATTGTTATATTATTGTCCTGAATAAAAAGGAAGTTATAGAATGAAGACACATAAAAAACCATTATTTACCCTAGTACAGAGCAGTGAATCAATACCTGAAACAAATACTTTAAGTTTTCTAGACTCTAAATTAAATTATCCTGATAGTATTAATGAAATTATTGCATTGCGCATTAAAGAGCTTAAATTACATCATGGTGAATATAAAGATAAGGAATTCAACTGTAAACACCATAATGATAGCAATAAAGAATTTCGTTTTATATTTGGTGAAAATTTTGAATCAGAACATCATAAAAAACAAATTGGTATTTTAAAAGATGAATTAGCATTAGCTAAAGAATCAAATAAAGTCAAACAATTACTTGGTAGCCGTTTAAAACAAATGGCAAAAATTTACCCTTGTGTTGAGATCGATCTAAATAATATCAATGTTATACCGACAAAAATCAAAGAACACCTTTTTGCTCCACCACTCATATTAACGGATGATAATGCCATTATGCTTTGGGATGATTAATCCGTTAATATTAAATAATATAAAAAAATCTACAGCAGTTATGCTGTAGATTTTATTTATATCGTTTTGTTAATCTAATCAAAAATTTTGTATGTTCAACTTTTTTATCCACATTAACCCTAAGGATAAGTAAACAAAAGAAGTATTATTTATGAAGATAAAAGGTCAGTTCTAAGAAGACAAATAAAGCAGACAAGCATTCTAACAAATATAAATCAAAAGTTTACCGCATTTTGTCGGTAAACTTTTTAATAAAGAGATTTTATTTCTATAAACTATGTCGTTAGTTTAGCTCAACTGTTAAAAGCACTTTCACCATGACTGTTAATATCAAGGCCTTCTCGTTCATGTTCTTCACTAACGCGTAAACCAACACAAATATCCGCAATTTTATAAGCTACAAAAGCGATAACAGATGTCCAAATAACACAGGTAATCACACTCATTAATTGGATTCCAACTTGAGTCGTCATGTCTATTCCATCAGCATAGCCTAATCCACCTAATGATTTTGAAGCAAAGATACCCGTCAATAAGCAACCAACGATACCACAGACCCCATGTACTCCAAATACGTCACAAGTATCATCAATTTTTAAGATTCTTTTTAGTGAAGAGACGCCCCAAACACCCGCAAAACCACAAATAAGACCAATTAGCATTGCGCCCCCTACCCCGACAAATCCTGCTGCCGGTGTGATTCCAACTAATCCAGCTATTACACCTGATGCGGCACCTAAACATGACGGTTTTCCTCGTAAAACCCATTCGGCAAATGACCAAGATAAAACTGCTGCTGCTGTTGCTGCGACAGTATTAATAAACGCTAATCCCGCAATTTCATCAGCATGAGTTGAAGAGCCTGCATTAAATCCAAACCAACCAATGTAAAGAATTGCCGCGCCAAGATAAACATAAGGAAGATTAAATGGTTTTAATGGCTCTCGATTATAACCGATTCGATTTTTAAGTAGATAAGCCCCCATCAAACCAGCAACCGCAGCGTTAATATGAACAACTGTGCCACCCGCAAAATCTAAAGCTCCTTCATCACCTAAAATACCACCACCCCATACCATATGGGCCATTGGTATGTATGAGAATGTAAACCATAACACCATAAAGATGAGTACAGCAGAAAAGCGTATTCTTTCAGCAAAAGCACCCAGTATTAAACAGCATGTAATACAAGCGAAAGATCCTTGAAACGCAACCCAAATGAGTTCATAAATGGAACCATTAACATCCGTTATATCAATACCAACTAAGAGCAAATGTTCGAAATCACCAAAAAACCAATTTCCCTCACCAAAAGTAAGCGTGTAACCATAAACGATCCATAACACAGAAATCAGTGAAAAAGTAACTAATACTTGTGATAACATAGATAACACGTTTTTAGATCGTAATAAACCACCATAGAATAATGCAATACCAGGAATAGACATAAATAGTACTAATGCAGTACAAATCATCATAAAACCATTATCCGCATTATCCGCATGTTCTAGAACAACATCTGCAAAGGCGCAAGTAGGAAAAATAAGACACAATGGTAAAATACATTTCTTCAACATAATAATATCCTTAATTATGATTACAAAGCTGATTCATCCGTTTCACCGGTACGAATACGAACGACATGCTCAAGTGAAGTTACAAAAATCTTACCGTCACCAATTTTGCCAGTATAAGCAGCTTTAGAAATAGTACTAATAACTTCATCAAGTTGTTCATCATTGATGGCTAAATCTATTTTCACTTTTGGTAAAAAATTAACATTGTATTCTGCTCCGCGGTAGAGTTCTGCGTGCCCTTTTTGTCGCCCGAAACCTTTAACTTCAGTCACGGTTAATCCAGTGATCCCTATATTTGATAATGACTCTCTGACTTCTTCTAACTTGAAAGGCTTAATAATTACTGTGACTAATTTCATCAATTTTTCCTCACGAATATGGTATATGATGAAATATGCAAACTCTGTGCCACAAAACTATATTTACGCAACCCTATATCTTGCTTTTAAAATTCATATAAAAATTATTAAGACTGCAAAATCGATTTGTTTTTACTGTTATTGAATAGGTTTACAATAAGTTACAAATGTTCTTTTATTCGAAGTTTTATGCAATAAAGGACGCTTTAATTTCAATGCTATTTAAGTAAAATGCTGGATAATTAAAATACAACTTAATTAACCTACGAAATATTTAAATTAGTAAGCAATTTATCAGTTGCATTGTGTTGAAAATTATCCGAATTGATATTAATTGAGCTGGAGTTATTATTAATATACCAATGTTGAAGTGTTAATTTACTCTCTTTTAAAATTCTAATTAACAGAAATAGATATATTATTTTATTATGCACAACGATAGTGCTTATGCTTCTATTTGGTGCTCTATCCGATAAAATGATAATAGGATTAAAAAGTTACCATCAATTTACGGTATTCATCATAAGCAAAGTGGTCAGTCATACCGCTAATGTAATCTTGCAACAATCGACAACGGTAATAAAATTCCCAATAGGGAAATTTGGGATCTTTTTTTCCAATCAAGTTCGTTGCCTGTAGATAAGCATCACAATGTTTGGCAGAGAGTTTATGATAAAGTCTGGTTTCAATTGGGTATTGATGATGATTGTTTTCTTCAGCAAGTTTGAAAAATTCATTAGTCGGCATGTTTAGCAACGGGCTGTAAATATCTAATAATCCACTGATAATACGATAACCTTGCAATTCTATATTTTCTACCGATTCATGATTAAAAACATGTTCGACACCCACTCTTTTAAATATTTTTAATAATTGATATTCGGCTCCATGATCTTCCAATAATGCATGATTAAACGAACCATGATAGATCTCTTCAATATTTTCAACAAAGCGTTCAGCGGCATGGTAAACAAGTTTACCAATGGTATTCACTCGCAGATACATAAAAAATTGCCCAATAGCAATTGAGTTAAACTTTTTTTGCTCCAGATTTACGTATGGGCGTTTTACTACTTTGTCAAATAAATCACCCTCTTTAATATTCCCCCAAGCTTTTTCTAAATAGTGATAGAGCTGTTGAACCGTAAAGAGTTTCTTTTCTACTGCATCTTCAAGATCCGCTATACAATAAGAAATATCGTCCGCAGCTTCCATAATATAAGTGAGTGGATAACGATGAAATGGCTGAATTTCCAGTTGGTTAGATAATTTTTTTATAAACGGCTCTTCAGACAAATAATAACCAGGTTTTTTCATTAAATAAGAAAACTCTGTAGGTATATCTTCTTTGGGCAAATAAGCAGGTTTAGTGTACTTTAATATTGAGGCGACTTGTGAATAAGTGAGATTTAATCTTTGGATACTATGCACTAACCTTATGGCTTGAGCATTACCTTCAAAGTTGGATAAATCACGACGAATTTTAATTTTTAGTTTTTTAATCGTCTCATCATCCGACTCTTGGGGTTGAAGTACGGAATATTTTGGTTGAACATCCACACCTAACTGTTTAACAAACCAGTGATTTATTGCTTTTTCACCAAAATGGCCAAATGGCGGATTGCCAATATCATGCATTAAGCAAGCCATTTCAACTAAACTTTCAATCGAGGTAACAATATTATCAAACCCATAGGTTTTAAGTTTTTTTGATTTGCTTAGTCGATGGATGATTTCTTTAACAATATATCGACCGACTTGTTGAACTTCCATTGAGTGAGTAAGACGAGTTCTAACAACAGAGTTTCTTTCTAGAGGAAAGACTTGTGTTTTTTGTTGCAAACGTCTTATCGCAGCGGAATTGATTATTCTTCCTCGATCACTCTCAAACTGGCGAACGATTGAATAGGGATCAGTTAAAACCTCGTATGCTTTACTTGCATCACGTTGATAATTGATTTTTTTTGAAAAGTCTACCATATTCAATCCTTTGTATTTAAACTACAACAATTGTTTTTTTGCCCATTCAATCGATGATTGATACTCATCCGGTAAAAGCGGTGTTAAAAGAGATAAAGAGTGTTTCAATTTCTCTGGTTGATTATGAGTTAAATTTAGATGCCCAACTTTACGACCTGTTCTAACTTCTTTTTCATACCAATGTAGATGAACTAAATCAACAGACAACCAATTTAGGTTTAATTGAGTCCCAACTAAGTTGATCATAACCGATGGCGCAAATACATTCGGTTGTGGGAGTGGTAATGCCAATATCGCTCGCAAATGTAACTCAAATTGACTGATAGAAGCACCATTTTGTGTCCAATGTCCACTATTATGTACCCTTGGCGCTAATTCATTAATCAATAAGTTATCGCCCATGACAAAACATTCCATTGCCATTACACCAATATAATTAAGTTTATCCATAATAGCTTTTAGCATTTTTTCTGCTTTAGCTTGTAATATTGGATATTGGTTAGGGATAGCGACACTCATTTTTAAAATACCGTCTTGATGCAAATTATTCGTCAGCGGATAAAAAACAGTTTCACCTTTTCCGTTACGTGCTCCGACTAATGAGATCTCTTTTTCAAAAGCAATAGCCTGTTCTACAATCGCATTATGGTATATATCATCAGGTACGGTTATATCGCTTTGATTAGTGATACGCCATTGCCCTCGACCATCGTATCCTCCTGTTCGACGTTTGACAATTAACAATTCACCAAGCTTTGCAAATAATTTTGTCCAATTTTGCGGATCTTCTAATAATGACCATTTAGCGGTAGGTAAACCTAGTTCATCAAATAGCTGTTTTTGGGTTAGTCGATCAGCAATAATCGGAAAAATATCTCGATTAATAAAATGAGAATGATTAGCTAAAATTTGAGTAAAAGGGGTATCTGGCCAGCGTTCAATCTCGGCAGTAATGACCGATTGTTGGTATGGGATAGTTGTTGGATCAACATCTAAACCAACAGGAAATACATGAACGCCTAATGGTTCACCTGCTTGTTTTAACATTCGGCCTAATTGACCATTCCCTAAAACACAAACTGATTTAATCGTCATTTTAAGCATCTACTCTTGGATCGGGGTTATTTAATACTTCATCTGTTTGGCTTAATCGCCAAGTGGTTAAACGTTGATAGAGGTCTTGGTTATGTAAAGCAAGAATTTGAGCTGCTAATAGTGCCGCGTTGGCTGCACCTGCTTTACCAATAGCCAGTGTTCCTACAGGTATACCTTTTGGCATCTGTACAATAGAATAGAGGCTATCAACACCATTTAAGGCTGCACTTTGAACAGGTACACCTAATACTGGTACTAAGGTTTTCGCCGCTAACATACCAGGCAAATGCGCCGCACCGCCTGCTCCGGCAATAATGACATCAAAACCTCGTTGTTTGGCTTCTTGTGCAAATTGAAATAATTTATCAGGAGTTCGATGAGCGGAAACAATTTCGACATGATAATTGATAGCTAAAGCGTCAAGAATATCAGCCGCATGTTGCATGGTTGCCCAATCACTTTTGGAGCCCATTACAATGGCAATTTTAGGTTGAATATGCATATAAAATTATATGTGTATATAAATTATTATGTTGTTGAAGTATACACCAAATTTTACCTTATGGGGATAAGAATAACCATGATTTGAAATATCAAAGTTAAAAAATTCGATCATTTTACTAATAGAAAGAGATTTTATTTCTGAAGATTTAAGTAGGTAAACAAATCGTTTAAAAGAGATCCGCCATCTTTAATGGCGGAATTGTAGAACTTTATTTTTTTATAGCAGCAATGATTTTTATTTCGACTAAGTAATCAGGGTTCATTAAGCCAGCCTGTACGGTACACCGCACAGGCGCGGATCCTTTAGCAACCCACTCGTCCCAAGCTTTATTCATCGCTTCAAAATCACTTTTATTTACTAAAAATATCGTCACATCTAAAATATGACTTTTGTCACTGTCGGCACTGACTAAAATTTTATCAATTTCCGCTAGGGCACTTTTAGTCTGCTCATAAGCGTCATGGATTAAATTGCTTGGCACACTAGTGTAATATATAACATTATTGTGAATCACTGCTTCTGACCAACGATCTTGTGGGTCAATTCGAATAATTGTCATCATGATTTCCTTGTTCGATGATTAACTAAGATACTTTAATAAAATCTGCACGCAATTTTTTGATCTCGTCACGTAATACACCCGCTTTTTCAAATTCCAGATTTTGCGCAGCTTCGTACATCATTGCTTCAAGCTCTTTAACTCTTGCTTGTACGTCTTTAACCGACACATAATTATACGGTTTATTTGGTTCAAACGCCTGTATTTTAGCTGTTGCTTTTTTAGTGCTCAATCCTGCGTCCAAAATATCTTTAATTTCTTTGCGTACTGATTTAGGTGTTATACCGTGATTAGTATTAAAATCCTGCTGCTTTTTACGGCGTCGAGCCGTTTCGTCAATCGTTTTCTGCATTGCGGGGGTAATTTTATCAGCATATAAAATTGCTTTCCCATTCACATTACGCGCTGCTCGACCAACGGTTTGAATCAATGAACTTTCAGAACGCAAAAAGCCTTCCCGATCAGCATCTAAAATGGCAACCAGTGAAACTTCAGGAATATCTAATCCTTCACGCAATAAGTTAATGCCCACTAATACATCGACTTTACCAAGACGTAAGTCACGAATTATTTCCATTCGTTCAACAGTATTGATATCTGAGTGTAAATATTTAACATTCACATTATGTTCAGATAAGTAATCCGTTAAGTTTTCTGACATTCGTTTAGTCAATGTAGTGACCAACACTCGCTCATCCTTATTAATACGGAGTTTAATTTCCGATAAGAGATCATCCACTTGTGTCGCAACGGGTCTAACTTCGATAATGGGATCCAATAAACCTGTTGGCCTCACGACTTGTTCAATGATTTCGCCCCCAGATTTTTCAATTTCATAGGTCGCTGGTGTTGCCGATACGTATATCGTTTGTGGCATAATATTTTCGAATTCAGAAAACTTTAAAGGTCTATTATCTAACGCCGATGGTAAACGAAATCCATACTCAACCAGATTCAGTTTACGTGATCGGTCACCATTGTACATGGCTCCAAGCTGTGGAATGGCCACATGCGATTCGTCAATAAACAGTAACCCATCTGCTGGTAAATAATCAAATAACGTTGCAGGTGGATCGCCTGGATTACGCTGTGATAGAAAACGCGAATAATTTTCGATCCCCGAACAATAACCAAGCTCTGTCATCATCTCAATATCAAAGAGTGTACGTTGCGTTAATCGTTGCTCTTCTAAAAGGCGATTATTATCAAGAAGTACCTTTTGACGCTCTTTTAGTTCCTGCTTAATTTGTGCTATCGCATTGTCCATAATGTTTCTAGGTGTTACGTAGTGAGTTTTTGGATAGATGGTAATACGTGATACTTCATTCACAGCACTCCCCGTTAAAGGATCGAACATCACAATCCGATCAACTTCATCATCAAACAGCTCAACGCGCACCGCAAGTTCATCTGAGTCAGCAGGAAAAATATCAATCACATCGCCACGAACCCGAAACGTACCTCGGCTAAAACCAATTTCATTACGCGTATATTGTAGTTCAGCAAGACGGGTTAGGATTGCTCGTTGATCGGTTATCGTACCTTTAGTTAAATGCAATATCATTGACATATAGGTCTCAGGCGCACCTAATCCATAGATAGCGGACACGGAGGCAACGATCACAACATCACGACGTTCAAGTAATGATTTGGTTGCGGACAAACGCATTTGTTCAATGTGTTCATTAATCGATGCATCTTTTTCAATAAATGTATCGGTTGAAGGCACATAAGACTCTGGCTGATAATAGTCATAATAAGAAACAAAATACTCAACAGCGTTCTCAGGGAAAAAAGCTTTCATTTCACCGTATAATTGAGCTGCCAATGTTTTGTTTGGCGCAAGAATAATTGTCGGGCGATTATGATGGGCAATAACGTTTGCCATAGTGAACGTTTTACCCGATCCAGTTACACCTAATAATGTTTGATGTGCAATTCCATCATCAAGATTTTGATTAATCCTTTTTATTGCTTCTGGTTGATCCCCAGCAGGTTTGAATTCGGAACACAATTTAAATTTTTTCATTACATCGTAACCTAATATTTTACCTATTAATAAAAATTATCCCCAAAAAGGCTTGACCTTTTAAAATCTTATATTTTTTGTTCAGTTAACAAAAACGCTTATCAGATTAGTTCGGAAACAGCAGCTTGATTTAATATAACATATTGATAAATAACAATAATGCAAATCATGACTAACATGTAACCAAACCAACTTAAAACCTGATAGCTATTGGCTTCTGAGCTGTTTTCAATAAACTACTCACAGAGTTATCCACAGGCAACGGGGATAACTCTCTAAGTATAATTGCTATAAACTTTTTTCAAAGATCAAGCAAAAAATCCTTAATAAAAACACCTTTTTTTTTAAGGTTATTCCTATTTTTTAAATCGATTTTAATAGTTAAAAACTAATAACTAATTCAGTACTTCAAATTTATATTGATAGCTATGATCGAAGTTAGGCACAAATATTAATCGATGAGTGATGCATTTTGGAGCATCTTCCACATGATGAGATACAAATAACAGTTGTGTGTGCCCTTCCTCTATTAAGCGATCTATCCAACATTTTACTAACTCTCGATTAAGATGATCTAACCCTTGTAAAGGCTCATCTAAAATAAGTAGTGTTGGATGTTTAACCAATGCTCTTGCTATCAATATTAATCTTTGCTGTCCCCATGATAATGATTGAAAAGGCTTATCAGCATGATCTTTCAGACCCAATAGATGTAACCATTCATCAGCTAATTTCGCTTGCTTATCACTGGCGGCTTGATATACCCCAATCGAATCAAAATATCCAGAAATTAGCACAGCTTTTACACTGGTACTTACACGATAATCGAGATGCAAACTGCTGCTTACATAACCTATGTGCCGTTTAATATCCCAAATGGTTTCTCCGGAACCACGTTTGCGACCAAATAAAGTAAGATCATTACAATAACCTTGTGGATGATCCCCTGTTATTAAGCTCAATAGCGTGGATTTGCCTGCACCATTCGGCCCGACAATTTGCCAATTCTCATTGGCTTTTACCTGCCATGTTAATCCATTAATGATAAATTTATCATCGTATTGAATATAAACATTATTTAAGCTTACACGTTCTAATTGATCGGCTAATTGAATTGGTGGTTCGTCTGCTTCGGGTAACGGCATATTGGGCAGGTTTTCTAAATCTGCTAGCTGCTTAACGATTTCATCGTTTAATATGGTTGCTTTAGGGCCAAATTTCAATAGCTGGCAATCAACAAGAAGACCAATATTTTCAATAAAGGTTGGAATTTCATTAAATCTATTCAAAACCAATACTATTGAAATGCCTTGTTTGGCTAATTGACCCAGTTTTTCTGCTAAATTTTCGCGCGATAAGATATCTAAACCATCAAACGGTTCGTCCAATATTAATAATTGAGGGTTTAACATTAACATTCGACAGATGAGTGTTTTACGCGTTTCTCCTGTCGAAAGATATTTAAATCGCCGATTTAACAGATGACTTATTCCAAACTGTTCTGCAAGTTTGAGACAAAGTTTTTCGTCTTTTTTATTTTCTTGAATAATTTGTTGAGTGGTTAATCCTGTATCATTTTCACCTTCACTAAGCATATCGGTATTATTGCGTTGCCATTCCTCTTCAATTAACTTTTGTAACTGTTCAAACGAAATATAGGCTACGGATTCAAATTGATTAATCACTTGACCCGATAATAATTTTTGTTCGCCCGCAAGTGCTTTAGCCAATACAGACTTTCCACTGCCATTACGGCCAACAAAAGCAATACTTTGTCCTGGACTGATAGTGAGTGATTCAATGGTGAAAACTTTATAGTCACTAATCTTGTAGTGAGCATTTTCAATGGTTAACATAATGACCTCGTTTTACTAAACTAATGTGGCAACAATAATATGCTGAGGATGAATTGATATTGTTAGCGGTTTATCTTTGTATAAATCATACTGCTTGACTTCTTGGGTTAATTTACTTGCATAAAGTTTTATACCCGATGGCAATGTAAATTCAATTTCAGTCCATTCACCATCGGTTTTTAAGGTTTCAACTTTAACGGATAAACTATTTTCATTGGCATCATTTAACTCAATTAAGGGGGCTTTGATTAGCAGAAGTACCGTTTTATCCACACTTAGCTTTAATCTTTCAATACTTTGTTGAGTGATGTAACCTTTTAATTCTGTTTGGTTATCGCTTAATTTAACCGTAACATATCCGGCAACATGGTTTGTTTCAATGTGTTTAACACTACCATACAATTGATTTCGAGCACTGGTTTGTAATGATAATCTTGCGGTAGCTTTTAAAATATCATCTAGCGGTACATTATCATCATTTAATATATTAAAAGCATTATGTTGTAAGTGGGTTAAAAGATCGTAAAGTTGAATAAATCTTACTGCGTAGGAACTTAATTTAGTACCACCACCATTTTTACCACCAGTTGTGGTAATTAAAAAAGGTTTGGTTGTCAGCCTATTAATTTCACTTATTGCATCCCAAGCCGTTTTATAACTCAACCCTATTTGTTTGGCAGCTTGGCTTAATGAACCTGTTTTTTCAATGGCTTTGAGTAAAGCAATACGCCTTGGATCAATAAAGAGTTGTTGGTTCAAATTGAGTGTTAACAAAATATCGGGCGAGAGGATCATTTGTATACCTTGATAAACTTTAAAATAGCTCTATTAAAAAACAATTTAGGTATTGTAGACCCTTTTATTGCTTCCTACAAAATTTGTGAGAAATAATTCTTTCTTTGGCAAAGAAAATTGATAAATCAATTAGATAAATTCTATCCTAACAACCTTATTACCTAAGTGATACAAAATTAGATTTTTGCTAATGTATTTGTTTATTATCAATACGCTCGATTACATCGATATGTTTTATTTTATATAACGAAATGTTACTATGTTTTACACTATGATTCAGTTTTCATATTTTCTAAATAAAAAACATTGAGCATTAGTAAAATAATCATAACGTACATTATTAACTAATTACGATCAATTATCTTTGGTAGTGAGGAATAGAATGAAAAAAATCTCTATATTAATTTTTGCTTTAACGACTTTAATATTCACGTTTACAGCACAGGCACTTGAAAAAGTTACGGTATTTGCAGCTGCGTCATTAACGAATGCGATGCAAGATATCGCTTCAGAATATAAAGCAGATCATAAAAATGTTGAAGTCGTTTTTTCATTTGCTTCATCTTCGGTTTTAGCCAAGCAAATTCAACAAGGTGCTCCTGCCGATATTTTTATGTCAGCCGACCAAAAATGGATGACCTACCTTATTGAAAATAAATTAATTAAAGATAAAGAAGATTTACTCAAAAATGCATTAGTTTTGATTGCACCGGCACAATCCAAATTAGACAAAGTTGACATTAACATGGATACTAATTGGAATGAGATCCTTCCTAAAGGAGAAAGGATAGCAATAGGTGATCCCGATCATGTTCCAGCGGGGCTTTATGCTAAAGAGTCATTAACTCATTTAGGTGTATTTGACAAACTATCACCACAATTTGCCCCTGCGAGTAATGTTCGTGATGCATTGATGTTGGTTGAACGTAATGAAGCAGCACTGGGTATTGTTTATAGTACTGATGCAAAAGTAAGTGATAAAGTAAAAATTGTTGGTATCTTTCCTGCCGAAACTTTTACATCTATTGAGTATCCCATTACTTTATTAAAACCAGAAGCAAACGATTTTTACCAATATTTAAAATCACCACAAGCTAAAACAATTTTTGAAAAATACGGATTTGTAACTAAATAGTAACCAATTATTATGATATTGACCGTATTTGAATGGCAAACATTGCTACTTAGCCTAAAAATAGCTGGAGTAGCAATTCTATTTAGTTTGCCTATTGGTATTTTGACCGCTTGGATTTTAGCTAGATGTCAATTTTATGGGAAATCGCTTTTTGATAGCATTATACATTTGCCTTTAGTTTTACCGCCGGTAGTACTTGGTTATTTTTTGCTATTAACGATGGGACGCAACGGTATAATCGGCAGTTGGTTAAATCACTATTTAGATATTAGCTTTAGTTTTAACTGGCAAGGTGCTGCTTTAGCTTCTGCTGTGGTGGCATTTCCATTACTTGTTCGCTCAATTCGTTTAGGGATAGAATCAATTGATTCACGTTTAGAAAATGTCGCACGCACATTAGGTGCAAATCGTTTACGAGTATTTATGACAATCACACTACCTTTGGCTTTTCCTGGTATTTTAATGGGCACAGTGCTAGGTTTCGCACGTTGTCTTGGCGAATTTGGCGCTACTATTACATTTGTATCGAATATTCAAGGTGAAACGAGAACCCTCCCCCTAGCAATGTATACATTATTGCAAATGCCTAATGGAGAAAATGCCGCTTTAAGGCTATGCATTATTTCAATTGCGCTATCGTTGGTTGCGCTATTTTTATCAGAAATGTTAAACCGCTGGCATAAAAGGAAATTATTGGGACAATAAATGATGATAAATATAGATATTATTAAACAATTGACCACTTTTTCCTTTGAATTTAAGCAAACCATTCCATGTCAAGGTGTGACAGCTATTTTAGGTGTTTCAGGTGCGGGCAAATCAACATTAATAAACTTAATAAATGGTTTGATTAAACCAGATAAAGGTAAAATTTTACTTAATGATGTGACGTTGGTTTCGACTCAACAAAATATTTTTGTCCCCCCTGAACAAAGGAATATTGGTACCGTTTTTCAAGATGCTTTACTTTTCCCTCACTTGAGAGTATTAAAGAATCTCACTTATGGCGCAAAGAAGATTAATAATCAACAAAAATTCAATGAAATTATTGAAGTACTCAACATTAACCACTTATTAAAACGCTACCCGGCGATGTTATCTGGTGGTGAAAAACAACGAGTAGCAATTGGTCGGGCGTTATTAACCAATCCCCAATTATTATTAATGGATGAGCCATTATCGGCATTAGATATGCCAAGAAAAAAAGAGTTATTAAGCTATATTGATATATTAGTTAACGAGTTAAAAGTGCCGATCATTTATGTCACTCATAACATTAATGAAGTTAAACGTATAGCGAACTATGTAGTTATTTTAGAACAGGGAAAATTACTGTCTCATGGGAAAACTCAAAACATTTTACAAAGTGATTATTTAAAAGAGTGGTTATAAAGCTGCAATGTATCACAATTACTGTCTTGTTTAATGTAAGATACGCCATCATGCCAAGCGCCTAACACCAATCGACTAGCAGGTTTACCATCAATTAAAAATTCATGTGTCGCTGGCTTATGTGTATGACCATGTACCATAATATTGGCATTATATTTACTCATCATCTTTTCAACAGCTTGTTGATTCACATCCATAATACTTTCTGATTTAATTTGATTGTGTAAACTGCTCTTTTGTCGCAATTTGCCTGCAATCTTTAAACGAATAAACAGCGGAAGTTTCAAGAAAAGTTTTTGTAACCATTTTTTATGCATGATCTTACGAAATTTTTGATACTGTGGATCATCCGTGCATAATAAGTCACCATGTAAAAAGAGGATATTACTATATGCATTAGGTAAACAGTTAATATCCGCTAAAATCGTCATATTACATGATTTAGCATATCTTTCGCCTAATAGGAAATCGCGGTTACCATGAACAAAATAGGTTTTAATTTGCCGTTCTGTTAGTGATCGCAACGCAAATGAAATTTGTTGATGTAACTTTGAATCCACATCATCACCTATCCAGTAGTCAAATAAATCACCAAGAATATAGAGTTCACAGCAATCAGGTAGGCTCTCTAAGAAAGATAAAAAGCCTGCGGTTATATCAAAATAACCCGAAGCAGGCTCATTATCCGTTAGATGAATATCTGCAATAAAATAACGAATTGGATTATTCAACCGTTACACTCTTAATGATTACATCTTCAACAGGCACATCAGAATGCATACCACTGCGCCCTGTTTTTACTCCTTTAATTTTATCAACCACGTCCATACCATCAACCACTTGCGCAAAAACACAATAGCCATAACCATTAATGTCTGATGAACGATAATTTAAATAATCATTATCAACGACATTAATAAAAAATTGCGCAGTAGCAGAATGAGGATCGGATGTGCGAGCCATAGCTAAAGTGCCACGATTATTTTTCAAGCCATTATCCGCTTCGTTTTTGATCGGAGACTTGGTTTTTTTCTGCTTCATACCAGGTTCAAAACCACCGCCTTGAATCATAAAATTATTAATGACTCGGTGGAAGATCGTATTGTTGTAGAAACCTTCTTGGCAATATTCAACAAAATTTTTAACTGTTTCTGGCGCTTTATCGTCAAAAGTATCAATTTTTATATCACCTAAAGAAGTGTGAAATATAATCATAAAATGTTCCTTATTATTTTCATTTTTTAACTTACATTTACAAATCAAAAACTAAAAGAATGATTCTCTATTTATTTGCCAAATTTTTCACATGCTTCAAGCGTGTTACTCATTAACATTGCAACAGTCATTGGACCAACACCACCAGGAACTGGAGTTATCCAACCCGCACGTTCAACGGCGGTTTCAAATTCAACATCCCCAGCGAGTTTACCGTCGGGTAATCGATTGATACCGACATCAATCACAATAGCCCCTGGTTTGATCCATTCACCTTTAACATAATTGGCAATACCAACGCCTGCAACAACAATATCAGCATTGCTGACATGTTTAGCTAAATCCACGGTACGACTATGAGTAATCGTTGTTGTGCAACCTAGTAATAAAAGCTCAAGTGCCATAGGGCGACCAACAATACTTGAAGCTCCCACAACGGTGGCATTTAATCCAGCTAAATTAATACCCGTTGATTCTAACATTTTAACCACACCATAAGGGGTACATGGACGTAAAAGCGGATCTCGTTGTAGTAAATGACCAATATTATAGGGATGAAAACCATCAACATCTTTACTAGGATGTATACGTTCAAGGACTTTAGTTTTATCAATATTATCCGGTAAAGGTAGCTGAACTAAAATACCATGGACATCATCACGTTGATTAAGTTTATCAATAAGAGTTAATAACTCTTCTGTTGTGGAAGTGGGAAAATCATAAGAAAAAGAAGCAAATCCGACATCATCACAGGCCTTTTGCTTATTTCTAACATAAATTTTTGAGGCTGGATCTGACCCCACCTGCACTACAGCAAGCCCTGGAACAGATAATCCTTTTTCAATTCGTTGTTTTACCTTATTAGCAATATCATCTCTGATTTGCTTCGCTAAAAATTTTCCATCAATAATATTGGCTGTCATAAACTTATGCATCTTCAACTGGATTGATAATAGTGAGTTATTTTCGCAAAAGTTTTTATTAATGTCTATTCACTTATAAGTTGATTGGTTAAGTTGAGTTAATATTTGTTGATATTGACCATCAATATCAGTGATAACGGAACAAATATGAGCATCAAAAGCTTTTAGTTTAGGCTTCTGAGCTTTCCATTCATTTTTTGAGATCTGTTTTATTGCGCCATAATTTTTAAAAAAATCAAAATTTATAATGCTACCCCCTACTACATTATAAAAAATATGCGTACCTATATCCTCACCATCTTTTTTTAAATTATTAAAATTTTGATAATTAAATTGAGTATTACCACTTTCAGATGTTATAGATTTATGCAGTAATTTGACTAATCTTTTATATAATTTATTTAACTCACGATGCAGTTCATTATCGTTACCTAATTTATTTTTTATCGCATTTTCAAATGTTATTTTAACTTCTGATAAAAGGCTTAATGCTTCTTGTTCCAATTTTGGTAATTGTCGTCGCAAATCTGTCTGGAATTTTTGGGTTTGTTTTTCGAGGGGAGGTTGCAGTAAAACGGTTTTTTCATTAAATACAACTTCTCCGTTAGATTTGATCATTAAATCATTTTTTTTATTGAAAATATGAACACTTTCTTTGTTTATCGCGATGTTATAGGTCGGTTTAACTGGACACTCTTTTTGAGCGGCAAATAATGTGGCAGGAAAAATGATTACCATCAATAATAATTTCTTTAACATATCTATATCCAGTTTTTTTATTAGAATTAATTATAGCGGTTGATTCTCAATTAATATAATAAAAAATTTTTATTATGTCATTCCAGTTTATCTCTAATTTATTAGAGCGTTTTTTAAATATAAATAACAATAAACTTGTTAATAAAAGATATTATTCATCTATTCTTATCAAGGTTGCTTAAATTACTTATCTAAAGCATTTTTTATTTAACCATTTTTAAAGATATTTTTAGATCGTCATAGCGTGGGCGTTGCAATCTCTCTTACCAAACGAACCCAATACAGTTGATGAATGAAGTTGCCAAGCATATATATCTAATTTATACTGAAACGTATAGTTAACCTGAAACTTTTTTACAACAATTAAAAATTTTTTTGAAGATTCAACTCCACTCATTAGTTTTATTTTCGTTGTTCCGTTTTAATAATTGTTTTTAACTAATAGGTTATGTACTATTTCATTTTTATAAAAGTCTAATAATAGGATATAAAAAATTTCAGGTTCCTGAATGTTATAATAAATTAACCCAATAAATACTACGAAAAAAAGAAACATATTAAAGTTATCTCTTTTACAGACGATCTTTATAATGAACTCATAGTATCAATAGATATAATCTATTAAAACAACTATATTTAACTGCTTTTTTTTCTAAAAAAGTCAAGTATAGTATCTATATATTCAAAAAATAATTTATCAGAGGTGAAAAATGTATACTGTAATTTTTGGTCGTCAAGGTTGTCCATATTGTGTTCGAGCTAAAGAGTTAGCTGAAAAACTGTCTAAAGAACGTGATGATTTTTCTTATCGTTATATCGATATTAATGCTGAAGGCATTACTAAAGAAGATCTTTCTAAAAGTGTTGGCAAACCAGTAGAAACAGTTCCTCAAATTTTTATTGATGAAAAGCCAATTGGTGGTTGCACTGATTTTGAAGCTTATGCTAAAGAGCAGTTAGGACTATTTAGCGAGTAAGCGAACATAGTTTTTTGATATTCATTTAGCCACCATTAGGTGGCTTTTTGTTTTTAACGGCCAGGCAGTTTTTGCCATGTAACTTCATTACGCAAATAGGTTGGCTCAGCATTTTCAACACTAACCCATTCATCTTTTTGCCACTTCTTATCGGCTATGACAATTAAATCCTGAGCATGTGGTAATAAAATATCGCTTGTGTGAATATTTTCCAGCATATCTGGATAAGTTTGCCATCCAGTACCAGCACTATAACTATCATTACGAATATCTTGAACTTTATCTATTACTTTTTCTGGCGCAATGACACACTCTGGAATAATTGCTTGCCAATGGTCATCGATGTATTGATATTGACCTAAATAGACTTCATTCATTCTGGCATCTATCGCAGGAATAACATTTGTTATCTGTCTTGTACGATACACCCCCTGAGCTAATGTCATTAAGGTTGAAACCCCTATCATTGGTTTATCAATACCGAGTGCTAATCCTTGTGCTACACCTATTCCAATTCTAACACCAGTAAAACTACCAGGACCTGCCCCAAAGGCTACAGCATCTACCTGAGAAAGTGAGCAATCCGATTGTTTTAAAAGATTGTCAATCATAGGTAAGATCTGCTTAGTATGATCACGGGCAGAAATTTTAAAATCGTATGTGATTTCATTACAAAAGAGTAATGCAACAGAGCAAGCTTCTGTAGCGGTATCAATGGCTAAAATAGTACTCATTTTTTTCCCAAAATAATTTATTTTTGTAATTAACTTTTAGCTAATAAAAAATTTATCACCTTATTTATATCACGTGTTCTTGGCGAAGGTGGCAAGCTATTAATGAACGTTGCACCATAAGCTCGCATCACTAATCGATTATCACAAATGATAATTGCACCTCGATCGTTATGGTGGCGTATCAATCGCCCAACACCTTGTTTTAATGTAATTACAGCTTCAGGTAATTGAACTTCATTAAATGCATCGCCCCCTTGCATTTGACAATCTTCCATACGGGCTTTAATTAGAGGATCATCTGGCGAAGTAAAAGGTAATTTATCTATGATAACACATGAGAGGGTGTCTCCCCTAACATCAATACCTTCCCAAAAGCTACTGGTCGCAATCAGTAGTGCATTACCTTTATGGATAAATTGCTCCAACAATTTAACTTTACTGGTTTCGCCCTGCACCAATACCGGCAAAGTGGTTAATTCTCGAAATTGTTTGGCTAGTGCATTCATCATTGCATAGGAAGTACATAAAAAGAAACAACGCCCTTGATTAGCTTCAATAACAGGCAAAAGAATATCAATTAATTTCTGTGCATTTCCTTGTTCATTTGGTGATGGAATATAGCGTGGAACACACATAATAGTTTGATTTGCATAATCAAATGGACTTTCTAGAATGAGCGACTCTGCATTATCTAAGCCTAAGCGTTTAGTAAAATAGTCTAATCGATTATCAACCGATAGTGTTGCAGAAGTAAAAATCCAACTTCCATCACGTTCAGCAATCAATTGAGTGAATTTGTCAGCTACTGATAATGGAGTCAAAGCAAAAACAAAATAGTTATTAGTGCTTTCATACCAATAACTAAAGCCTGTTATATTTGTCTGCTGTAATCGACTCAAAAGAGCATGGTATTGATTTATTCTTTCAAAACAATTATCTAAAGTTGATGATCGTCCCACAGCTAGTAATAAAACTTCATGACAAAAGTTTAAAGCATCAACCAGATAAGATAACTCATTTTTTACTGCTTTTTGATTGAATAAATAGCGTAAGTTCCCTTTTGGTGATTGTTGGCTGATGACTAATCGTAGATCTTGTGTGCATTTTTGAAGTTTATCCGCACATTGCTGTAATTGTGCCATATCTTTTACTTCAGTGCGATAAACAAGATTGATCTCTTTAGCCAGATCGAACAATTGCCGACTGGTTAACTGTTGGCCAAAGTAGTGACAAGCTAGATCGGGTAACTGGTGCGCTTCATCAAAAATCATGACATCCGCTTTAGGAATAAGCTCTCCAAACCCCGTATCTTTTACCACTACATCCGCTAAAAAAAGATGATGATTCACCACGACAACATCTGCGTTCAATGCTCGCTTACGCGCTTTGACAACATAGCAATCATTGTAATGTTCGCAGTCACTACCTAAACAATTATCGTTAGTACTGGTTAAAATTGACCAAACAGGATTGTCTTCAGTTACAGTTGTACATTTACTAATATCACCATCTTTAGTTTTAATTGACCAATTTTTAACTCGAACAAGATCGACGCGTAAATCTTTATCAAGATCGCCTGCACCTGCATATTGATGATACAACCGCTCTAAACAAAGATAATTAGCTCGCCCCTTAAGGAGTGATATTTTTCCCGTATAATTAAGGGCTTTTTTTATAATAGGTAGATCTTTACTAAAGAGTTGTTCTTGTAAATTTTTCGATCCCGTTGAAAGAATTGTTTTTTTCTCACTACGCAAAGCTGGCACTAAATAAGCAAATGTTTTGCCTGTTCCGGTTCCCGCTTCCACCACCAGAGAATGTTGGTCTTTTATCGATTCAGAAACTTTAATCGCCATATTGCGCTGAGGCTCTCTTGCCACAAATCCATCAATAGCTTTAGCAAGCAAGCCGTTCTCTGAAAAATCATCAATCACTTAAAACACACCTAATATAAAGATAAGTTCAATATACCAATAAAAATAAAAAATAGATTAAAAGGATAATACAACGCTATGAAAATATCATGACTTAATTTCAAAATGAGATGAATTTATTGTAATGGAATTGAACGATTAAAAACTTGATTAACGGATATACTATAACAGTTACCAAGTTAAAAAGATATACCATATTGTTTATTTATAACTAATATGATGTATTTGAAATAAGTAAACAATAAATTTTACAAAAAATGTACTATATATACGTTATATCAAATAGTTAAATTTACTTTTCTAATTTTAAATATTTTTTATTAAAATAAATGGATTTCAACCATAAACAAAAAACACTATCAGACAATTATTTAATAAATTTGGTTTTTAAATAAATACAATAATGCATTATTCCTAACAAATAGTTTTTTTGTTTAAACATCAATCGAGAATAGGCTCGTATTGAGGAAGTTTTTTTCCGACTATACAAAGGCAATGGGTCGTTTTTCCAAGGTGATTTATCTAAATAAAAATCAAATAATTTTGAACGGTAAGGCTGATGCCAAGGTTTATTTTTTGTAATATAATGAATCAAAGTCGTATTTTCTGGTACATTAGAATCTTCATTACCATTTATTGAAAGAGCCAAAAGATTGTTATATTTCTTTTCCAATATGATTCTTTTTTGACTGATAACAATATTTAAAACATCCTGATCTGGATATTGATATTTCTCACCACTATTCAGTAATGTTAACGTTTTAGTTGTGATATTTTCCTGACACCATAGAGGTATATTTATCAGCATCACTCCAGAATTAAAATATGTTCCCATAACAATATCATATTTATTGCATTGAGATTCTTGCATGTATTGTTCATCAGCGACAGCGGCAACAATTGCATTGTCTAAATTGATTTCATTAATAAAATCAAAACTATTAATACATAACGTATCACTATCAATGTAAAGTAATTTTGCAGTAATATCTTTTAATATCTCTGGAGCAATTAATCGCATGCAAGCTGCAATAGGAAACTGTTCAGTATTTTTTTGATCAACACTAAACTGATCATTAATTACATATTCTGTTATTGAACTATTATCCGATTTGATTTTAGCTATGTTTTCCCTATTAGCTTCTGATAGGTTGTGAGTAAACAAATGAAAATGAAGCTGATGCTTTTTATTATTTTCAATAACCGAAATTATATCTACACCAGCAGACAAAGCATAATTATCATCAAAACATAATAAAATATGTAATACATTTTGTTTACATGCAAAATCGCATGATAATAATTCATTTTTTTGAGTAATAAAGTTATCAACTTCAATCACAAAGTTATTCCTCAACGTTTTTTGGCTGTTTTATGCATTAAGTAAAGCACATAATATTTAATCGCAGCTAAATATTTATGTTGACTAGCAAGTAATTTTGCATAACGTCTTGTGGTTGAGGGTGCATTTTCATTAGCCAATGATAATTTTTGATTAGCCCATGGCGAAGTAGCTATATAATGTTGATAAAGTGGTGTAATATAGAGTTGATACCAAGGTTTATTACCTGTTACATAATGGATGATAGCTGTATTGGCTTCAATGAGATTATCTTCATTACCACCAACGGTAAGCGCAGTAATGGTATTAAAATGTCTAGGCAAAAATACCGTTTGACCTTGCATTAAAATATTCAATACATCTTGATCAGCAAATTTATAGACTTTACCGCTGTTGATCATGTTAAATGCTTTTTCAGTTAGGTTGTGTTCAACCCACATATCCGTATTGATATAAATCATACCTGCATTAAAATATTCCCCATAAGGAATATCGCAAGCCGCACATTGCTTTTCTTGTGTTTTACCAATATCAGGGACAACGGCTGAAAACTTATTTGTTAAATCAGTGGAAACAAGCTCATCAAGATTATTGGTACATAATACATCACAATCAAGATATAAAACACGAGAAGTCACTTTATTTAAGATTTGCGGAACAACGAATCGTAGACATGTTGAAGCAGAAACATGTAAAACTAAGGTATCAGGATTGATCGAAAATTCATTACTAATTTCATAACAAATTATTGAAGTATTTTCTTTATTTAACTGATTGAATCGCTCGATTTTTTCATTTGATACATTATTGGCAAACAAATGAAAAACCAGATTCTTATTAGGATTATTTACTATCACTGATGACATTGCAATACCTGCAGGCATTGCATAATTATCATCAAAACAAAATGCAATGTGTAAGGTTTCTAAAGCTGTCAGAGCGTTATTAAATAATGTTATAGTCTTACTGATAAAAAGATTTTCTGCTAACATGTTCTAGTAATACCGAGAATTTAAAGTTTGATTTATTGTAGCATAACCAATTATGATAAAAAAATTAACTATCAATTTCATATTTATATAACTATTTTGTAATAGATAAATAGCTATGATATATTAAAAAAATTGTATTGGTGAGTATTTGAAATGAATAATAGTATTATTAATATTGTATATTGTACAGATTCAAATTATTTTGAACATGTAGGTGTATCTATAACTTCAATTATACTTAATAATAAACACCATAATATTCATTTTCATGTTTTTCTATATGATGTATCAGAAGAAGAGAAAAACAAATTACAGGAAATCAGCAGTTCAATTACTCTTTATTCAATTCCTATTGATGAGCTGAATAAATACCCTGATATTCAAAACGACAAAATAACACATATCAATCGCTCAATGTATATTCGCTTATCTGTACCACGATTATTGCCTGATTATGTTGATAAATTCATTTATTTAGATGGGGATATTTTATGCTTTGGCGATATTTCTTCAATTTTGAATGTTAATATTGACTCCGTAGTGTGTGCTGTTACAACCGATTCTTTAGATGCAGATAATATGTTACAAAATAAAAAACGTTTAAATTTAGCATCTGAAAAATATTTTAATTCTGGTTTTTTATACATAAATACCGAGAATTGGAAAAAGTTTGATACTGAAAATAAAGCTAATCAAATATTATTATCGCCCCAAAATTATAATTTATCATATCCTGATCAAGATGCTCTGAACATTGTTTTACAAAATCAAGTTACTTATATTGATGTAAAATGGAATTATTTATTTACTTGGATGAATGATCAAGAAAAAGAATCTTTTTTCCATAATAAACAATCATTACCTTATTTTGTGCATTTTACGGGTGCAAGAAAAATTTGGTATCAAGAGCATAAAGGTCTTGCCCAAAATCTTTATTGCTTTTATAAGCACTTTACACC
Source organism: uncultured Gilliamella sp. (assembly GCA_946481345.1). Taxonomy (GTDB): domain Bacteria; phylum Pseudomonadota; class Gammaproteobacteria; order Enterobacterales; family Orbaceae; genus Gilliamella. The sequence continues at coordinate 11,035 of CAMLMY010000014.1, read as the reverse complement.
TTGGAGTAACAGCAGTTTAAAAAGTTATAAATCGAAAATGCGAGTAAATGATTATCGGATTTATTCTATATCTTTCTTAAAAAATAAAAAATTCATAGAAAGCGCTAAATATTTTTTACATTATTTAAAACTAAAACTATTTAAGAAGTAATTAATTTATTTTTCTTAGTAAGTAGAAATAATAAAATTGTATAGCTAAAATATATTTTTTTTCTTTGAAACAATACTTTGCATAATTTCGTAACCATGATTTTTTTAATGCTAATGGACATTCCATATTTTTCCAGGGTGATAGTTGATAATATTTCTTAAATAATTGAGAATTAAACGTTTGATACCATGGCTTATATCCTGTCACGTAATGTAACAAAACAGTATATGGCGCAATTTCTTTCTCTTCACTACATGGGATAGTGATATGAATTTTTGTATTATATTTAATAGGTAAAAGGATAGTTTTATTTTCTAATAAAATATTTAGAACATCTTGATCAGCAAAACGATAAACATTCCCATCATTTACCTTATTAATACATTTATTTGTAAGATTGTTTTTCATCCACTCATCAGTATTGATTAATAATACACCTGAATTGAAATATTTTTTAGCATCGATATTATATAGAGTTTTTATTTCATTCTGCATTGGTTTATCGTCTGGAATAACCCCTGCAACATAATTAGATATATCCGTATTATATAATTCTGAAATGGACTTCAAACAAAGAATATCACTATCAAGGTATAAAAATTTTTTGGTTTGAGAATGTAACAAAGCAGGTAGAATAAAACGAACACAAGAAACGGCAGATAAGTAACCTAACACTAAAGTATCAGGGTTAATATCAAAATTATCATTTAAATAGTATATTTTAATGATAACATTATGTTGAACAAGTTCTTTTAGTTTAGCTATATTATCATTAGATACGTTATCAACAAGAAGATGAAAACAAAAGTGTAAGCTATCATTGCTTTTTATTACTGAAGTTATAGTTACACCTGCAGGCATAGCATAGTTATCATCAAATGCTAGTGCAACATGAACTAAATTAGATAATCGTAATTCATTCTTTGAAAAAGATTCTATCTTATTAATGTATTTCTTTAATTCCAACATATACCACTCTTAATAAATATCTTATTTATGATGCAATTTCAAACAACCTATATACAATTTATAGAAAGTAAAGTTACATTATGTTACCATTCTTAAATAAATAGTTAAAATTTAACGTTATGCTATCATATAAAATCTCAAAAGAAATAATTAAAATCATAACATTTCCTATATTTATAAAACCTATCAGAAAACAGGTTAAAACTTATTTAAAATATAAAATATTTGACTTACCTTATCGTAGACAGAAAGAATTCTATGAATATATTTTGAAATATTGTAAGTATACACCAGAGAAGAATAAATCAAATTTTATTCAATCTGATAGTTTACCTATATGGCAAATTTGGTTTCAAGGTGAAACAGCAGCACCTCAAATAATAAAATTATGCTTTCAAAGCATTGAAAAATATAATAGTAATAGGCAAATAATTAGACTAACGGAAAAGAATTACCTTAATTATATCGATTTACCTGATTATATAATCGATAAATACAATAAAGGTATTATTACTCCAGTACACCTTTCTGACATCATTAGAGTTTGTTTATTAGCAAAATATGGTGGAACTTGGATTGATGCAACAGTATTATTAACCAATGAAATTAACCCTCAAATACTTAAATCGGATTTTTTTGGTTTTCGAATTACTCAAGAAAGCTCTTGGTTTGATTGTCATAGTTTTTTAACGTCTGCTAGTTGGTTTATGCACGCCCAACCAAATAATAATATCATTTGTAGTGTAAGAAATGCACTTTTTGAGTATTGGAAAAATGAAAACAAGATTATTGATTATTTTTTAATATATTTTATTTTTACAGGTTTGATAAATAAATATTCTCATTTAGCTGAAGAGTGGAAATTAGCTTTTAACTTAATTGAAGAACCTACCCATAGAATACAATCATCGTTCAATAGAGATTTTTCTTTATATGAGTTAAATGAGATTAAACAGCAATCATCCATACATAAATTAACATATAGATATAAAAACAAAATAGAGGGTTCATTTCTCGATATTTTATTAAAGGATAAAGAATTATTTTATTAGGTTATTTTAATAAACAAATTTAGTTTATAATATCTTTAGTTAATAGTTATGATGATATAAATATATGTTTAATGCAAAAGATTTTATTGAATCCCAAAAAACAATAGTTAATAACCATGTCCCTTATTGTTCAACTTTGCACATTGCTCTAGGTTTTGATGATAATTATGCTTTACCCGCAGGCGTAACTATATTATCAGTTATAAAAAATACACCAAACTATAATTTACATTTTCATCTTTTCGTTGATAAAGTATCGAATTCGAATATTGATAAATTTAAACAATTTACAAATGATAAAATTGCAATAACACTTTATACTATTAATAGTAACTTTATTATAAATCCAAAAACTTTAGTTTTACATATAACTACTATTTCAACATGTATTCGTTTTATTATTCCTGATATATTATTTTCAATCACAGACCGGATCATATATTTAGATAGCGATACAATATGTTTACAATCCTTAGAAAAATTAGCAACATACTCTATTGAAAATTATATTGCTGGCGTTATACCTGATAGTTTGGACATGCAAAAAGAAATCAAGGCAATGTATAATATTAACGCAGAGAAATATTTTAATGCTGGTGTATTACTAATTAATACAAAACGGTGGTGTGAGGAAAAAATTTCACAAAAAGCATTTGACTTAATTAATAGTGGTAAAATTTATAAATATGCTGATCAAGATGTTTTGAATATCCTTTTGGAAAATAAAACATTACTATTGCCTATAAAATTTAATACTAAAATAAAAATTGCAATTGATGCACATCAAGAAAAAGAAATTAGACCATATACAGTGATTCTGCATTATATTTCACAAAATAAACCTTGGTTTAAAGTTTATCAATCTGAAATATTCAATCGGTATTTAAGTTTATCTCCTTGGAAAGGAAATGACTTACCATTAAGTGGAAATAGTTCTTCTATAAGAAATTACTCAAAATACTTAATACACAAAGGTAAGTTTATATCATCTATGTATTATTATATTTTATACTTAAAATACAAATTTTACTTAAAGAAATGATTGATTTTTAATGAATGTTATTAATACTTGTGTTAATATTTCAACTAATATATCTTAAAAAAATTTAATTCAAATAAATGTGTATTGCTTATATTTGGTTTGAGATATATTAAACGATTATAATGTTATTGCTGTGTTTACACAATAAATTCCTTTTAGAGTTTATAGGTAAGCTAAAACTAAGTATATTAAATTTTTAATCTCATATATAAAAAATATATGTTTTCAATTTTATTTTGAAAGCAATTAAACTAGTTTGCTAATTTATTTTCATATAATTTTGAGTATAATCCTTGTTGGGATAATAGTTCTTGATGGGTTCCTTGTTCAATAATTTCACCACTATCAATAACAAGAATTTTATCCGCTTTTTCAATCGTCGATAATCGATGTGCAATAACAATTGAAGTTCGCCCTTTTTGTAATTCTTCTAAAGCTTGTTGTATTGCTTTTTCCGATTCTGAATCAAGTGCGGACGTTGCTTCATCTAAAATTAATATTGGGTTATCACGCAATAAAGCTCTAGCGATAGCTATACGTTGACGTTGCCCTCCAGATAATAATATTCCATTTTCTCCAACTACAGTTTCGAATCCATTCTCAAGTTCTTTTATAAAATCATAAGCATAAGCTTTTTTAGCTGCTTCTTCAATCTGACTTTGTGAATATTCACCTATTCGTCCATAAGCAATATTATTAGTTATGGTATCATTGAATAAATGAACATTTTGAGAAACTAAGCCAATTTGGTCTCGTAAACTATATAAAGTTAAATCCTGAATATTATGATTATCAATTAAAATTTCGCCTTCACTTATATCATAGAAACGAGTAATTAAACTTGCTATAGTCGTTTTGCCAGAACCTGAACGACCAACAAAGGCAATGGTTTTACCATGCTCCACTGTAAAATTAATATCCCTTAAAGCAGGTTCTTGTCTAGTTTCATATGTAAAAGAAACATGTTTAAATTCAATATTACCTTTTACTCGTTCAATAGTTAAATTGCCATTGTCTTTCTCGATAGGTTGATCAAATATCGAAAATAAAGTTTGACATGCAGCCATTCCTTTTTGAAATTCAGCATTAACACTTGTTAAACTTTTGATTGGTTGCATTAATGCAACTAAAGAAGAAAATACGACTGTAAATTGTCCTGGGGTAATATTTAAATCTGGATTACTCGCCATTAATAATACAAAAGCGATGGCAAACGATATAATTAATTGAACAATTGGGGTAGATAAAGCAGATATAGACACTAAACGCATCGTATCTCTTCGGAATTTATTACTTACTTTTTCAAAATTAGCTGACTCTTCATCTTGAGCACCAAAAAGAATAATTTCTCTGTGACCTTTTAACATTTGCTCAACAGACATAGTGACATTACCCATTGAATTCTGCATGTTTTTGGCCATTTTTCGGAACTTTATTGATACAAATGTGATTAGGCCAATAACGATAGGTGTAATAAAAATCAAAGATAAAGATAATTGCCAACTATTTATAAACATTGTATAAAATAGACCACAAATAAATGCAGATTCACGTACAATAGTAATTAATGCATCTGAAGATGAAGAGGCTACTTGATCGGTATCATACGTTATACGCGATAATAGCCGACCAGTAGAGTTTTTATCATAAAAACTCACTGGAGCATCAACAAAATGATTAAAAAGTCGTTGACGAATTTTAAGGACTATTTTAGTTGAAATTAAAGATAAAAAATAAGAGTATCCATAATTTGCGGCACCGCGAAGAAAAACTAAAGCAAAAATATAAATTGGCGCCATAAATAAAAAGTGCTGATCATTTTCAACAAAACCTTTATCTAGCAGAGGTTGCAGTATTCCAATAAGTGATGTATCTGCAAAAGCACTTAAAATTAATAATATTATTGCAAAAAAAAGCAATAGTTTATGCTTAATTATATAGGGCCATAACTTAGAGAACGTATGTAACGTTGAAAAGTCTCGATCAATATCATTATTTATCGTTTTATTATTTTTCTTCATAATATAATTTTAATTAAGAGTTAAATTGTAGTTGATACATTGAGGCATAAATGCCTTTTTGGGATAACAAAGTTTGGTGAGTCCCATCTTCTACTAGCTGTCCTACATCAATCACTAAAATACGATCAGCCTTTTCAATTGTTGATAATCTATGCGCAATGACGATTGAAGTTCTATTTTTTTGCAAGCGTTCAATTGCTTGTTGTACTAATCTTTCCGACTCATTATCTAACGCAGAAGTCGCTTCATCAAAAATAAGAATTGGGTTATTTCGTAATAAAACTCTTGCAATAGCAATCCGTTGACGTTGTCCTCCAGACAACAAAATACCATTATCGCCAATCTCAGTATCAATTCCATTTTCTAATTTTTCAATAAATTCCATTGCATTAGCTTGTTTAGCAGCCTCAATAATATCTTGTTTGGTATACTTATTTTTAGCACCATAAGCAATATTATCTGCAATAGTTCCATTAAATAAGTGAACTTGCTGAGAAACATATCCGATTTGGTCACGTAATGACCTTAGAGTATATTGTTTGATATTGATAGAATCAATTAATATCTCTCCCTCAGCAATATCATAAAATCTTGGTAATAAACTGGCTATTGTTGATTTGCCTGCGCCAGAGCGACCAACTAAAGCGACTGTTTCACCTTTCTTAATTTTGAAACTTACATCTTTTAAAGATGGCACACTATTGTTTGGATAGGTATAAGTTACATGACGAAAAACAATATTATCTTTTACATCTTTTAATTCAATAGTTCCATTATCTTCCTCTAAAGGAGTATTTAGAAGACCAAATAGTGATTCGCAAGCAACCGATCCTTTTTGTAATTCAAGATGAACACTAGTTAATTCTCTTAATGGACGCATAACAGCAATCATTGCCGAAAAAACAACAGTAAATGAGCCTGGTGTAATATCTAAAGTTTGGCTTGCTACAAGGTATAATATTAAACCTAACGCTAAGGTAGCAACTAGTTGAATAATAGGCGAAGATAATCCAGAAACTAAAACGATTTTCAAAATACTGCGTCTAAAAATTTTGTTAATAGCATAGAAATTATTTTTTTCATATTCTTGGGCGTTATAAACTAGTATTTCTTTATGCCCTTTAATCATTTCATCGGCAGCAGTAGTTATGTTTCCTATTCCTTTTTGCATCGAGACTAATGCGTTACGAAATTTTTTTGCAATAAATTGGGCAATAAAAATAACTAAGGGTACAACAACTATTAATACTGAAGCTAATTTCCAATTGCCATAAAACATTACTATACCTAAACCAATAGCATATGCGATTTCTCTAACAAGTATAATCAGCGCATCAGATGATGCTTTGGATAATAATTGGGTATTATAAGTTATTACTGTCACAAGTTCCCCAATAGGGGTTTTATTAAGAAAACTAGTTGGACTTTTAACTAAATGATCAAAAATTAATTGACGAAATTTAGTTACCACTTTACCTGATAGCCAAGAAAGACAATAAGTAGAACAATAATTAGACAATCCACGTAATGTAATTAAACCAATAATACCAATTGAAAAAAGGACTAAAAGTTCATAATTTTTATCCATTAAGCCATTATCTAATAGTGGTTTGGTTAAAGAAATTAATGTTGCATCAGTTGCAGCATTTAATAAAAGTGCAATAACCGCAATTATTAAAGCCTTTTTATATGGAGAAATAAATGGCCACAATTGTTTAATTGTGTTTAATGAGCTATATTTATTTTTCATAAAAGAGAACAATTAATCAAAACATTAATTATACTATATAAACTGTATTGTTTAATATTTTATTTCAATTCTTTTTCAACTAGATCTAATTTGTATAATCTTTATATTATATTTAATAACTAATGAATTAGACCTTATACGTAATTCAACTAAATTCATATTTTATTTAATCATCAGGTTATTTTTACACAATAACCATATGCTTATTTTTATCGAATACGTTTATTGATGGATTATTCCAAATTAGGAAATCACCAATATGTATCTTCATACTAATCACTTTTTTAAAAATAAAACTTTTGATGATTATAATATTAGCAAAGCTAATCAGCTAGATATAGCCTACGGAATTAATGAAAAATTTTTTTAGGTTGTGCAGTTTTAATCTTTTCTATTTTAATATCTAATACTAATCTCGAATTTTCTTTTCAGATCTTTACTAACCATTTATTGTACAAACTAGATATTATTTGTATTATTTATAGAATTCGTATAATATCTAATGAGTTAGACTTTATATGTTATGTAATTCAATTCATTTTATATTTAATTTAATTAGCAAGTTAATTTTTTATAACAACAGTATCCTTATTTTTATTAAATGCGTTTATTTGTGGATTATTCCAAATAGGAAGTCACCAATGTATCTCGATGCTAATCATATTATTAAAAAAAAAATAACTTTTTATAGCAATAATATTAGCAATGCTAATCAGCTGAATATAGCCTACGGAATTGATGAAAATTTTTTCTTAGGTTGTGCAGTTTCAATCTCTTCTATTCTAATATCTAATACTAATCTCGAATTTTCTTTTCATATCTTTACTAACTATTTATCATGCGATTTTGAAAAAAATCTAAAGTTATTATCTGAACAATACAAAACGAATATAACACTGTATTTAGTCGATGACTTAGGCTTGTCGGAACTTCCAACAACAAAAAACTGGACTATAGCAACTTATTTTAGATTCATAATAGCCGATTATTTTTATCAAAAAATTGATAAACTTCTTTATATTGATGCAGATATAATATGCACTGGATCATTAAAAGAATTATTTACATTACCATTCGAAGAAAATATCGCTTATGTGGTTACAGATAAAGATGCTATTTGGTGGAATAAATGTGCAATTCGGCTTGATGAAAGTAAATTATCAAGCAGTTATTTTAATGCTGGTTTTTTACTAATAAATTTAAATAAATGGCATGAATTCAATATAAATGATAAAGCATTAGAATTACTTTCTGATCCCAATAAATCAAAAAAATTTACGCATCTCGATCAAGATGTTTTAAATTTATTACTATTTGATAAAGTTAAATACCTTAATAGAAAATACAATCAACAAGTAAGCATTAATTATGAACTGAAATATAAAAATAAGAATAACACTTATTTACCTAATTTAGATGAAGCAATATTAATACATTATATCGGGCCAACCAAGCCTTGGCATACATGGGCAAAACAGTATAAATGCGCGCAATACTTTATAAATGCAAAACAACAATCACCATTAAAATCTATGCCACTACTTCCTGCTACGACAGCTACTCAAATGAGATATTGTTCAAAACACAAAATGCATCAGAAAAAGTATTTTTCTGGAATAATTTGTAATATCATGTATTGCCTTAAAAAATTAACTAAAAATTAATAAAATCAATGATATTTTATTGAATCATTTTTTATGGTCGTTAACATTGCATCAGAACTATATTGATACAAAATGTCTAAAGGAACGGGTGTAAACTTTGTATGTAAAAATTTTATGATGTCACTATAATTCTGATCTTCAAGAATAAAAATCTGGTCAGGATTATAAAAATCATATTCTTTTATCGATTTATTTGTAGTGATTAATTTTTTATTAAATAATATCGCTTCTATGGATCTTAAAGTTACTCCTGTTTGCCCTATTTGTACTATTTCTAAAATAATATCATTTTGTTTTACCTTTTCTATATTGTCTAAATAGCTAATTTTTTGTCCTAAATTGTAATATTCTGATTGTTTGAAAGTTATATTAGCTTTTTTAAATACTTCATAATTGATTAAATTAAAATCAGTTTTGCAATTATTAAGTTGCAATATAGGCGCGAGTTTATTAATCACTTCAACTCGATTATCCCAATATTCACCAATAAAAAAACATTTTTTTTCAATGTTATTATCAAATGATCTTTCTCGAATCTTTTTCATTTCAGAAAAACTAAAAGGTAGAAATTGATTCAAATAGGTAAAGTGATATTTTTTACAATCTTCAAAGTCAAAACTGTATATTTTATTAAAATGAGGCGTAATTTTGGTGATAAAATCTTCATCCTGACGTAGCCATTTTTTTTTGTTTTTCATACTATTGTTTAATACATCAATAGTATCTCTTAAAACTAACACTCGATTGCAATTTACGTCTTTAACTAAATCTATAAATCCAGATATAGCAAAACCACTGCATAATAAAATATCATCAGGCTTTAATTTTCTTAACTTTATTAATTGATTTAATTTGATAAACCATTGTCGGGGAAAATTTTTTCTTTCTAAGGAAAAATTGATATCTCTAAAATGCTTCATCAATTTATTAAAAAGGACTACATCATATTCGGACTTCAGTGAATTAACCATGTATTTTTCATAGTCAGCGTTCCATTCTGAGAAATAAATTGTCATTGTAATAACACTCCTTGAATTGATTTAATTTTAGAAATACATGTTGCTAATTCTTTTTGCCAATCTGAGCTTTTAATACCATATTGGCTTAATTTTTTTGTAGATAAAACAGAATATAAAGGCCTAGAAGCTTTCGTATTAAAATCTTTAGAGTGAATAGGTAATATTTTAGGAATATGAGTTAACATACCTTGCTTTAAAGCAATATCAAAAATTTCCTTAGCGAATAAATACCATGTAGTGGGAACATTACCACAATAATGATATATCCCACCATCAATTTCTTTTTTAAATAAATCTAAAATTGTCTTAGCCAAATCACCAGCATAGGTAGGATTACCAAATTGATCATCAACTATTGTTAATTCATGTTTTTCGGTAGCCAACTTTAGCATTGTTTTAACAAAATTATTGCCATACTCACTAAAAAGCCAAGATGTCCTTATTATAATTGCAGAAGGGTTATTTTCGAGAATAACTAATTCACCATCTCGTTTAGTTTTGCCATATATATTAATTGGATTAGTAAAATCTGTTTCTAAATAAGGTGATTTTTTGTTGCCATCAAAAACATAATCAGTTGAGACATGAAAAAGTCTTACATTATATTTATTTGATGCTATTGCTAGATTTTTTGAACCTAATACGTTAATTTTATAAGCTAATTCTTGTTCAATTTCTGCATTATCAACAGCTGTATATGCTGCTGTATTTACAATAATCTCAGGCTTATGAGTGGCAAAAAAATGATCAATAGCGGAATAATTAGTAATATCAAACTGCAGGCGATTAAGTGCTACTAACTTCCAATTTGAAGGAAATATATCTCTAAAACAATGTCCTAATTGACCTTGAGCACCAGTTAATAGCACTTTCATATATTTAAAATAATTCCTGTAAAGACTTACCTAACTTATCTTTGTCTGATAATATTGGATTGGATATTGGCCAACTAATATTAATTGTTGGATCATTCCATAATAAACACCTTTCAGAATGTGGGTCGTAATAATTAGTACATTTATATTCAAAATCGGCAATATCAGATAAAACCAAAAAACCATGAGCAAATCCGGGAGGAATCCATAATTGTTTATTATTTTCCGCCGAGAGTATCATACCTACCCACTGACCAAAAGTTGGAGAGTTTTCTCGAATATCAACAGCCACATCAAAAACTTCACCTTGAACGACTCTTAATAATTTACCTTGAACATTATTTTCTTGAAAATGTAAACCTCTAAGTACATTTTTAAATGAACGAGAATAATTATCTTGAACAAACTCATAGTTTATACCTAACATTTTTTGATAACGTTCTTTTTGAAAGGTTTCAAAAAAATAACCTCTATTATCATTTATTACTTTAG
>CAMLMY010000013.1 GCA_946481345.1 uncultured Gilliamella sp. | reverse complement strand
AAACTTCGTTATCATCACCTACTCTTCGAAAATATCCGTCATTGATAAAACGTAACAATTTGGTTTGCATTTGAAATGACATTTCATCAATGCCATCAAGTAATACAGAACCGCCGTTTGCTTGTTCAAAAAAACCTTTTTTACTTTCTAGTGCGCCAGGATAGGCGCCTACTGCATGACCATAAAGTTCACTTTCTACCACATCATCAGGCATAGCAGCGCAATTTAGACCTAAAAAAGTTTGATCGCCTCTAGGACTATATTGATGACATGCGCTAGCCAACAAATCTTTACCAGTACCTGTTTCACCTGTGATCAGTAATGGCTCTCGTTGCATTGAAAATGCTTTAGCTTGAGCGATCAATTTTTGCATTGGTTGACTTTGGTCAGCAAAAATATCAAAAGCATGATGACCAACGACATTAATTTTTGATAATCGTTTTTTTAGATATTCAACTGGTTGCAAAATAAATGTAATTTTGAATGATTCATTAATTTTTTGCAATAAAAAATACTGAGAATTTAAAACAATAATCGTATCATCTTGGACATCCAAATTAACGGAATTATCAAGCGAAAATACATTATGATAATTAAAAGGTTGATTCAAATTTAACAAATCAGACGAAATCAGTTCACCAGCTTGTTGATTATAGTTAATTAATTGTTGGTCATTATTGATTTCAATGATTGCTGCTTGCATAATCTGCCCATTTCTCATTTAGTTTGGTTAATTTATCACGACGATGCCGCCACTCAAGGCTTTTAGTTAATTCATCAAAGGTTATTTTAGTGTTGGATAATAGGTGTTTTGCTTTATTTGTTGCTAAAGGCTGAGTTTTATCCAAAATCATCAGCTGTTCTAAAATCGCTAATGAACCTTGTCGATTATTACAAGCTAAGAGTAGATCACAACCTGCAGCTAACGCAGCCTGTGCTCGCTCTGCATGATTTCCCATTACTGATGCACCCTCCATAGATAAATCATCAGAAAAAATCACACCTTTAAAATGTAACTGTTCTCGAAGCACTGTTTTGAGCCAGTATGACGATCCACTAGCTGGTTTATCATCAAATACTGGATAAATCACATGTGCTGGCATAATTGCATCTAGTTTATTATCTGAGATAAGTTTCGAGAAAATTTGCATATCGTGTTCAATCACTGATTTTTCACGATCATCAATAGGCGTTTCTTTATGTGAATCAGCAATAACATGACCATGTCCCGGAAAATGTTTACCTGTAGTTTTCATTCCCGCCATATGCATACCATCAATCATAGATGAGGCAATTTGATAGGCAATGTCAACATCATAATGAAATGATCTTGTTCCAATAGCTAGACAGTCATGACCTAAATCTAAAACGGGTGCGTAACTAAGATCGATATCAAAAGCAATCAGCTCCATAGCTAATATCCAACCCGCATCAAATGCTAATGATTTAGCATGTTCAAGATCGTTAAGTGCAGCAAAAGCTTGGGCTGGTGGAATAAGAGTAAACCCCTGTTTAAAACGTTGAACTCGCCCACCTTCATGATCGACCGATATTAATAATCGCTCATTCGATGCTGCACGGATCTGCTTTATCAACTCGCTCAATTGTTTTGGTTCTTGATAATTACGGCTAAATAGAATTACACCTGCAACCAATGGATTTTGCAGTAGTTTCTTATCATCATCGGTTAGAGTTATGCCATCAAAATCAATCAACAATGGACCCATTACTCACTAGCCTCACTTTGTTGATTATCATTGGTACTTTGCTTAGAAAAATCTTTAGATGTTACTCGATTTAATATTTCACCTGTTTGGGTTGAAATTAATTCCATAGAAAGATTAGCGTCATTATTTTCTGTTGGTATTTTGTAAATGGTGGTAAAAAGTACATAACCAGCATTCATTGATTTGGCTAACCCAATCATTTTACCTCTTGAAACCAATTTATCATCAGGTGAAATGCCTAATGCTTGTTTAGTTTGGTTGATAGATTGTCTACTAGCGATAGTGAATTTATTTTGTTTATTCATTAATTGATGTAACGCTTCATCAATTTGGTTATTTATCAAATAATCACCACTGCGATTTTGAATATCACTAATTAATAAAACTTTGTTTTCATCATTCAGAGAAGATGAATCATTTATCAGTTTATTTGTAAATGGTGACAAAATTGTATTCCAATCCGTTTTCTTAGTAATTAAAGGTGGGGTTTCAATTACATCTCCATCAGTTGGATTTATAATAACAGGTGGCGTCATGGTGTCACCCTTATTATCTAAAAGATGACAACCCGTTAAAACAAAAGCTATTGCCGAAGTAACAACTATGCGTTTTATCTGTTTCATACATTAACCTATTAATCGACCTAATTTTTTCCCACCCAATAAATGCATATGGATATGAAAGACTTCTTGCCCTGCATCTTCATTACAATTAACAATTAAACGATAACCACTTTTATCAATGCCTTCTTGCTTTGCAATTTTTGCGGCAACAATCATCATATGCCCAAGCACAATCTCATCTTCTTCTTGAACGTCATTAACGGTGGGGATAAGTTTATTTGGAATAATTAAAATATGCGTTGGTGCTTGAGGCGATATATCACGAAAAGCAGTCACTTTATCATCTTGAAAAACAATATCAGAAGGAATTTCTTTCCGAATAATTTTACTAAAAATTGTTTCCTGAGTCATCATGGTTCTCCTTTTATTGTATGCCTAAAAGTAAAAATTTACATTAGGTTAAGCATAACATATTTTGACATTAATAATGTATAGATATCCTTACATTTTAGCGTTCAGTCATCTATTTCAATATAAAAAATAATGGTAACACTAACCTACTCACTATTTTAGTAAAATATTTATGTTTAATCAGAAAACAACAACATTATTGTCAAGAATGATTAACCAAAACAATTTTTAAATATAACTATAACATATTTTTTGTAAAAATTATTCAGGAGTCTATACCGTTTCATTGTTATTTTAGTCTAAATTTAACTTCTTAACATAAATTTAGACACGGTATGGGAACATCCTTAATATATTCATTTGTCAATTAAAATAAGTTGATATATAATGCCCCGTCGATTTCAACCGCTTATTTTCATGTTCCTTGCTTTCAATGGGTTGCGGTTGCCCCGACAGAAAGCTGATTAATCCGTAGGGAGCGATAATGCGTCATTACGAAATAGTATTTATGGTTCACCCAGATCAAAGTGAACAAGTACCGGGTATGATTGAACGTTATACTGGTACATTAACCGCTGATGGTGGTAAAATTCATCGTTTAGAAGATTGGGGTCGTCGTCAATTAGCCTATCCTATCGAAAAACTGCACAAAGCACATTATGTGTTAATGAACGTTGAAGCAACTCAAGAAGCTGTGAATGAGCTTGAAGATAACTTCCGTTTTAATGATGCGGTAATTCGCAGTTTAATTATGCGTACCAAAAATTCTGTAACTGAAACTTCACCTATGTTAAAAGCTAAAGATGAGCGTCGTAACTCTGAAGAAGATTTTAGCGAAGTAAACATGGACGATGATTCGGACGAATAATCGTTTAGTGTTATCGGGTATTGTAAAAAAAACACCGATACAAAAAATGAGTCCAAGTGGGATCTCGCATTGTCAGTTTTATTTAGAACATGTTTCTGAACAAATTGAAGCAGAACTTACCAGACAAGCATGGTGCATAATGCCCGTAATTGTTAGTGGACAACAAGAGTTAAGTTACATAAAAAAAGGCAGCAAAGTTTTAGTGAGCGGTTTTATAAGTACCCACACAAAACGCAATCAAACAAGTCAACTTGTTTTGCATGCTGACCAAGTTAAACTATTAGGAGAATAGCCAAATGGCACGTTATTTCCGTCGTCGCAAATTCTGCCGTTTTACAGCAGAAGGCGTTAAAGAAATTGATTATAAAGATGTTTCTTTATTAAAAAGCTATATCACAGAAAGTGGTAAAATTGTACCAAGCCGTATTACTGGTACTAGCGCAAAATATCAACGTCAATTAGCTCGCGCTATCAAACGCGCTCGTTATTTGGCATTATTACCATATACTGACAACCATCAGTAATTAGCAACAGAGGGAACATATAATGCAAATTATTCTACTCGATAAAGTTGCTAATTTAGGCAGCTTAGGTGATCAAGTTAATGTTAAAGCGGGTTACGCACGTAACTTTTTAATTCCACAAGGTAAAGCAGTACCAGCAACTAAAAAGAATATTGAATTCTTTGAAGCGCGTCGTGCTGATTTAGAAGCAAAACTTGCTGAAACATTAAAAGCCGCTGAACAACGTGTTAACGAAATTAACGCACTTGAAAAAGTAACCATTGCTTCTAAAGCTGGTGACGAAGGTCGTTTATTTGGTTCTATTGGTACTCGTGATATCGCTGATGCAGTTAAAGCTCGCGGTGTTCAAGTATCAAAAAGCGAAGTTCGTTTACCAAATGGTGTATTACGTACAACTGGTGAACACGAAGTGTTCTTCCAAGTACACAGCGAAGCTTTTGCTAAACTTATTATTGAAATTATTCCTGAATAATTATCATTCAATAAAATAACCCGTCAAACTGGCGGGTTTTTTTATGTATTAGTAATAATTTTTTAATACTAGTAAATAAATTGCTATAGCAACAAGAATGTTCTAAAAATTTTATTCTACAATTATTGCTTTACCTCGACCACGGATATCTGATACGGCATCAGGTTTATTATTGGTAATTTTTATAACCTGAATATCTCCACTAAAATCTTGTTGATAAAAGCTATATCCCATCTGCTCAAGTTCAGTTTTCAATTGCTTTGGTACATTATTTTGAAAACTTTCGATATAAATAACATTGCTTGGTAATAATTGATGATGATAACGCGGCGCCTGTACAGCTTGTTTCAAAGTCATATGGTTATCAAAAACATTGGTTACAACTTGAAAGATAGAGGTAAAAATCCTTGAGCCACCTGGTGTACCAATAACCATTACCACATTATTATCTTTTATAAAAATACTGGGTGTCATCGAAGATAAAGGTCGTTTATTGGGTTCTATTGCATTTGCATCTTTACCTACAACACCAAACTGGTTAGCGACACCAGGTTTACTACTAAAATCATCCATCTCATTATTAAGTATAATACCGGTACCTTGCACAACGACAGCAGAACCAAACCAACCATTCAGTGTATAAGTATTTGAAGCTGCATTACCCCATTTATCCACAATTGAAAAATGGGTTGTTTGTAATTTTTCTCCATTATCTAAACCTGGTTTAACCTGTTCTGTATTGGAAATGCTTTTTGGATTAACTTGTTTAGCCCTTTGAGACATATAATGAGTATTGATTAATTGGGAGACGGGTACGATTACAAAATCAGGATCCCCCATATATTCTGCTCGGTCGGCAAAAACACGTTTTTCTATTTCTGCCATTAGGTGAATATACTTTGATGAATTAACTTTAACACCTTCAAAATCATTCGCTAATTCTTGTTTCATTGATAATAGTTGAATTAAACCTACACCGCCTGAGCTTGGTGGTGGCGCAGTAACAACTTGCATATCCTGCCAATTTGCAACTAAAGGATCTCGCCATTTTGCTTGATAATTGGCTAAATCACTCTCCGTAATTAAACCATCGTTTTTTGCCATTTGCTCTGCAATTAATTTAGCGGTTTCTCCTTTATAAAATCCATCACTACCTTGCATTGCAATACGTTCTAATACTTTGCCAAGTTCAGGTTGTTTAAACATCTGTCCTTCTTGCATAGAACTAAAATAGCGCTTAAAGTAACCATTGGCTGGTGCTGTTGGTTCTATTTCTTGATAACGAGTTATTAATTGCTTATTAACTCTGAATCCATCATTAGCAAAACGAATCGCTGGCGCCATAACTTCTTTCCAACTTAACCGACCAAAGCGTTGATGAACAGCCCACATGCCCGCAACAGTACCTGGAACACCTGACGCTTTATGAGAATATAAACTCAGATTGTCGATTACATTTTTTTTATCATCAAGAAACATATCTTTATCTGCTTTGCTAGGGGCAACTTCACGATAATCCATAAAATAAGGCTGTCCTTCAATCCAAAGTGTCATAAATCCCCCACCACCTATATTACCCGCTTCAGGATAAGTAACCGCTAATGTAAAAGCTGTTGCAACAGCAGCATCAACAGCATTACCTTCTTTGGATAACATCTCTTTGGCAGCGATGGCACCATAATAATCAGGAGAGGCAACCGCACCCGCTTCGAATTTAGGTTGAAGATTTTCAGCGGAAATAGCTTGCTGACTTATCATTAAAAACGCAATAAAACAGCTATACTTGATCCACCTACGTTTAAGATAGAACATTTTAAACCTCCTAAAGACAAATAATTAACATCTTCCTATAAATCAGAAAGATAAATTTTATATTGTGAATTTAATGAAAGAAGTAATAATCAATATAGCATAGAAAATCAAAGAGGTGAGTAAATAATGATCAGCACAAATAAAAGAAAGACTGTCTAAATTTGTGCTTTATTTAAATTTTAGGCTAAAACTTAGAAAAAATAAAAAGAGCATAAATAATGATATATAATTATCTACGCCCTTTTCAATTCATTGGCAATTAAGCTAATTGCTCTTGATTTGCAGCTTTAGCTTGTTCTTCTTTATATAGCTTATTGTCATAAATTTTTACAAATGGAAGATAAATTATCAATGCTAAGATTGCAGAGAGTATGGCTACAAACATAGCCCGATAATCACCACCAGTACCAATAAATGCACCTAAGCCCATTGGCGATGGCCAAGGTATCAACGCAATGATTGGATTCATAAAACCTGAACTTATAGCAAAGTAGCCTAGAGTACCGCATGCCATTGGTGCTAATAAGAATGGTAAAGCAAGATATGGGTTATATACGATTGGCATACCAAAAATGATTGGTTCATTAATATTAAAAATCGCAGGAACCGCTGAGGCACGACCTAAAATCTTTAATTGGCTTGATTTAGCACAAAAAGCAATAAAGAATGTCATAAGAAGTGTTGAGCCCGAACCACCTAAAATGACCAGTGAGTTATTAAATTCACCCGCAAACGGAATGGCTGCTCCACCAACATTTTCATTCATATTGCTTAGCATTATCGGAGTAATAAAGGCACCGATAATACTTGCGCCATGAATACCAACAACCCAAAGAGCATGGATTAAAAATAGAATCACCATAATGCCAAGCCAGCTTTTAGTTAAATTGGTTACAAAGATAAACGGAATGCCGATGATATTAAAAATGTCAGTACCAAAATAAATCAAAACACCATTTAAAATAATAACTGTAAATGCAATGATAAATGTTGGAATAAGTGCAGTAAATGAGCGTGATACTCCTAATGGAACGGTTTCAGGCATTTTAACTACCAAATTACGACGTACACACAGAAAATAGAGTTGTGTTGCTAAAATTGCCATGACAATTGCAATAAAGATTCCTGAAGTTCCTAATCGAGCGACAAAAGGGCTTAGGCGTAAGCCGTTATAGACGGTTGCACTTTGATCATTAAATAACACCATCGATCCATTTTGCATAACTAATTCTGGTAATGTCATGATGAAAGCAAAAACAGATAGCATTGCGCCATTAAGAGCATTAACTTTTAAACCAGTCTCTTCTTCCTCGATTTTAGTTAATTCATAACCGACAACAATGTTAAAATAAAGTGCTAATATTCCCATTGTTGCAGTATTAGCTATCATATAAAGATCTCTTACTCTGAAAACAGAATTATCAAAAGCTGTTTCCAATCCAGTAAAGGTCATCGGTAACGTATTAAACACTAAAAACATCGAGCCAACGATACAAAAAGGAACTGATGCCATTCCCGCCGCCATTACGGCTCGAACAATCTTAAACTGCGATATTTTTGCCATCGGAGTCATTAGATATTTTTGTAACAACACAAATCCGTTATTCATTTTGTTTTCCTCATTTAATTAATGATTTCTTGATAAGCTTGGATTCTTTTAAAATGTTTATCCTCATTACGCTCAATCTTTTTCAGTTTAAGCAGTATAAAAATAGTAAAAACTAAGCTTGCTGCCAAAATTCCTAATAATACGTTTAAAACCTCTTGTGAATATTTTAAAAATGGAAAGAAAAAGTGAAATAATGGGGTATAAATTGAAACAATTAACGTAATGATACTTAACAACATTATCCGATAGAAAAGACTAGCATATCGTAAATGGTTTTGATGATTTCGATAAAGTCTAATCTGCTCAAAACTGGTTAAGGTAGCAAGCAAAATAAGCAATAGTGGTAATAAAATGCCAACCGATAAGCTCCCCATAAAAAAAACAGCCCAATAGAGGTTTAAAAATAGAAAAAATGCCGTGGTATAACGAACCGCTAAAAAACGATTAAAATAGAGATTAGTCAAACTCATTTTTTTATGTGTTTTAAGTTGGCTTTCTAATTGAGAATCCATAGCTGACCTCTTAATTAACTGGATAACTTGAATGTTTGTTGATATAGATGAGACATCTCAATAGCAATTTCACGAAGCGTCATTGTGGTCATCAAATGATCTTGAGCATGAACCATGATAATTTCCATTTCAATTTTAGTCCCATTAGCATAAGACTGAAGTAGCCCTGTTTGCGACTCATGGGCTTCTAAAATCTCATCATTCGCTTCATCTAAAAGCTGATTAGCTTTATCAAACTCACCCTTTCGCATCAATTCGAAAGCCGAATGGATTTTGGTTTTAGCATTACCACTGTGCAAAATAATATTGAAAGCAGTAATTTGAATATCCTCTGAGCTCATTTTGTCATTCATTGCTACGCTCCTTTTTCAATTAGTTGGATAAAAAGTGATTTAAATTGATTAAAATCTGAAATGTCTAACATCGCCTGTTGCATGGGTAAATCATCAATTAAGTTGACGATTGCTTTTGTCATCATGGCTAAGTTTGAATTTTGATAAATTGATGGTGAAATCATAAAAACAAATTTAACGTTTTGATAATTGTCATCCCAAAACAAACCATCGGGAATCACAGCAATGGCTATTTTCGCTATCTTGCCAACCGGTATAGCAGGATGTGGAACCACAATTGTTGGACTAAAGAGTATTTCACCAATAGCCATACGTTTTTCCATTTGCTTTTTCATCTCTTGTTTGAAGTTTTTAACTTCATTAACGGATAATAGATCAACTAAATGATCTAATACGGTTTGTTTAGTTGGCTTTCGATGGCACAAATAAAAATAATCAGCAGCAATATCATCAAAAATCTGAGCAATATAATTCGAGTGATTTTGCTTCTTGTGTTCTGTTGTTATTGGTAAGGAATCTTTAGGTAATAAATTGGGCGTTTGTCTATGAGAAAGATATCGACGAATTGCTTGAACATCCTCTTCACCAAAAAATACCGATACATGAAATACGGGGACTTTAAATACTTTTGATGATAAATCGACAGATGAAATAATAAAGTCAATATCATTTATCATTTCGGGTTCAATTTCATAGTAACCACGGGTTGCAACTATTTTTACACGCTCATCAAATTCGCTCTGAACCCGATTTTTTAATAATTGTGCACTGCCTACTCCTGTTGCACAAATGATCAAAACTTTAGCCTTCTGTTCGTTTTTTAACTTTTCAAGTGAAGCTAAAAAATGCAGCGCCAGATACCCCCATTCATCATCATTGACCTTATACTTATTTAAACTAGGTAATTGGTTTAAATAACGTTTAACTAACATAAAAACTTCTAAATATTGATCCTTAATTTCATCTATTAATGGATTTTCTAATTTTATATTTTGTTCTAAACGCACTAGCATAGGTTTTAGGTGTTGAATTAATCCATTTTTCAATTGTTCATCATGCCAAAAAGGGTAGCTAGTCTCTTGTTGAATTTTTAGAAGTATATTGGTTAATGACGAGCAGAGTTCATCATCAAGAACATCTTGAATTAAATTTGATTTACTCATCAAATGTAAAGTAAGATACATTTGCTCTTCTTTCGGAAAGTGAAAACCAATTACAGATTCAATGCGTGCAATGATTTTATTGGCAACTTGGTATTCAAGCGTTGTACTGGTTGAAACGGGCAAATCAAGATTTTGAATAGAAAGTCCTGATTGTAAACGCTTAATGCTTAGTGATAAATGCAATACAATATTTTGAATCATTACATCAGATAATTTGATATTTGCTTCACGACACTCATCTAAAATAATGATAGTAAGAGTATCAAAGCTAATAGCTTCACATGATTGATTGAAATAAGATAAATGGTGTAAAAAATTAATCGAATCTTCATGGAAAAAGTAACTCATTATAAAATGACGTTTGGCTTTTTCTTCACCATCGACAAAAATTAAAGATCGATTTTTTTTAAGGGTTAATTCATAGGTCTGTAATTGAGATTTTATCTCAGCAATATCTTTATTTAATTGTGATGAACTAATATATAGCTGTTCAGATAACTCTTCAACATCAACTTTTTGACTCTCTAGTAATAACAAATTAAGGATAAAATGTTTCCGCTCACTGGCTTCACGGCATTGAGATTGTTCAAGATTTTTATCTAATAAATGATGTTCAATTAAAAATAAGTTAAACGAAGTTCTATCTAAAATTTCTAACTGGAAGCCATAGCCTTGCTTACTGACTATATTGCCACCATTGCGTTCAATTAAAGTTTTTAAATCTTTAAGGTAAGTACGTACAGTACGGTCAGATAAGGATAATTCCGTAGCAAGTTCTTGGCTACTTTTATATTCATTTTTAGAACGAACTAGTAAACTAATGAGTTCTCGTTGTTTATGTTTTATCATTATCTACTATACCTAAGCTATTAACTAAATCTATCCTAAATGGTTAAATTATTGAAAGAACACTCAAAAACTTGAACCATTTTTATGATGCGATCACTTAATTAAGCAATCGCATCATATTTAGATCGGTAAAACTGGGATTTTCTTAATTTTTAATTAATATTATCCTCAACTAATTTAGCTAACTGCTCTATACCCGATTGAATAGGGATATAGGCTTGAAATGGAATACTGACTACTGGTTTACCTACTTCATCACCTAATGCTTTTAATTTATCAAACATCATCATGGTTTGAGGGCTAATTAAAAACAGTGCAAAATCACTATTTTTAATCATATTGCTGCCTTGTGTTGCCGATACCGCATCAAGCTCAATAGGTTTATTTTGGCTAGCAAAAAATTCAGTTACCTTTTTAGCCATAAGTGATGATGACATACCTGCAGCACAAATAATTAACGCTTTTTTCATAATCTCTCCTAATGAATTTTATCGTTATAAAGTTTCACCATTTGTCTCAATGACTTTTTTATACCAAGCAAATGAATCTTTTCGACTACGTTTTAAGGTTCCATTGCCTTTATTGTCTTTATCGACGTAGATAAAACCGTAACGTTTTTCCATTTCGCCAGTTCCTGCTGAAACTAAATCAATACAGCCCCAAGGGGTATATCCCATCAAATCAACGCCATCTTCTTCAACGGCTAACTTCATTTGTTTTATATGCTCACGTAAATATTCAATTCGATAAGTATCATGAATACTTCCATCCGCTTCAACTTTGTCATAGGCACCAAAACCATTTTCAACAATGAAAAGTGGCAAACGGTAAGTATCGGTTAACCAATTTAATGTATAACGTAAGCCTTCAGGGTCAATTTGCCACCCCCAATCGGATTTTTTGACATACTGATTGCCGACTAAATCAGTTTTTTCATTATAATCAAAATGGTCATTACCCTTATTGTGTCTAACCACATTCGACATGTAATAACTAAATCCAATATAGTCAACTGTTCCTTTCGTTAACACTTCCAAATCTTGTGGGGTAATATCAAGTTTAATGTTTTTACGTTGCCAATATTTTTTTATGTAATTTGGGTATTCACCATGAACATGGACATCAGTAAAGAAATACTTACGTTCCATGACTTTTTGAGCCATTAAGATATCGCTTGGTTTGCATGTTTCTGGATAGATTGGTACTAAAGCAATCATACAACCAATCTCAAAATCAGGATTAATCGCATGACCAATTTGTACTGCTTTAGCACTAGCAACTAATTCATAATGTGCGGCTTGATACATGATTTCTTCGCGATTATCGCCTGGTTTATAATAAATACCAGAGTTAGTGAATGGGGCAAAATCTTCGTTAAAATTAGCTTGGTTATTGATTTCGTTAAAAGTCATCCAATATTTAACTTTATTCTTATAGCGATCAAAACACACCGCTGCAAAGCGAACAAAGAAATCGATTAATTTTCGATTTCGAAAACCGCCATATTCGGTAACTAAATAATAAGGTAACTCAAAGTGCGAAAGGGTAACAACTGGCTCAATGTTATATTTCAAACACTCATCGAAAAGATCATCATAAAACTTCAGACCTTCTTCATTTGGTTCAAGCTCATCACCTTTCGGAAAAATACGAGTCCAAGCAATTGAGGTTCGAAAACATTTGAAACCCATTTCAGCAAAAAGTTTAATATCATCTTTGTAATGATGATAAAAATCGATAGCTTCATGATTAGGATAATATTCTCCTGGAATAATGCCTTCCGTGATTTTTCGATAACTTTTTGGCGATCCAACAGTCATCACATCAGCAACACTAGGACCCTTACCACCAGCTTGCCAAGCACCTTCTAATTGATGAGCGGCAACAGCTCCTCCCCATAAAAAACCTTTTGGTAAACCTTTATTATTCATAATCAAGTACCTATATTTATTGACATTTCAACTTCAGTATAAAAGGAAAAATAATTAATTACTAACCAACTTTTTCCTTATTGATAAGGAAAAATAATAAATAAAAACATAATAAGGAAAATTTATCTTACATTAAGATAAAGAGATAAAATTGGAGAAGAAAAGATAAAAATGCCATCTAATTAGATAGTTGAATAGTAAAATTTGGCAGTTTAACTATTTTCTTAATTACTGCCATTTTTTAAAATACGATTAAACTAAATAAAATTTAACTATTATTTTGTTCAAACAGGCGCATTGCTAACAGACCATGAGCCATGGTTGCGCCAGATCTTACCGATGCGGAAATCGAAATCAATTCAGCCAACTCATCAACACTTACCCCTGCCCGTTTTGCACCTTTAACATGAACATCGATACAATAAGCACATTGCGTCGTAAGCGCTATAGCTAATGCAATTAATTCTCGTGTTTTTGTTGGAATAACTCCATCAGTTCGCTTAATCGTCTGCTGATCAAAATGTACAAATGCTTGGGTTTCATTGAGGGCATATTTCAATAAAGAAGCAAGATATTTAAAATCACTACTTGATTGATAATGACGTTCTAGATAATCGATATGTTGTGGTAATTGTTTTTCTACTTCATTAATGGGTTTAAGATAGGTAAGAGAAAAAATAAACATTTTTATCTCTTGATTTAAATATAAATTAAGCCAACCATACATGTTGGCTTAGATTTTATACTATCTTTTTATTGATTATTAATCAATAGTATTAATAAATGTTAAAACAAAGAATATTTATCATTTAGGTGATTATTTAGCAACCCATTTACCATTTTCATCTTTATGATAAAGCTTCTCAACCGCCGACCAAGCAACTCGAAACGCAACTTGTTCAGGCGAACTATTGTCTCGTCGTTTTTTAGGATCTTGATACTCTTTCATTGCATTATTAAAAGCTTCTTTAAAAATATCTTGAGCATGGGCAGGTAGAACATGTCGAACCGATTCTGGTAGGTCATCTCGTGTTTGATAAGGCATATCACATTTCCCCTCTTTAAATTACTCACTAAATATTGATAATTTTAAACGGTCATTGCGAACTTCACTTTCAAAACAACTTACTTAGATTGAATTTATTCTGATTTCATAGGAAATACAAGGATAATTACTGAATTAATCCTTTTTGTTTACATTTAAATCGATTATTTACTTAACTTGAATGAGCGGTGAATATTTTACACCGCTAAATAATAAGAAATATATATAGTTAATTTTTACGTTAATGATTCACATCAACCACAAAACGCCCTTTAATTTTTCCAGCTATCATTTTATTAGCTATGTCAGAACATTCATTTAAGGTAACTGTTTTGCCTATATGAGAAAATAGTTTTTCATCAAAATGTTGTGCAATTAATTGCCATGCAGCAACCCGTTTACCATAGCTCACCATTACACTATCAATACCTGCTAATGTCACGCCACGTAAAATAAAAGGCGCAACCGTTGCCGGTAAATCCATACCTTGAGCAAGACCACAACAAGTGACAATACCACCATATTGAGTTTGTGCACAAATGTTTGCTAATGTATACGAACCAACCACATCAATGGCTGCTGACCATTGTTCTTTTTGTAATGGTCGATTAGGTTCTTTCAATGATTGGCTATCAATAATCTCGACCGCACCCAGTTTATGTAAATAATCTTCATCCGTCATTTTATTGGTTGAGGCGGTGACCTGATAACCTAATTTACTCAATAATGCGATAGCAACTGACCCAACGCCACCCGTGGCGCCTGTAACTAAAATTTTGCCATCTTCTGGTTTAACGCCAAAATCAACAATACGCAAAACACATAAAGCAGCCGTATACCCTGCAGTACCAATAATCATTGATTGATAAGGAGTTAGATTGCATGGTAATGGAATTAGCCAATCTGATTTCAAATAGGCATATTGAGCAAGGCATCCCCAATGTGTTTCACCGCATCCCCAACCATTCAAAATAACCAAATCATCTGGTTGATAACGACCACTTTGACATTCAATTACTGTCCCTACACCATCAATACCTGGAACCATTGGCCATTGTCTAACAATAGGACTTTTATTGGTCAATGCTAATGCATCTTTATAATTAATACTTGAATATTGTATTTTTACTAAGGTATCGCCTTGTTGTTGAAGTAGTTGTTGTTTCGTTATGGTTTTCAATGAATGGGAAAACCCAGTAACCTCATTTTTCTCTAAAATAATGGCATTGAATGACATACATATTCCTTATTGTGTAATGGATAATAAACCAATAGATAATTGACTCACTGAAATAGTTGGCTCGTCAGTTAGATAATTTATTTACCATTAATAGACGAATGGTCTAAAAATTATAGACCGATCGTCTAGTTAAAAGCAATAAATTATATTTGGACAAGGTTTAAAAAAATAAATTTATAATATATTAGGATGTTACATTCTATTTAATCATCATATTAATGAAAATAGTTATAAATGTATCTAACGGCTCTGATTTTTTTAGCAATTTGCTACGTGTTACCGCACCTTCCCAGCCTAACCAAAAAAATTCAGATAATAATTTACAATCAATATTTGCGTTGATTTCACCTGATTTTCTTGCCAATTCAAGGCATTTTTCTATTTTAACTTGCCAACTTTGCAAAACCTGTTCAAGCAGTTGCGCATAACCTTGAGGTAAGAGTGATTCTTCTTGAATTAATTCGCCAATTAAGCATCCACGTTTATAATCATACTTTGCCATA
The DNA here is from genome assembly GCA_946481345.1 of uncultured Gilliamella sp. Taxonomy (GTDB): domain Bacteria; phylum Pseudomonadota; class Gammaproteobacteria; order Enterobacterales; family Orbaceae; genus Gilliamella. Next base: position 32,626 of record CAMLMY010000013.1, on the reverse strand, counting down.
CCTTGCTTTGCATCTTCGCAAAAAGCTTTAATTCGGGCGATAGGTGATTTAATCGACGAATCATTTAAATGCTTATCTAATTTATGAACAAAAAAACTATCATAACTGGCTATGATTGCTTTTCCAAAGTCTTCCTTACTTTTGAAGTAATAATAAAAGGAACCTTTGGGCACGCCTACCTGCTTTAAAATATTTTCAATATTTGATGAAATGTACCCATATGTGGTCATCAATTCTACTCCACTACGAATCAGTGCAGCTCTTGTCTCATTACCTTTTTTTGTATTACCTTTTTTGGGAAATGTCGAAGCAGAAATAGTTTGATTAGATGGCATAAGATTCCAATATTTTACGTGAATATAATTGATTGAATTTTGAATTATGATAAATAGTCATATCAATAAATGCAATAATTTGCCTGATGACTAAATCTATTGGTTAATAAAAAAGCCTGATAAATTTTTTTATCAGGCTGTTGAGATAAGTATAAGCTAACGGTTATCTACATATTTTAAAACTATTTTGTCTTATTACGTTGGACTTTTTCTGATACTGCACCGATAAATACGACATCACTAGATGAATTAAGCGCAGTTTCAACAGAATCTTGAATTACACCAATAGCAATCCCGATACCAATGACTTTTGCTGAAATTTCGTTAGGTATACCAAACATACTACAAGCAACAGGAATAAGCAATAAAGACCCGCCTGCGATACCTGATGCACCACATGCGCATACGCTCGTCACAATACAAAGTAATACCGCAGAAAAAATATCCACTTCTATATGCAAAGAATTAACGGTCGCTAAAGTTAAAATAGTGATAGTGATTGCCGCACCTGACATATTAATAGCCGCACCTAATGGTACTGCTACGGAATAGGTATCTTCATCCATTTTTAATCTTTTGCAAATTTCGATATTAACCGGAATATTTGCTGCTGAACTACGAGTAAAGAATGCTGGGATGGCACTATCTTTTAATGAAGTCAAAACGAGTGGAAATGGATTTTTACGCATAACAATATACGCTAATAATGGATTAATAATTAATGCCACAATTAACATACAAGACACTAATACGACTATTAGATGGGCATATTTAAGTAATTCCCCAAAACCTGTTTCTGCAAGAGTTGAGGCAACTAAACCAAATACGCCTAATGGTGCAAAGCGAATAATAATTCTTACAATGAATGAAATTGCTAAAGACAGATCGTTCATCATTGTTTTGGTCGTTTCACTTGAGTGCCTTAACGCAATCCCAATACCAACGCCCCAAATTATAAGACCAATATAGTTAGCATTAACCAACGCATTTACTGGATTGTCGATCATTTTGTTAAACAACGTTTTTAACACTTCAATAATACTACCTGGAGGGGTTAATTTGCTTTGGTCAGCGGCATCTCCTAATGAAATAACAGAAGGAAAGATAAAACTAGCAACCGTTGCTAATAATGCGGCCAATATCATTCCAGAAAAATAAAGCGTAAGAAGTTCACCCATATTAGCGCGTTTACCATGTTGGTGATTGGATATTGAAGCAATAACTAAAATAAGAACCAAAATAGGAGCAACGGATTTTAAGGCATTAATAAAAAGTGCTCCAATGAAGGACATATCTAATGCAAGATCTTTCGAAATAGCGGCTAATGCAATACCTAGAATTAATCCTAATATAATTTGCGGTATCAGCCCTACTTTAAAATAAATACGAACCAATCTATTAGTTGAATGAGGCATAGTATTTCCCTATATAATAATTTAACGGCAAAACATTACCATAATTGAACAGTAAAACTATAAAAAAATTATTATGATAACTATTTTTTATATCATATTATTCAATTATTAAGATTTGTTATTCCTTTTTATATATAAGGATATTAAAAATGATTGGCGAGAGATCATGATTTTATAAATATTTAGAAAGTAAAAAACAGTAGCAAATCATTGTTTTTAGCAATAATTAGATAGTAACGTTTAAAAAATGTTGGACGATTTCCATGTTAAGCAATATTTTAAATATAATTGATTAATGGACAACTTATCGTTATACATCATAATTTTAAAGATATTATTAATTATGTAATAAATTTAGAAAATATCTAGGCTAATCCTTAACAACAACTCCTTTACCTGTGATATAAAACTGATTACCCGCTATATAATGCAACGTCTTCATTTCATCACTTATCTCATCAAACTTCTAATGACCATTTTCGTAAATACGATCGTCAGTCCATGCACCGATAACTTCACCAATTAATAGATCATAATTTTGCTGGTTATATTCTTCAGGGATCAGACGACAGATCAACCAAGCAACACAGCCTTTTACGAGAAGTACATCAAAACCATCTTGATAAAATAACTCAATGTAGTTATCGCTAATTTGTTTGGATTATCGAAATAACTTTGTGTAACTGCTCCAATAACGTGTTCAGCCTGTTTGGCAATGGGGACTTGTATTACAAATTTCTAGCTCTTTTCGATGAGTTGCCGTGTGAATGACTTTTTGTCTAGTAACTGCTGTCAATTTTGCATGAAACATATCTAATGTGCTGATCCAAGATGCTGACATAACATTTTCAGTATTATCATTGTCTGCTAAACAATTACCGTTATCCCATGATTCAGTAAGCGGTAAGATTTATCTAGAGGTACAGGACGAATCGTCATTTTATTTTTTTATTAATTTATTAGTCAATTCTTTTAGATTTTCTCTAAAAAATACCGAAATTGAACAATAGTAATCTGATAAAATTATTATATAAATCGAAATGATTTGCACTTTCAATCATAACTGATTCTTTGTATTTAATAACGGAGTTTTGAACATTTTCAAAATCGCTTAAAACATCAATATTCATACAATAATATAAGAATCATCTAACAGAATCCTCAATGTTTTACTATTAACACCAAAAAATAATCATATACAAATAACGCAACTTCTAATATACGATAAATTAAAATTGCAATAGTATTGTTCAGTAAATTATCTTGTAACTAAAGCAGATAAAAAAGCAAATCAATCTATCAAACCTTAATGAATTAAAAAAATTTACAGTTATCAATGAATGTATTGAAATTTATTAAAACTAAATTAATCCTAATTAAACTATTTGATGACGTTTAATAATTAAACTAAAACGCAAACGATAGATGATTGTTAGTAAACTTATTGGCATACAAAACTTTATCTTAACTGATTAATATTTTTAGCTTTACTAAATAATATAATTGATAAATAATCATAAAATACAATAACACTCGGTATTTTCAGTTAATTTTTTGTAGAGGTGATCATTATGATAAAGATAAAATTAAATAATGGGATCGAGATGCCAACTTTAGGATTTGGTGTTTATCAAATTGATGAAAAGCATTGTGAACAAGCAGTATTAGATGCAATTGATGTTGGTTATCGCCTGATTGACACTGCAACCGCTTATCAAAATGAACGCCAAGTCGGAAATGCAATTAAAGTTAGTGGGATTGACCGAAAAGATCTATTTATTACCACCAAACTTTGGTTAAACCGAGCTAGTTATGAAGGTGCTAAAATCCAATTTGAACAATCATTAAATTTATTACAAGTGGATTATATTGATTTATATTTAATCCACCAACCTTTTGGTGATATTTATGGTGCTTGGCATGCAATGGAAGAGCTCTACGAGCAAGGAAAAATTAAAGCTATTGGTGTCAGTAATTTTCAGCCAGATCGTTTAGCTGACTTAATGGCCTTCAATAAAATAAAACCTGCTGTAAATCAAATAGAAGTTAATCCATTTAACCAACAATTACAAGCAGCACCTTGGATGCAAAGCAAAACTATTCAGCCTGAAGCATGGGCGCCCTTTGCTGAAGGAAAAAATGATATTTTTAATCATCCTGTTTTAACCACCATTGGTAATAAGTATAATAAATCAGTTGGTCAAGTTATTTTACGCTGGTTAATACAACGCCAAATTGTCTGTTTAGCAAAATCAGTAAGAAAAGAACGTATGACCGAAAATTTTAATATATTTGATTTTAAACTTTCAAATCAAGATATGATCGATATTACCGCAATTGATACTGCGACCAGTGCATTCTTCTCACATCGAGATCCTGCAGTTGTAGAGTGGCTGACTAAACGCCGACCTAATATTTAATTTTGAAATCGTAATATAGATTGAATATTAATAAACATTATAATCGCCTCCAACAAAGGAGGCTTTTAACCCATTAAAAAGTATGAGTTAATTTTATCTATGTCTGATGATAGTAAAGATTTAGTGCAATAAGTTGATTGCATTCTAAACAAGACTAATTTTAGAAAAAGTAAGATTCAGATCTTCGCTAGAAATCCTATAACAATTTATCTTTAAGATTAAAATATAAAAACTGTAATATCACTTATTAATCCAGCTGTGTGACGTTGATATCATATATTTTTTTGAAAGAATTTCCGATGATTCTCCTGATAAGAATTCATTAGCTATGATAATTTTTAAATCTCGACTATATTTTGACATAAAAAAAGACCCCCAGTAATTGGGGTACAACTATTGGGGGTCACTTCAATTTCGCTATGTCATACCGGTTTTTTATGTCTTAGTGAAAGTTTATTTAACTATTACCAATTAGCCCGAATACCAACAGATGCGCTAATCGGTGCTTTGACTCTTGCATCCCCGCCATTTGTCCATGTATGGCCGATTTCTGTATAAGCGCTGAATTGATTATTAATTTCAAAACTGCCACCTATTGCCATTTCCGAACTTAAATATTTAGCACCATTACTAAATTCCGTAGCAGCATTTTTACTAGCAAAGGTTACATGATCAGCACCACTTGGTGAATAGAACAGGTTAACACGAGCATAAGGACGTATCAATGTATCGTCCATTTTGAAATTACCTTCAAAACGAGCACCAATTCTGAACAACACAGCATTATTATTACTATGTTTTACTTTGGTATTACCACTAATATTACTATCATGCATATCAAGCCATTGATGTATGATTTGGGCTTGTGGTTCAAACTTCCATCCATTAGCCGATAAGATAAATGGTTTACCTGTTTCAATTGATGCACTTAAGCCATAGCTTTTTTGTTTGCTGTTTTCATTACCATCAGGTTTTACATTGACACGATGACGAGCCCCTTGTAAAACAATATCAAGATAAGTACCATTGTCTTGCATATAAGTACTATAAGCGCCTAAGAAGTAGGAATTTATACCATTTTTACCCACTTGTCCATTTCGACCACTAGCAAACCCATTAACGGTCATATTACCATACAAATAGCCAAAATAAGCGCCCAGTCGCCAATTGTCTTCTTGCCAAAAATCACTTCCCAATTGAAAACCAGTGTAGTTTCCTTTGCTTTGAGGATTAGTAATGCCATTTTGTTCTACATCAATACGTTTAGTTATAATTCTACCCCAACTTATTGGTGAATCTAACAACGGCATATTACCAATACGTTGATGTAAATTACTTTGCATAATATTTTCTGCTAAGCGAAGTTGTTCTGCGATTGCTCCAAACAAAGGAACTTCTTTACGATAAGTTTTTACACCTGCTGGTTTAACAGGTTTTCCTGTATCCGGATCAATACTTGGATCGATTGGATTGGTTGGATTGGTTGGACCTGTTGGATTCGTTGGACCTGTTGGATTCGTCGGGTTTGTCGGATTCGTCGGGTTTGTTGGATTCGTTGGGTTTGTCGGATTCGTTGGGTTTGTCGGATTCGTTGGGTTTGTCGGATTCGTTGGGTTTGTCGGATTCGTTGGATTTGTTGGGCTTGTTGGATTAGTTGGATTAGTTGGATTTGTTGGGTTAGTTGGATTTGTTGGGTTATTAGGTAAATTATTGCGTAAATACCAGTTGTTATTTTGGTTGTTAAGATCACCTTTATGCAAATAATACTCATATGCGCCAACATCTAAATGGTCTTGTTGCATTTTAAATGCATCATCAGTACTTACTCCATCTACATGGACTAATTCAATGCCATTAGTATTACTCGTATCAGCACCTAACCCATTAATATTATTAATTTGTATAAATGTGTTTCCTGAAACATTACCATTTACAAATAATCGATCTGTTGGACTATTGCTATTTTGAACGACGGTATCAAGCACTAATTTCCCATTATTTCCAACATAATCGCCAGCAATAATCAAACTGTCTCCTGGATAGGAATTACCAAGTGTTATAGTCCCTCCATTATAAACGCTTCCACTAATTTGTGATTGATGTAAAGTGGATTGAAGATCAACAATTGCGCCTGATTCAAGAGTTAATTTATCTGTATTTAAATCACCTGTTAATGTCAATTTACCAATCTGACTGAGATTAATATTTTCCCATCCAACAATTGATACATTTCCAGTCGAACCGCTTGAAGTTGATGAGCCAATAAGATGAACATTAAGGTTAAGGGTATCCTCGTCAAACGATCCACCTACGCGCGTAAATTTATTACCACCATCTATTGCGGTTAATTGTGATATATCTGCGCCTTCATTAATAAACAGTGTATCATTACCCTCTCCAAGTCTAATTTGTCCACTAATTTTGGAACCATCATTTAGAGAAATAATTGAATCTGTGATTTCGTTTGTTATTGCAATGTCACTAGCCGATGAGACATCTGCACCCTGATTTAAATTTATATAGGTTTTTAACCCTTCTTTACCTGTGGTATAAATACCTGTTCCTGATTGTCCTTCTACTTTGCCAAAAATGTTAATCTCAGTAGACCCAGTACCATTATTGATTGCCTTAATACCATTATCAAAACCATTAATAATGCCATTTGTTTGGTTTATTAATAAATCTGAGGCTGTATCGTTATTGGAGACTAATATTGCTGAACCATTATTAGCAGTGATCTTACCTTCACTCACAATACGAGTAAAACCATTTCCCTGATTAGTGAAATTAATCCCATTTTTAGCGCCTTGGATCTCACTATTCGATTCTTGTCTAAATGTTAAATTATTTGCATTAGAATAATTAGTTGCAATAATGGCATCTAAGTTTAGGCTAACTATTTTGCCTGCAACTTTAAGGCCTGTTGAACCTTGTCCATGATTAGCAAGCTCAATACTATTAAGTTTACCAATTATTTCACTGTTTTGTGTCTGTCCAAATAATAGGTTATTGGTTGAGGATTGGCTTACAGCTGAAATAGCATTACTATTGTTACCAATAACTTTTCCGGCTATACTGATAACGGTTGATCTTTGACCATTATTAACAATATTAATACCATTCTTATTACCAATAATTTCACCACCAGATTGAATTATGTCTAGATCTTTAGAATTAGTATTATTTGTTGCAAATATTCCATCTTCTTGATCACTTATGACTTTACCTAAAGTAGTAATAGATGTTAAACCTTGTCCATTATTTTCAATTGTCATGCCATTGTGTTTACCATTAATTTCACCGTCTAATTGGCTAACTTTAAGATCAGTAGTATTGTTGTTATTAAACGCATAAATACCATCATTAAGTTTTCCGATAACCATTCCGGATGTATTAATTGATGTAGCGCCTTTACCGTTGTTAAACATATTAATACCATTTTGTGAACCTTGAATATTACCGCTTAACTGAGAAACAATTATGTCTTGGGTATTTTGTTCATTAACAGCGGTCATACCATTGTTTTGTGTTCCAATAACATCATTAGAGGTTATTATTGATGTAGTACCGTTTCCTTTATTGTTAACATTAATGCCATTTAACTTACCTTTTATACTACCCGCAGTTTGCATTATGTTAACATCTTGACTATGAGTATCATTATTAACCAGTATTCCATCATTTTCGCTACCCTCTACTTGTCCTGCGGTGTTAATGAAAGTTGAACCAGTTCCTAAATTATTAAAATTAATACCATTTTTTTTACCTAAAATAGAACCAGATGATTGTTTGGCTGTTAAATTTTTAGTATTCGTTTGAGTTATGGCATAGATTCCATTTTCTTGATCACCTATCACTTGTCCAGAGGTTGCGATGGTTGTTGTGCCTGTTCCTTTATGTTCTACATTAATACCATCAAGCTTACCGTGAATATTACCTAGTGGTTGCCGAATATTAAGGTCTTTAGTGTTTGTTTCATTAACAGCGCTAATGCCGTAATCATTGTCACCGATTACATCGCCAGATGCGCTAACAATCGTCGAGCCACTACCTTTGTTATTAATATTTATTCCATTTGATTGGCCATGAATATTGCCTGCAGATTGATTAATTGTTAGTTCATGAGTATTCACTTCGTTAACAGCAAATATCCCATCATTTTGATGACCAGTTACTTCACCATTAGTCGTAATTAAAGTCGAACCGTTTCCTTGGTTAGTCATATTAATGCCGTTTAATTCACCTTTTATACTACCAGTAGATTGACTAACGTTTAAATCGTTAGTGTTTACACCACCAATACCAAATATACCATCTTTTTGTTGACCTTCGACATTGCCATAACTGTTAATAGATGTTAAACCATTACCATTATTGACAATATTGATACCATATTGTTTGCCCGTAATATCACCTTTTAATTGGTTAAAAGTTAATTTTTTAGTATTGGCTTGATTGACAATAGCCACACCATCTTGCTGATTAGCTGTAATCGTTCCTGAAGTGGTTACAATAGTTGCCCCATTACCGCCGTTGATAGCATTGATTCCGTTTAATTCTCCACTAATCGAACCGGAAGATTGGGTAACCGATAAATCATGAGTATTACTATTATTGTTTACAAATATTCCATCATTATTTTGCCCAGTAATCTTGGCTGTAGTTGTGATAGTGGTCGAACCATTACCCAAATTATTAGCTTTTATTCCGTTTAAATGACCACTAATTGAACCACTGTTTTGTTCAATAGCCATATTACCAGCATTTTGTTCATTGACGGCATTAATCCCTTCATTATTATCACCAATAACTTCACCTGCAGTTGTGATATGTGTAGTCTCTTTACCTCTATTGTCGGCATTAATACCGTTTTTTTTACCATGGATGCTCCCTGCTAATTGGATGACTTTAATACCTTTTGTATCACCGTCATTCACCACAACAATACCATCACTTTCGTCACCTACAACGGAATCTGAAGTTGTTATTGTTGTTGTTCCGTGACCATTATTAGCAACATTAATTCCATTCAAATTACCATGAATGTCGGCTCCTACGGTCTCTATAATGTTTAAGTCTTGAGTATTAGTTGAGTTTGAAGCATGTATCCCATCATTTTGTTTACCAGTGACATCACCATTAATTGATATATTTGTTGATCCACTACCATTATGATTAATATTAATACCATTTGTTCCACCAATGATATCACCAGCAGGTTGGTTTATAACTAAGTTATCAACATTGGGGGCACTTGTGTAGGTATAACCATCGTCATTAGATTCGAGATGATGTGGAAGAGATATTTCAACTGAACCGTTAAGATTTGCAGTGCTCAACAGATGATTTAGATAATCACTACGTTGTAAACTTAATAAATTTTGATTTGCATATTGGCTAGTAATTTTTGTCTCGCAACTATTATTTTTAAGAGAAGATTCAATACATTGCGCATAACTAACAGGTACCATTGCTGCGGTTAAAGTTGCTACAGATAACAAATTAACCAAAAATAATCGCCCTTTTGATTGCGCTTTTTCTGATGTAACAATGAAAGCTTTACGTCTAGCATTCCAAACTAACTTGTATACTTTATTCATTATTTCCTCCCATTCAAATCCACAATTAATTTATGCTGGATTTAACCAGTTTTTATTTGAAAACTTGTACTGAATGAAACTCACTAATTTAGATCAATGTGTGATTAATTAATAAATCGATAAATTAGTGTATTAACGAACAACTATTAGTAGATATAAAACTTAGAAAAGGTTTAAGGGTTCTTTAATTTTTGACAAAATTTAAGTTTATAAAGACGTAAAAAACTTGTTGATATGTTTATCAAATTACAAATCAATTACTTTACCTCCTAGCAATGAGCTGAAAATGTATATCAATTTGAAAAATTTTAAAATTATTTAAGCGATAATTAATTTTAAACTAAAAAAGATACGCGAAATAAGTTAATTTGTTTTATTAAGTTAAAAAACAACTCGCATATCGACTCAAGACAATTTATAAATTTATGTGACATGGAAAATATTCAAAACTTCTTTAAATATTTAAAATAATATATTCTTTCTAAACTAAGTTTTGGGGGATATCTATATAAAAAATAAAGGAAAAGGCAAGATATAGAAATCATCCCTGAATATCCATACAGAAAAATGATAATACGAGATAATTTCTATACACTTTTAACATATCGTACATAAATTGGCAATGAAAATAATCAAAAAACTTAATTAATAGTTTATAGTTACCAAAATATCAACCATATTAAAACAAGCTTGTGTTATTGATAATAACTGTAAAGATTCTAGAAAAATGAATCTTCATAATTCAATCAAAAATGGAAAATTCCCATCAATTTTATCAAACAATGAAGTTAACCCTATTAATTAATTTCCGCAACTTTATCACCAGTATTGACAAAATCACCTTCTTTGCTGATTAATTTTACGATGCCTTTGCGATGAGCAATAATTTGAACTTCCATCTTCATCGCTTCCATAATACCTATTACATCACTTTTATCGACTTCTTGACCTTCTTCAATAATCCATTTAAAAAGATTTCCTGAAACTGGTGATTTTACAATAGTTTCTGATTCTTCCTCATGCTTCAATGAAGTTAATGCTGACTTACTATTTACAGCTAATGACAATCCTGCCAATAATTGTGCAGGCAAACCAATTTTGCAACGTTTACCATCAATTTCGATCACAGTATGGGTCAGTGTAGAATCTTTTATAGGTAACTGCCTCGGCAATGAATCCACCATTGGTATAAATTCTGTTTCAATCCAACGCGTATGTATTTTAAAATCACGACAAAAATCAGGATGTCCTATGATTGCACGATCGAATGGTAAAACACTCGCAACACCTTCAATAGAAAACTCCGCTAATGCACGATGAGCCCTAGCAAGCGCTTGCTCACGATTATTTCCAACAATAATGAGTTTTGCCATAAGTGAATCAAAAGTTGAGGGGATCGTTGAGCCAGTGACAACACCACTATCTAACCGAATGCCAGGCCCTGATGGTACTTCAAATCGTGTAATAGTTCCTGGCGTTGGTAAGAAACCATTAGCTACATCTTCAGCATTTATACGAAATTCGATAGCATGACCTCGAGGTTTAGGTGTTTTATTAATACTAAGTGGTAATCCTTGTGCTATACGTAATTGTTCCACAACTAGGTCGATTCCGACTGTTTCTTCGGTAACAGAATGTTCTACTTGTAGGCGAGTATTTACTTCAAGAAATGACAATTTACCATCCTGACTGAGTAAAAACTCAACGGTTCCAGCACCAACATAATTTGCTTTGGCGCAAATGTTAATTGATGCTTGAATAATTTGTTGTTGCAATTGATCCGATATAAATGGTGCTGGCGACTCTTCAATTAGTTTTTGATTACGCCGTTGCAATGAGCAATCACGCGTTCCTACAACGACAATATGACCTAATTTATCTGCAATGACCTGAGCTTCTATATGACGTGGATTATGTAAAAATTGCTCTAAAAAACACTCACCACGTCCAAAAGCTGATGTCGCTTCTCGTACAGCAGAATGGTAAAGTTCTTCAACTTCATCCATTTGCCATGCAACTTTTAAACCACGACCACCACCACCAAAGGCGGCTTTAATAGCAATGGGTAAGCCATGTTTATGTGCAAATTCAACAACTTCTTTAGCATCACGTACTGGTTCTTTAGTCCCTTCAACTAACGGAGCTCCGACTTGTATGGCTAGCTGTCGAGCTTTAACTTTATCACCAAGAATATCTATTGTTTCTGGATTCGGTCCAATCCAAATTAATCCTGCTTTTTGAACAGCTTTAGCAAATTCCGATCGTTCGGATAAAAAACCATATCCTGGGTGAACCATAGTAGCTCCCGATCTTTTTGCAATCGCAATAATCTTATCGATATTAAGATAAGTTTCACTCGGTAATTTTCCCGATAATCCATAAGCTTCATCAGCCATTTGAACATGCAGTGCATTAATGTCCGTATCAGCATAAATTGCAATGGATGCAAACTCCATATCACGGCATGCGCGAATAATGCGTACTGCAATTTCACCTCGATTAGCGATGAGTACTCTGTGTGTTACTTTTTTATTATTCTCAAACATGGTCGATATGACTCCCTTCAAATTCTTTAAATATTCCAACAGGATTAAATTTTATTTTAGCATTTATAGGGATTTGTCCTGATAAATCTAAATGATATTTGCATACAGCACCAATAATCGGATACCCACCTGTTAGGGGGTGATCATTTAAAAATAGCACAGGTTGTCCATTTGCTGGTATTTGAATTGCACCACTGCATGTACCTTCGCTTGGTAACTCTTGTAACTTATCGCGAGTTAATGAAATATCACCAGATAACCTTAATCCGATACGATTAGAAGCAGGCGTTACCCGCCACAATTGCTCAGTTAATAACTTAATTGCATTAGGCGTAAACCAATCAGTTCTTGGTCCAAGCACAATGTCTAATACCACTACATCACCTGGGCATGGATAGTTTATTGCTGGTGATTCATTCAATGATACAGATGCTTTTATATTTGTTGATTTGATTGCTAATATTTGCCCAATTGTGATTGGTGGAGGTCCCACTTGTGCCAATGTATCAAATGAACAACTTGTTAAAATAGGTGATACTTGAAAACCACCACGAACAGCCAAATAACTACGCACTCCACATTTAATATTACCAAGTTCAACAGTATCACCTTTTTCTAATAAAATGGGTTGATACATTGGTGCAGTATATTTTTCACCAAGTAATGTGGTGATATTAATGTCACATACCGCTCCAGTGACTGCAATTAACATAGAGCGGTTTATTTGAGTTTTTAAACCACCTTGGGTGATCTCAAGTGCGACTTCATTAATTGGGTTGCCAAGCACTCGGTTAGCACTATGTAGTGCACTTTTATCCATTGCCCCCGATTCCGAGATTCCTAATGCAGCTTGGCCAATTCGTCCATTGTCCTGAAAAAGAGTTTGTAATCCCGTTGCCAAAACTTTAATATCTTGCTGAGAGTTATTTTTTTCTTCTTTCTTTATCATTGGTAAATGATATTTCTTAGAGGATTTAGCCGCATCCACAAAATGAACGCGGCTACCTGGTTTAAACAAAGCTGGATTATCTCGATTTATATCCCAAACTGCAGATTCGGTAATACCAATAAGTTGCCAGCCACCTGGACTTGCTTGAGGATAAACACTACTAAATTCACCAGCTAATGCCACTGAACCAGCTGGAATACGAACTCTAGGCGATTGGCGACGCGGAACATTAAGCTGAGCATGATTTGATACCATATAAGCAAAGCCTGGTGCAAAACCACAAAAAGCAACTTGATACTCATTATTAGTATGTCTATTAATTACTTCACTAACGGTTATACCAAGATGATCAGCGACATATGCCAAATCTTCACCATTATAGTTGACACTTATGATAATTAATTCCCCTGAAGGAATTGAACCAGATGTGAGATCAAGAGTACAGATGTTCTTAGCAAGAGTATCGGCATCAGTAAGAATTGGGTTAAAACGGATTAAAACAGTTCGAGCCGCTGGAATGATTTCTTCAATTTTCCAAAATACTAGATTATTTTGTAGTTGATCAGTTAAAGCCATGGTCTGTTCAAGGCTAGAAAGCTCAACCATAATTGCATCGATATTTACGGGTAAAAATCGCATTTAGTACCTCTAACCTTGCCGGTTATCTAATCCATGATCTCAACAAAAAACCAGTAAAAAATTATTTGTTTGATATAAGTTTATATTTTATCAAACTAACATAATGATTTATGTATCACTTATTTTCGTAAACGAAGTTATGGTAATTCCATTTTGTTGTAATTTTTCTCGAACTTTTTGTGCCATCGCTAATGCACCTTCACTATCACCATGCACACAAATGGAATCTGCCTCAATTGTAACAAACTCCCCTTCAATAGAAGTCACACCGCCATCTCTGACAAGTTGTAACATACGTTCTGCGACTAATTCAGGATCGTGTAATACGGCTCCGGTTTCTTTACGAGAAACTAATGTACCATCAACATGATAAGATCTATCTGCAAAGGCTTCAGCAACCACATGCAAACCTTGCTGTTTTGCCCAATCGATAAGTGGAGAGCCAGCAAGTGCCACTAATATAAGATCAGCATCAATTTGAGAAATAGCATTGATAACTGCCATAGCTTGACGTTTATCGTTCGCGATAGTGTTATATAAAGCGCCATGAGGTTTAACATAACTCACTTTTGCGCCAATTGATGTTGCTAAACCTTTGAGTGCACCAATTTGATAAATCACATCAGCCGTTAGTTCGTTAGATGCAATGTCCATATTACGTCGCCCAAAGCCGACTAAATCAGGGTAACCTACATGAGCACCTATTGTAACATTATTAGTTTTAGCTGCTTTTAGGGTGTTTAAAATGGTTACTGGTGAACCTGCGTGAAAACCACACGCAATATTTGCACTGCTGACCACTTGTAACATTGCTTGGTCGTTACCCATTTTCCATTGACCGAAACTTTCACCAAGATCACTATTTAAATCAATAAATTTTTTAACTTTCATATTTAATTTTTACCTTAAATAGTTAAATATGGTTACAATTGACATTGCACCCATATACCAAGTTATCGCACAGACTATAAAACCAGACCATAACAACCAACGTGGATAGTGATATCCAGACATTAAATCAGCACGTTTCCAACCGATAAAAATAAAAATTGTTAAACCCAGTGGTAAAACTAAGCCGTTAAAACCTCCAGCGAAAACTAATAATGATACAGGAGCGGCTCCCATAATTAAATAAACAGCTAATGAACAAATAATAAAAATTATTGTCGCTATTTGGCGTTGCCTTATTGTGATAGAAGGTTTAAAAGGAGTAATAAACGTCATTGAAGTATAAGCTGCGCCAATAATACTGGTTAATGCGGCTGCCCATAAAATTAAACCAAATATACGCAACCCCAATTGTCCTAAAGCGGCTTGAAAGGCTTGGGAAGCAGGATTAGCTGCATAGCTTGAGATATCAATGGTAACACCACTGGCTACCACACCTAAAATTGCTAAAAATAAAATATATCGCATCACACCTACAACAATAATTCCTCGTGTTGCTGCGCTTGATACATATTTAATGTTTTCAACTCCCACCATTTTTTTATCAAGCAGACGATGTGCGCCAGCATAAGAAATATATCCGCCAACCGTTCCTCCTACAATAGTGGTAATAGAGGCAAAATCAATACTACTTGGAAAAAGCGTTTCGGTGAATGCTTGCCCGATAGGGGGATGTGCAGCAAACAACACAAATAATGTTAAACCGATCATTAGCAAGCCGAAACCAATCATTAAACGGTCAATAAAATGGCTCGCTTTATGTGATGAAAAGATATAGATCGCCATAAATGCACTGATTGCACCACCCCATTTTGGATCAAGCCCGACTAAAGCATTCAAACCCAGTCCTGCACCGGCAATATTACCAATATTAAAAACTAATCCACCAAAAATCACTAATATAGCTAAAACATAACCACTATAAGGGATTGTCGCATTAGCAATGTCGGAAGAGTACATTTTTGTTAATGAAACCACACGCCAAATATTTTGTTGCACTACAAAATCAATGATTATAGAAGCTAAAATACCAAAACCAAAAGCACTACCTAATGTCACTGTAAAGGTAGCTGTTTGCGTGATAAAACCTGGACCAATTGCTGAAGTTGCCATTAAGAAGATCGCACTAATCAAGGAAGCTCGACGATTTTTTATAAAGGTTTTAGTATTACTAGTCCGATTTTCCATATACATATCTCCATTAAGCTTGTCTCTACAATTTTTAATAATAATTCTATAATTTTTACAAGCAATTATCATGCCATAGTTTAGTAAACATTATTGATGATAATTAATCATATTTGTCGTTTTTCAAACAAAACATTAATTAAAATTATAGTGATTCAATCTTAAAAATAACAGTCTTTGCGGCTCTAAACAGATGCAAACTGCACCAAAATAATCCATGTAAATACTTTTATAAATTTTAAAATTTTTGATAAAAATGATTAAGATGAATTATTGTAAAGAAGTTTTAGGTTATACATGTGTCTGAGTAAAAAACTCAGTTTCAAATCGCAAAAAGTATCATTAGAAATCGGAAATAGAAAAATTAGAAAGGTATTTGATTCCCCTTTAGTTATGTTTCAACTAAAGGGGATAGAATTGACATCAAAGCCTATTCACATTAAAGATAACAATATAAAATACTTGACTAAATTAATACTCTAAAAAATGTCAATGAGGTAAGAATATAACCACCTGTAATTGCAACACCATAAGGTAATGTAATACCACCCTTTACTTTTTTTAGCCATTTATAGATAATGGCAAAGATTGCCAGAGGTAATCCCAAAAATGTAGTGACTGCAAAGAAAAATATTACACTATCTGCAGGAATAGTTATTAAAAGTGCAGTAATTATTTTTATATCTCCAGCACCTACTAATCGACAATAAAACATCAATAAGCCACAGACTAAAAATATACCGGAAGCACTATAATTTAGTGCTCCCTGACCAAAGGCATAATTTAAAATCGCTAAAGCAAATATAATTATGACAATATAATTTGAAATTATCCGGTATTTTATATCTGTATAACAAGAAATTAACAAACACAACCAAATCGTTAAAATAATAGCGTCGTTAATAAAATCTTGATTAATCATTATTTTACTTGTCCTAAAACGTGATCTTCACCATAAACAGCGTGCATAGCATTCATTAAAAAGTCCAGTCTCTTTTCACCCCAATCTCGTCGAGAACTATTAGAAAGGTCAAATTTGTGGTAACTTCCTACACCAACACCATAAACTTCACCGTCTTCATTCCAATAGAATAACTGCTGTCTACCACCATCAATTTTAGTCAATGTACCTTGAAGTGGTCTTTGCGCTACCGAAGCTTTATTTCTGTTGTAAAGAATTTCTTTTAAACGACTTGTTCCTTTGATGCCCCATGTTAATATACTTTTATGTTTTGTAATAGCAACACATCCACGGAATCGGCAATAAATTGAATAGCCAACCCCTTTCTTTTCGTCATGCGCATCTTTTCCAATGATAGCAATGGGAGATTCAGTTATATAATATGGGTCTTTTCGAATATCTTCACCATTTTTTTCATCTGTTGCATCATCAGCTGCAGCTACAGCTTCAGCATCACCGTCATCATCACCTTCAATCCAATTTTCTTCATCATCTTCCTCAAGAGAATTTGGATCGAATTTACCATCAGCTAAATACTTTGTGAACCCCATACCATAAACTTCACCATCATAGGTTAAATAAGTCATAAAATGCTGACCGCCAGTAATTTGTTTTATACCTGCACCAGAAGTAATACCTGAATTTGCTTGTACTAGAGTATTATTAATTCTTACTGGCAGAATGGAATAAGTACAATTTTTTTTAGCTTCTGGGCAAAATTTATTACTTACGGTCTCTCCCCAAGCATAAATAGTTCCACCACGATTAATAGCATAAGCGCTTCGATAACCAACCCCCATGATTCTTACTCGATCGCCGCCAAAAAGTGAAGAAGGAATCCGTTGTACTTCATTTTTTGATTTTTTGTCGTCAATCCCTGCTTCACCATGACTACCTCTTCCCCAAACCCAAACCTCACCATTAGCAGTTAAAGCATAAGATGTAAATTCGTTACAATAAATATCAATAACTCTTTTATCAGATAAGACTTTTACAGGTGTCAATACATACTTATTAGTTGTTAACCAACCACCACTTGCTTCGTAATGTAAATTACGTCCCCAACCCCATACATCACCATTTTCATCAAGTGCAATAATATGATATCTTCCTGCTGCAACTTGAGTAATAGCAAGTCCTTTATCAACAAACGATTGTACTCTAGCTGGCAGGCTATTATGATGAACGTTTCTAACACCATTACCTTGCAAGCCTTTACTCCTATAACCCCAGACCCAGACATCACCGTTTTCAATCGTAACACCTGTATTCCTCAAGTTTATACGAGTAACAGTCTTAATGCCTGTTTGAGTTGATAATAATATTGCGTCAGTGTCTGAATCGGCTATAGCTCTAAAGCAAAAACAAGCTAAAAATAGCACCATGATTCTTATTAATTTCATTTCATTATTTCTCCTATTTCTACCTTATTAACTTCCAGTCTGGTTTTTTTTGATGAATTTTCCTGTTTCAATTTCAATGACTTTATTTATAACATCTGTCAATGAGTTCTTATCCCTTGCCTCCATTAAGAACATAGGGTTACCATTCATACATTTAGTAAACCACTTGCCGAACTGAGCCTCATATTCAGCATCAGTTTTCAAATTACTAGCTTCTGGATTTAATTTTATATAGTAAATAATTGCACTCTTAGCCTGATTTTTAATATAACCTCTGTCAAAGTTCTGTTTGTCTCTTAATCCTCCTGTAATTGCCTGACAAACACCTTTATCTAAAAAAGTATCTCTAAGAACGTCAGCACCCTTATCATCTTTACCATCACTAATAATAATCATAACTTTATTGTTGCCACTACTTTCAGCCATTATAGGCACAGTCCTTAATAGTGCAGTCATCGTGTCCGTACCTCCGCCAGGCTTCCAATTTGACTTTTTTAGACTCTTTAAAATATTATCATTATGATTTTTATCATTACTAAAAGGGATTAAATGTGGGGTGGATTCAAATTTCGCAACATATTTTGCATCCCCAATTTCCCTATATATTTCATCAGTCACCTTTTTCACATTAACCATTTTTTCATTCATAAGATTATTACTATACAGTGGTGATTGACACATCCCCATAAAAGGTGAAAATTCCGCAATTACCGGTGATATAGGACGTTCAAATGTTATAGTATTTTTTTGCATATCACTGAATAAAGTACTAATAGTACCGTCTATATCCACTGTTTTACTGTTGGCAAATGAATAATGCACATCGTCATAATTCCCTGAAAACATATAATCAAATAATTGAACCACTGTAGCATATTCACTATCTATGACACCCCTATTATTTTCAGGCTGATCATTTCTACCTATACCACAAGCATACTGATGTAATCCATATTCAACTCGATCTTGATAACTAGTTCTCTCAGTACATAAACCCGCATTAACTAATGCTTTATTACTACCATATTCTAAACCCAATGCCGGTCCAACTATATGTGCATAATAATTATAATAAGAACTATCCATGAAGTAAGTTAGTAATTTTCTATGGTTAGGAAAGTAGTTACTCTTATCAGAATAATCTTTAATAACATTATCTTTTTTCAGTTTACTCCAGTATGTAAATGCAACATTCTTGTTTGACCAAAAATTATAATCAATAGAATTGTAAGGTTTTTTCATTTTATACATAACAGAACAATCATAATTTTGTCCTCCTGCTGCATTCTTAGTTTTACTTTCTACTGGCACACCAATATCATAAGGCACTAACGCAAATTGATATTGTGTATACTCTTTATATTTTTCAATAATGTCTTCTATAGCATCTTTCATATAATCAAGACGCCTCTGAGCATTATTATTTGGAGAATAATCATTACAGTTTACATCGCTATATTGGCATGTAGATGAAGCAGAAAAATCGCTGATAAAAGCGAAATCAAATGAATCATAAATGAGATATTTTCTAGTATTACCATAGCTTTCTGTTTTATTACCCACAACAACAGGCTGAGGTTTTTCACCCTCATTATCTTTAATCTCAATAAATTCATTAAATTTTTGATTATAGGCTATATAATATTCATGTTTATCTTCGTCATAATCAACATTAATTTCAGAGCCTGGTTTTAATAAATTTGCATCTGTTTTAGAGGCATCACCTATTTCTTTTGAAATAAAATAATTAATATAATTTAATGCTAGTGTTCGATTTTGTTTTTTTGCTTCATCATTGACATTTCTGTTATCTATAGCTATGACTGCTAATGATGCTTCATTAGTGGCCTCAGAAATCATAGCCCGATTACGCATGGTGTATGCTTGATTAATTGAAAACGCCATACAAATAAAAATGGCAGGAAGCATGATTGCCATAGAGATAACAATTGATCCAGAAGTACACTTCAAAAAAGAATCTTTATGATTTTTATTATTTAATTGGTTATTATTGTTCATATTTTCCTCTCAAAAGTGCATTTAATTATAAGTAGGACAAACAGTTGAATCGTTACAACGTGACAATACAACAACATCACTACATAAATTTGGTACAATGCCAGACGAACCTTGTCTATTAGAATTTATCCATTTTAAATAAAGACTTTCTTCATTAACAATACACATAGAAACACGATATAAAGGAATCCAACGCCCTGTTAGCTTAATTGATGAATCTATCAGTTTTGGGACATATGGAGCGAGTTGTTGGTAATTATTTGACGGTTTATCCATGGCTGGTAATGAATCAAAATGACTTTTAATTGAGCTATTACTGCATCCACCATTAGAACAAGATAATAAATTTTTTCCAAAAGACACTAATTTAGCTTTTTTCAAATCTCCTTGATTTTTAGGATCTTGTAAAATAAATAGTGCTTCTACCTTTAACGCAACTTCACGATTATTCAATAATGAACTTGCTAAGTCACTCATCTCATTGAGTTGCTGTAAATCAAATAACTCACTAGAAACATAACAATTCCATCGATCGGAACATAAATAGGCATTATAAACCTCACCTTCATTCTTTATTCTATCTTTATATAAGGTTGATCTTTCACGAAAAACAGATGCTACAGTATAATTTGCGCGCTCTAATTTATTTTGTAATATAATGGTTGTATATACATCATAAATAATGAAAACTATTATAGTAAACAATAAGAAACAAAATGCAAACTCAATTGTCAATGACCCATTTTTATTATGGAAAAAGTTCTTTGAATATTTCATTATTACTAATTTCCTTTGTATTCCATTTCACTTTTAATAAACTCACGATAAACAACAGTTTTTCTTGTTAAAGCTGTGTCAAGAAAACTAAAAAATTCAGTAAAAATAACTAAATATTGATATCTCAAATTAAATAATAATATGTGAGTTTCATCAGTAAGAGTTGATTGACACCGGTCATTAATAATATCATCCACTTTTTTACAATACTTTACAGTCACATCAAAATGACTAGGATCAGCGATATAAGGCCATATAGGAACTTCAGTTTGAATTAAACTTTCTATTTTCTCAGCATAATCGTCTTGTTCTGTAATAGCTGCTTGTCTTGTTATTTCAGTCGTCATCAAATCCAAAGCCGAGCCAATAATCATTACTCGGCTAAACTCAAGCGCTATCAAAAAAAGGATAATTAAGAACGGAAAAATAATAGCAAATTCTATTGAAACAACTCCATTTTTATGACGAAAAAACAATCTTATATATTTCAACATAATTTTTTCTCTACTTTGAATTAAAAATTATCCTTTTTTTTCTTTAATAACGAAAAAAAAGCTTTCTGTTGTTTATCATCCATTCCTTTATTACCAATAATAGCTGAAGCTATTTCTTTTATTTCAGCACTATCATTTGCTTTCTTAAATTTACCAATATTTGGTATAAATTTACGTGTAAAGTCAATTTTACGCTCTAAAAAATCTTCAATATCTGAATCACGTAAAGCACTTTTTTTATCATAAGGGACATTATCATTTAGACAAATTAAAAATCGCTTATTGAGTAAATCAAAATTTGTAGCACTAGCGCGCGTAATTTCTGTTAACATTTTCTTAGCCACTTTTATAGAGTAGGGATCTCTATTTATTACAATAAAAATAATGTTAGAAAATGTTATAATTTCTTCAAAATGTTTAAACGATGAAGCTAACCCCATATTTTGATCAATAATAGTAATATTAAATTCTCCAGAATTGAGGTCTTTATAGTTCCATGCTTTTTCGTTAGTTTCTACTTTAACCTGTAAAGAATGACCAACATCAATTAATGAACCATCATCTGGGATTGGCATTTCAAATAAAAAATCCGCATTAGAGCTTGTTGTCGCACCTTGTATATAAAGAAGTGGATAATTTGTTAAATCACTAATTTTCTTGAGAGTATGAACAACCAATGATGAATTTCCAATTCCACCTTTACAACCTAAGAAAGTAATGACACTTCCCACTCTCTGACTTGAACCTGGTGGTGTCATACTTCTTTTATGTAAAATATCAGGAATTTTTTCTAACTGGCTATTTTCCAATAAGAAATATATTCCTTTTTTCAATAAAAATTCAGAGAACTGAATTGAATCGTAACTACCTACAAGTACTGTTGTTGCTTGAATAGGAATACAGCGATTAATAGTTTCTGATATTTGTTCAGCATCATCAGCATTTTCAATATCTACAATAATTGCATCAAACTGATTCCAATTTGGTGTTTCTTTCAATTCAGATAATGCTAATGAAATAATCTCCATGCCTAATATGTTATATAGAAATAATACTGAACGAACTTTCTCAATCAATTCAGTTCTTTTACTAACAATAGCTACCTTATAGCCAGATATTCGTCCAACAACATATTCTTGTGAGGGAGAATTTGATGAAGAATCTGTATCTTGTTTATTACCAAATAATTGCATAAGAATCCCAATAACCTTTTATTCAATAAAGCCCATGTCATTAATAAATTTTTCACTTTCGTTAGAAGCTGGTACTGTCTTATTTCTTTGTTTATTAAGGTTGTTTTTAATATTAAAGAAACTATTAATTACATCAGTCCGCTCTATAGTTGGTAATTCAATACTATCAAAACTACTCTTTGGTGTTACCAAATTAACTGTCGCAAAAACAACCATCTCGGATTTAGAACGACTTGTTGTTGAACTTCGCGCTAGTGCCCCTAAAATTGGAATATCACTAATAAAAGGAAGACGAGATAATTGCTCTTGATCACTTTCATTAATCAATCCCGCGATAACAAAACTATCACCATCAGATAAATCAATAGTGGATCTTGTTCTTCGAGATGATAACGTAGGAATATTATAGTTATTAAAAGCATACGAACCAGAAACAGAACTCACTTCATTTTCCATGAATAATCTTATTCGTTTATCATTATTTACTTTTGTACTAATATTCAACTTAATACCGTATTCTTTATAAGTAACATTGGCATCACCATCTTTGTTTTTAGTTACAATAGGAATTTCACCTCCGACCAAAAACGATGCACTTTCACCAGAGAGTACAGATAAATTAGGTTGTGCTAATACCTTAGCCAAACGATCATTTTTTACAGCACGGATCATAGTAGTAATATTATGTATATTTAGTCCTTTTCTTATACCTAATAGTGAAAATTCACCAATAGAGTTGATAGCTGAGCTACCGTCACCACTCATCAAACTGTCGAGAGTCAAACTTTGCCATTCAATACCTAGTGAATCAGTGAATTCCTTGCTAACTTCAACAAAAGTCAACTGTACGTTAACCTGATATTCTTGTAGCACTCTAATATTATCGATTATATTGCTGTAAGTATAATAATCTTGGAATGTAAGGTAGTGAGTGCCGGATGATCCACTTTCAGTGTATTCCTGTCTCATTCGTTCTGCATTTTGCCCAATTGAAGATCCTACAAGTGCCAAAATTTGGCCTTTAGTTGTTGTATCAGGCACAGTACCACTTAATACATACACAAATTTGTTAGTTCCTTCACCACTATCATAACGATCGATTGTTATATTGCTATTTGGGAAATTTTGCGCTAGCCTGTTTGTAATTTGATATAAAAGTGGATCGACATTAATAGTGTCATTAATAATGATATTATTATCACTATCATAAACAATTAAACTTGCTCTCCCGTTTGACTTTCCATAAACAATCAGGGATTTATTTTCAATAACCTCATAGTTTGCTACAGTATCTTGGCTAATAAATACGGTACCAACATTTTCAGGTAACACAATTGTTTTACTTTGTCCGATCTGTAAATTATGAATATTAGCAAAAGCCAACGAAGAGAAGCCAATCGACAATAAGCAGATTATAGGTTTGATCATTTTAGTAATTGATTTAGTTCTTATTAGCATTCTTAGTTACCTTTTAACAGATTAATTCGTGTCCCTGAAAAAATATCTTTTTCAGATAGAGGCCAATTTTTTTCTTTATCACTTAAAAGACGTAATCCATCTTCAACATTCTTTTTGAAAGTACTTGGATACATAATAATTGTAGAGTTCGTCATTAATGTTCTTAATAATTTAATTTCCTTATTCGAAAGTTCTAGTTGAACTTGAGCAACATTGTTTTTGTTATAACTTTTGTCCATCTCTTTTTCTACATCAAAAAATAAAACTTTCTTTCCGACAATAATTGGTTTTAGACGATTTTTAACGAAATCACGACTAGGCGAAACTAATTTATCTTCCCGAACATTCGCTGCTTTTTCTGTCTCATCACCATAAAAAACATATAGATCAACCAGATCGCCACCTTTAAGATTTTTTATTAAATAAGAATCCAGTGGATCTATCGTAATTGGAAACATATAATTGCCATCTTTTAATGCTAACATCAGATAATCTTCTGAATTTGGGGATGCAATAAGACTTTCTTCAATTATAGTATCTTTCGCAATATGATTTTTTACAACATGGGCATCAATCTCAGATGCACTAGTTACAAAATTAGGTCTTTCTTTATTAACAGCAACTTCAATTGACTTGAAATAGTAATCATCTTTTGTCAAAATCGTTTTTTTATTAATATCATGTTTTGCTACCGCAACATTAATAACCTCAGTTTTAGGCTCTTCCATTTTAGGAGGTTCAACGACAACGACTGAATCATCCGGTGTCGTTGGGGGAGCCGACTTAGTAAAAAGCAAGGCTAGTCCCACAACGATCATGGCTAAATATAAAACAATTAATTTTTTATCTTTCATGCAAACTCCACTCCGTTCTATATTATTTTTTTACTTTTCCGTTGCACTTATTTCTTTTCTAAATAAAAATCGAATGCAAAACAGTGAGCTTTTCCTTTAGAATTAGATCCAACATAAAAATCTTTCACTGTTGACTTTTGTTTAGTTTTTATTTGAAGAATTAATGTTTTTTCAGCGGTTAAGGTTCCTGTAATAGTAGCAAAATCGCGGTCACTACCAGAAATACGTTTGATAATAGAATTAATTCCTTCGGCAGGTAGTGACACATCATAAAACGACAACTTAAATTCCGTTGGAGAAATTTTTTCAACTGAATAATTTTTCTTACTCAATTTATTTTCTGTTTCGAAAGTAATTCTACTAAACTTTGCATGCTCCCCAGAACGAACCGCTAATATAGTGGACTGAGCTGATGTGGTTTGTTTGGTCTGTTTAGTCTGTGTAGTTTGTTTGGTCTGTTTAGTCTGTGTAGTTTGTTTGGTTTGTTTTGCAGAAACAGATGGAACATTTGTTACTAAGTTAGTCGTCGTTGATGAATCTTTTTCATCTAATTTAGACATATTAGATAATTTAGCATTGATGCTTGATTTAGTTGGAGTTACTGATTTAGTTGGGGTTACTGATTTAGCTGTTTTTATTGATTTAGTTGCATTTTTATCTTTAATAGTAATGTCTGTTTTTGTATTAGATGCTAACTGTTCCGCAGCTTTTTCAATGGTATATTGTTTTTGGTTATCACTTTGTGATGGTTTAATTTCATTAAATTTTATAGCATTTATTGGCTCAATTCGTCTTAACTCTTGAATTAAAATATCTGGTTCGTTAGACAGTTTATGAGCAATACAAAATGATTTAGCTAATTGCAATTTATCCAATTTTACTAATGTAAAAAGTAGATTATGAAGAATGGTTTGATCACGATATCCTTTTGTGTATAAGATATTGAGCTGTTTATAAGCTTCACTATATTCTTTATTTAAGATGGATAGCATCGCTAAATTATTAGTTACTTTATTTTCATCATAAAAGTTTTCTCTAGCTTCATGAAATGCAAACCGTGCAGCATCATATTGTCTTTTTTTCAGTAAAACAATACCTTTTACATTATATGCCTCTCCATTTTTACTATCAATTTCAATCGCTCTATTTAAATATTCCAATGCTGTATCATTGTGACCCAGTCTAGATTCAACGTGACCGTATAGAATAAGAATGCCATCATTTTTGGTATTTTTTATTATAGGCTCCAAAACTCTTTTCACAGCATTAAAATCATTAGAAAGATAATAAGCTCTCGCAAGTTTATGTCTTGTATCTTCTGTATCTTCACGTTTTAAGCGCTGTTTATAAATTTCGATTAGACCACCGTAATTCTTCGTTGTTTCGTTAATATAAATTTTCTGTTGTTCATTCATATCATATTTTACTGTGTTATTTTGACACCCAACGACAAAAAATAACATTGAACATACAACCATAAATTTTGGTTCTAATAACCTACTTGATTTACAGCATCTTGAAAAATAATTCATTATCTTTACATCCTATTAAACGTTGACAGAATACTCATAAAAACAGGCCCTGCAATAATCACAAGAACTGGGGCTAGAAAAAATACCATCGTTGGTATAGTTAGCTTAGCAGCAAGTGCAGCGATCTGTTCCTCTATCGTTAATCGCTGCAT
Source organism: uncultured Gilliamella sp. (assembly GCA_946481345.1). GTDB lineage: Bacteria > Pseudomonadota > Gammaproteobacteria > Enterobacterales > Orbaceae > Gilliamella. The sequence goes on along the minus strand of CAMLMY010000013.1, from coordinate 5,743 downwards.
CTCTCGCATTTCAGCTGACAAATCTAGCAAAGTATCATAAATTGAGTTACCATAACTAATACTTCTTCTTAATGTTACACAAAACATTCTCATTTCTTTGCTGGGCACTTCTCGTTGAATTAGATCGATTGAAAGCTCAATACCATTAACATCCATCATCAAACAAGCTCTTTCTAAAATTGCTGAGATATCTTTATTGATCGGTTTCACTCTTGTACTTAAATATCGAAAACTACTTTCGACTGTCATACCTGATCTAACCATAATCGCCATCATATCAATAACTAAAGGTAAATCCCGCGAAACCATTTTTATTTTTCTATTGGTTTGTCTTTTAACAAGCATATCTGGAACGATGATGACAGAAATAGTAATTAATACCAAGATAATCACCATTATATTTGTATTAACGTCAATCAGTTGAAAAATCCCATTTATCAAATAAAAGATTGAAAATACAATAATAACAGAATATATTTTCCAGCTATTTTTTTCCTGATAACTCCTTAAAAAACTGATTGTTACACTATTTTTTGCAATAATTTTTTCAAAAGCAACATTTTTTTCATTTACATGCTTTTTAGTAGTATTTCTTTCTTGGTTTTCATTATTTAGTATTAAACCAATCTTTTCTTTGTTTCGAAAAAGTGAATAGGTAATAAACAACTGCCTACAGCCAATAACGATAAGAAACAATGAGATTGATATATATAATAAGATATTCATAATTTAAACTATTTTATTAATCCAGCTTTTGATAATTAGAAAACCAATAACAACACTGCCTATAACATAATAAAAAATATAGTGACCGCCATCAGTGTTGGTCAAAATATTATAATTTTCTTCTGACACAAGCTTGAGCAATCCGATAAAGCAAAAAGGCATAGCACCTAAAATCCACATGGTCATTCTTAATTCTGCCGTTTTGCCATCTCTAGTTTTAGCCATAATTCGGTTATCAGTTAACATTTTACTTAATCGACTAAAAATTTCTTTTAATTCCCCACCACTATCAAGATTAACCATTACTGTCAAAATGAAGAAATAATATTCAGGGAATGGGAGTTGCAGATAAGAATTGATCAAAACATTTTCAACGCTATCTCCTACTTCTAATCTGTCACTAACTTCTTTTAATGTTTTGCCAACAACACCTTCAATGGAATTTCCACAAGTTTTAAAAGTTACTGATATTGCATAACCAGAAGCAATAAGACCAGTTATAATATTTAATGCCTCTGGAAAATTTGAATAAAAATCCTCTTTAAGTTTTTTTTTCCTAAAAATACAAATGACAGCAACAGTAAGCATAAGACTACAAGGTATTACAATGTAATTTTCGTAACCTAAATATCTTTTATTTATAAAAATACCACCGACAGTTCCTATTAGAATATAAATAAATGTTTTAGATTTAGATTCTCCTGACATTAGCAGTCGAAAATTAAATTTAAGCCAAGTGCTAATACCAAACATAAGCTGATCTGTAAAAGATTTTTCTCGACCAGCAATTTGGCTTTCAAGCACATTCAATAATGACATACTTTTAGGTTCGACATTATAGAAAACCTGTAAACGCTCTTTACGACGTCGTAATGCAAGAATGTTCATTATAGCAGCAAAAATAAGAGCTATCGAAAGTATAAAAATCATGATTCAATTCCCATTGCATTTAACATCAGTTTTTCTAAAATATCTGACATTTCATAATATTGAGCACTTTCATAAAGAGCTGAACGTTTAACTAAACCATTACAAACAAATTCACCTTGAATTTTCCCATAAGCATCTCTTTCGTCATTAACGCGAAATTCAAACACATCTTGAGTAACAATATTGCCTGATTCTAATCCAATAATCTCCGTAATACTCATTACTTTTCTTTGACCATCGGGAAGGCGTGAAACCTGGATAATAAAATTTACAGACGAACTAATATAACGTTTAATTGCAACAATAGGTAATTCTGACTGTGCCATTATGATCATACTTTCCAAACGCGCTAATGCATCCTTAGCCGTATTAGCATGGAGTGTTGACATTGAACCACTATGACCAGTGTTCATAGCTTGTAACATCTCAAACGCTTCTTCACCACGGCATTCGCCTAAAATTATTCGATCAGGTCTCATACGCAGAGCATTAACTAAAAGATCTCGCATGGTTACTCTACCACGGCCATCTTCGCCACCACTTTTAGTTTCCATTCTAACAACATGTTCTTGTTGAAGTTTTAATTCCGCCGCATCTTCGAGTGTTATGGTACGTTCATGTTCACCAATAAACCCAGAAAGAGCATTAAGCATTGTTGTTTTACCAGATCCTGTTCCTCCTGATATAATAATATTCATACGACAACGAGCAGCTATCACTAAAAAATTAGCCATATGTTCATTCAATGAACCAAATTTGATTAAATCATGAAATGTTCGGTGACCATTACCGAATTTACGAATTGACATTGATGTACCATCAATGGCTATTGGAGGAATAACGACGTTAAGGCGACTTCCATCAGGCATTCTTGAGTCGACTAACGGGTGTGATTCATCAATATTTTTTCCGACTTTATTTACCAATCGTCTTGCAATATCAAGTAGCTGTCGTTCACTAATAAAAAATTTATCAGTTTTACTTAGAATCCCTGCCCGTTCAATATAAATACTATTAGGTCCATTCACTAAAATATCATTGACAGTTTCATCTTTCATTAAAGAGTCAATTGGTCCATAACCCACAATTTCATCACAAATCATACCAGCTAATACATTCGACTCATCAGCTGTAATATAAGCACTGCCTGAATTAATGATATCTCGGATTATATTTTGAATTTCACGTAAAACTCGATTAGGCTCTTTTTTAAATTGATCAATTAAATCAAGATCTAGAACTTGAAATACTAAATCACGAACCTTTCCCCATTCATTAGAAAACTTAAATTGTTCATTAGCCATAGCGTTTTTGTTTGAGCCCCTAACTAACAAAAGCTACTCGCAAATATATTGTATCAGCAACTTTTATCTTATAAATTAAAACGATAACAAACTATCCTAAATCAATTTCTATTTTATAGAAAAAGAGATGTTAGGATAAATAACTAAACATTGCTAATTAAGCAATGATTCCTTTTAGTTTAAATTTCAATGAATTAAATACATTCTTAGAAACATCATGAATCGTATAGTACTCTTCATTGAAATAATCAAAAAACACAAGAAAAACAGTTATAATAGTTCTTATTGTGCCATTTACATTTTCTTTAAAATTAATTTACTTTATTATCATAAAGTTTTAGCATTATATGCGAATTAATATAATTTTGCTAGTATTAAATGTAAATTTTATTTAATTTTTTCTTGAATAAAATTATATATAAAACATATAGTTAACATAGTGTAATAATTACAAAATTTTGCAATTAGTAAACAAATATACGAAACATTATTCAATAATTTATCATTAATAATTATCTAATTGTTGAAAAACAATCCTTTTTTAATTTACTAAAAAATTGTTCAAATAATTAATAACCTATCATCTTAATGATCTTTCAATTATATTGAATACATAATTAGGATTTTTCGGATATATAAATTTATTATAAACTGTGAGGCGTGAAATTAAGATAATTGTAAAAGTGAACTATCAAAATATAACATATTTAGAATTTAGAATTTAGAATTTAAACAATACGATTATTCAATAATAGAAGCAAAATTTAAACTTTTTCTACTAAACATTTCTATTATTTACTAGTTCTATCTTTTTAATTGAAGTAATAATAAACTAACATCAAACCACTCTTTCACAAAGAAGTGGTTTATTTCAGAATAGCGATTAAAGATGTCTAATTAAGACAAAATACTTGATAATTTAGATTGTAGTGAAGTAAATACACCATGCAGCATATTTTTAACAGGACCGTTATCTTTACTAAAAATAACTAAAAGCACAGCGGAAACACCTGCAGCAACAATTGCATATTCAATTGCAGTTACACCGCGTTCATTTTTGATAAATTTGCCTGCAAAACTTCTTACTTGTGCGCGAACGGCTGATAAGTACATCATAATAACTCTCTCCTTTCAATATTTACGATATTTACGACATTTTTAAATTGCTTTCTTTTTCTTATCAGAAAGTTTTCACATTATATGCACTTTAATATCAATTTACCAGTATTAAATGCAATTTTATTGTAAATTTTTTCATATTAACCCAATAAAAAAATAATAATAATGAAGCATAAAAATAAACAATTTAAAATCAATACTTTAATTAGAAAAGGTTTATTGTTATACAAGTATAAATTATAAGTATTACTTAATTTTTAAGATATAAACTATGTATTTATTAATAATATTTTGTTAAAACACCATTATAGTTTTTAAATTGCATGAAAGGAAAAAAGATAATTTAGATGTGGATCATGAAATCGCTGAAAATTTAATTTTAAAATACAAAAAATATAATATTAATATAAACACATACAGAGAGTTAAAGTGTATTATACCGTTATTGATAATATTTATTTTATTATCGATACGGTTTATTTTATTGCTTAAAGAAACTAGATTAAAAACAATAAACCACCTCTTTACAAAGAAGTGGTTTATTTCAGAATCGCAATCAAAGATTACTAATTAAGCCATAATAGTTGATAATTTAGATTGTAGTGAAGTAAATACACCATGCAGCATATTTTTAACAGGACCGTTATCTTTACTAAAAATAACTAAAAGCACAGCGGAAACACCTGCAGCAACAATTGCATATTCAATTGCAGTTACACCGCGTTCATTTTTGATAAATTTGCCTGCAAAATTTCTTACTTGTGCGCGAACTGCTGATAAGTACATCATAATAACTCTCTCCTTTCAATATTTACGATATTTTTAATTTGTTTTCTCTTTCTTATCAGAAAGTTTTCACATTATATGCACTTTTATATCAATTTACCAGTATTAAATGTAATTTTATTGTAAATTTTTTTATTAACACAATAAACTAATAATAATAATGAAGCAATAAAAAAATAAATATTTAAAATCAATAAGATAATTGAAAAACGGTTATTTTTATCCAAAAATAGATTGTAATCATTACTTAATTTTTAAGATATAAACTTTGTTTTTATTAAAATATTTTATTAAAACACTATTAAAATTCTTAAATTGCATCAGAAAAAAAATAATTTAGATGTGGATCATGAAATTGCTGAAAATTTAATTTTAAAACTCAAAAATATGATTTTAGAATAAACATATACAGGGAGTTAAAGCGTATAGCTATTGATATATCTATTTTATTATCGATGCGGTTTATTTTATTACTTAAAGAAACTAGATTAAAAACAATAAACCACCTCTTTACAAAGAAGTGGTTTATTTCAGAATCGCAATCAAAGATTACTAATTAAGCCATAATAGTTGATAATTTAGATTGTAGTGAAGTAAATACACCATGCAGCATATTTTTAACAGGACCGTTATCTTTACTAAAAATAACTAAAAGCACAGCGGAAACACCTGCAGCAACAATTGCATATTCAATTGCAGTTACACCGCGTTCATTTTTGATAAATTTGCCTGCAAAATTTCTTACTTGTGCGCGAACTGCTGATAAGTACATCATAATAACTCTCTCCTTTCAATATTTACGATATTTTTAATTTGTTTTCTCTTTCTTATCAGAAAGTTTTCACATTATATGCACTTTAATATCAATTTACCAGTAT
>CAMLMY010000012.1 GCA_946481345.1 uncultured Gilliamella sp. | reverse complement strand
CGTTACTTGATTTTGTTGTTGAAGCAGAACTAGTTGGTTGATAGATTGTAGCTTCGTTAAAAGCTCTGTCTAATTCTTGTGCAGTTTTTTTAAGGGCTGGACCGGTTTTAGTTCGGTACATTTTTTTACCTGCAAACTTACTTAAATCAACGTCAATATCACATGCTACAATCACTACATCAGCTGCAGCGATTTCTTCTGGTGTTAATTCATTACCAACACCAACCGAACCACGAGTTTCAACTTTACACCACCAGCCACGTTTTTTCGCTTCTTCTTCAATCGCTTCAGCAGCCATAAATGTATGAGCAACACCAGTTGGACAAGCGGTTACCGCAACAATACGTTTTTGTCCGTTATTTGCTGCTGATACAGATGCAGAACTAGCAGATTGTTCATAAACAGTTGCTTTAAGTTTTGCATTATTTAAGATTTTTTTAGGATCAGCAAAAATTTCATTGAGATCACTTACCACATAAACTTTTTTGCCAATCACTGATTTATCGCTGATATTTCCATCACCAACCGAAATAATCGTATCGGCTGATGTCGCATTATCAACAACTTTGAAATTTAATGAATTAGCGGCTAACGCTAATTCCGCTTTAGCTAAACGGCCATTAACTGGGCCTGAATTACTTCCTTCAACAATATATATATTCATGAATACTCCTATCCCGCAATTATTTCAATTTTTTCCGACATGTTGGTAACCGCTTGACGGTCTGATACCCCAACACCGGCTTGTTCAACTGATAAAGCGGCAACACTTGATGCAAATACTAAGGTGTCTTTAATTGATTGGTTAGTTAATAAACCATACATTAAACCACCGACCATTGAATCACCAGCACCAACCGTGCTAACCACCTTACATTTAGGCGGTTTGGCTAACCATGCTTCATGTTTAGTAACCCATAAAGCACCTTTACTTCCTAGTGAAATTACTACGTTTTCTACGCCACCATCGATAAGCTCCATAGCAGCAGTTTTGATTTCTGATAATGTAGTTAGTTTTCTACCAACCCACATTTCGAGTTCTTTATCATTCGGTTTAATTAACCATGGATTAGCTTTAAGCCCAGCATCTAAAGCATCACGGCTACTGTCAAACACAACTTTAGGACAAATTGCTTTTACTTGTTTCATCCACTCAGTAAATTTTTCAAGAGATACGCCTGCAGGTAAACTGCCACTAATGGCAACCATATCAATCTCTTTCAACCATTCCAATGAAGTAGTCACAAATGTTTGCCAATCTTGCTCGCTAATAGTAAAACCAGAAAAATTAAGATCAGTAACTTCACTGTTTTCTTCGGTTAATTTAACATTAATACGAGTACGGCCTTCGACTGTTTGGAATTTATCAGTAACATTTAATGATTCAAACAGTAAATTAAAACCATCTCGATTTTCTTTACCTAAAAAACCACCAACGGTTAATTTTATACCTAAGTCAGATAAAACTTTAGCAACATTGATACCTTTACCTGCTGGCAGTAAAGCATTAGTTTGCACTAAATTAACATCACCTAACTCAACTTTAGGGCAAAAACCTAAGAGGTCATAAGCAGGATTTAAGGTAATAGTCGCAACACGATAAGTCATGATTAAACACCCTCACCTAAGCCACTTTCAATAGCTTTACCAATTGCATCTAATACTTGCTCTGCATCATCACCTACAGCAGTAAAGCGTAATCGACTGCCTTTTTTAGCACCTAATGCCACAATTTTCATTAAACTGGTAGCACTTACAGGTTCATTTTTACCATCGATATTGGCAACGGTGACTTTGCTATTAAATTCTTTTACTAATTTAACTAGCACCGATGAAGGGCGAGTATGCAATCCATTTTCATTAGGAATGACAAATTCTCTGCTTTGCTCACCATTAGATCCAACACTTTCTGACGAAGCACTTGATGTTGTAGATTGAGTTTCTGCTCGTTGAGATGAAACTGACTGCGAACCTGATAATAAAATATTGCTGAAATCATCGCTATTTGCAGCGATTAGTAAGTTTAATTTTTGATTGTAAGCTAAGGTAGCAATGTTATTTACAATAGCTGTAACATTATCATCAACCGCTGAAATAGTGATTAGAAGTTTAACTGGCTTACCGTCTTGATTTAGCTCACTTACTGTACGACTAATCGCAATTGCATTTTTTAAATTACCTTCACGGCTGTCATTTAACCATACGCCGTCACCCAAATAATTCGGTGTATTATCAAGGACGTTAGTAATAAAGCTAGCATTAACAGCATTTTGTTGTTTTAATCGTGATGCATTTAAAGCTTGTAAAGTAGCCAAACTGTCAGCTTGAATATTTAATAATAATGTAGATTCATTAATAACAAATTGACTATCTTCTAAACTCTCTTTACCAGTTAAAATAGCGAGAGCTTCATCGGCTGATTGAATATTCTTGATTCTTTCTTCAACACCATCAGCACCAAGTACGTGAGTTAATTGACGAAGTAATTCTAAGTGTTCATCAGAACTTGCCGCAATACCGATGGCAAGATAGGCTTTTTCACCATCATCTCCCCATTCTACACCTTCAGGGAAACAGAAAACTTGAACACCGGTTTTTTTAACTAAGTGACGAGTTTTAGGCGTACCATGAGGTATAGCAATACCAATACCTAAATAAGTTGCCGCCTGACCTTCACGCTCAAGCATACCATCAACATATCCTTCACCGACAAAGCCGGCACTAGTTAATGCAGCTGCAATTTTCTTAATTGCTTCCGTTTTATTGGTTGCTTGTTCATTTAAATGAATATCTTCTTTAACTAAATGAAACATAAAATAAATACCTCTGGGTTATAATGTTGGGTCAACTAAAAACAACTCAGCAATCCCACAATAGTTCGTTATTGAATCATATTGAATCGTTTCAGCAATAATGAATATAAACTGGCTAATTATCAAATAAATTATATCTATTAATTCCTAAAGTGTGATCTAGATCGTTTTTTTGAGGAAAATAATTGTCGATATGACGACTTAAATTGACTTTTTAGCAATACTTTTTCGACTCAGGCTACCTCGATAAATTAAGCGTCGAGGAATAACTGTAGTTCCTGGCTGATAGTTTTTATTATGTAAACTATCAAATAATAGTTTAATGGTTACTTCTGATATCGCTTTATGATCTTGTGATAACGCAATCATTTTGCAAGGTAAAAAATTAAGTAACTCATTATCACCAAAAGTGGCAATAGTTAGATTTTCTGGCAGATGATCAAACTTTTTCAAAATTGCATCAATTGTGCCTTGTAACAAAGAAAAAGAAGTAGAAAAAATACCATCTGGTAAATCATTATATTCTAACCATTGACTAAAGGTAGCCTCAGCGTCGCGACGACTATAATTATTTGCACATAAAAAATCAACTTTATTGCTACTATTTAATGCAATTTCCTTAAAGCCTTCCATACGTTGCTGGCTAACGGATAGATTGGGTAAGGCACCAATATAAACTACTGTGCCATTGACTAACTGATCAAATGCTTCAGCTAGCATTTTTGAATCTTCTTTATCCGCACCAACAACATTCCTAAACTCTGATACAGATAATGTTCTATCTAATGCGAACAGAGGGATATCACTATTTCGCCAACCATCATAAAATGCATAATCTGATTCAGCAACAAATGACGAAGAGATCACCAACGCATCCACTCGTCGCTGTTTTAAATGCCGAACACACTCTTTTTCAATTTTCGGATCATCTTCAGAACAAGAGAGGAGTAATTGATAACCTTCTTTTTTTACTAATTGCTCTAAATAACTAGCAATTCGGGTATAACTGATATTTTCGAAATCAGGAATAATGATACCAATAGTGCGAGTTTTACCCGCTCTTAATCCGGCAGCTACTGCGTTGGGTTGATAATTGTATTCATTTACCACCGCCATCACCTTTGCAATGGTTTTATCACTAACCCGATATTGTTTGGCTTTACCATTAACCACATAACTCGCTGTGGTTCTCGATACGCCAGCTAACAATGCAATCTGCTCTAATTTCATGACTAAATCTCAAAAAAAACTACTTATTATTTAACAAGAACATAAATTAAATGTAAACAAAAGTTATACTATTTATAAATAAGTTAAATAATTAAATGCTAGAAATAAAAAAAGGATTTAGCTATTCTCTAAATCCTTGTAGTTAAGGAAAATTAGATACTAATAATAAATAGCAATATTTTGATTATGAATATTTTCTATTTTGACTGGTGTATCAAAAATTTCCTCTAATATCGTTGAATCCATAATTTGTTTAGGGCTGCCTTGATAAACCAATTGGCCATCTTTCATCGCTAAAATATAATCGGAATAGACTGAAGCAAAGTTAATGTCATGAATAACAATCACAATGGTTTTCCCCAGTTCATCAGCAGCTCGCCTTAGCTGTTTCATCATAGCAACCGCATGTTTCATATCAAGGTTATTTAATGGTTCATCCAGTAATACATATTCAGTATCCTGGCAAAGTACCATTGCCACATAAGCACGCTGCCGTTGCCCGCCTGACAGTTCATCTAAAAATCTATCTTTATATTCAGTTAGATTTAAAAATTCTAGGGCACGATTAATATGGACTAAATCATCTTTATTTAATCGGCCTTTTGAATAAGGATAACGGCCAAATCCAACCAATTCAAACACAGTCAATCGACTGGTAAAACGGTTCTCTTGTCTTAACACAGATAAATAGGTCGCAAGTTTATCACTAGGCGTATTAACCACATCCATATTCTGAATTTTTACTTGTCCCTCATCGGCAAGTAATAAACGGCTAATAATTGATAATAAGGTTGATTTGCCTGCACCATTTGGACCAATGATCGCCGTAATACCACCTTGAGGTATGGTTGCTTTCACATTTTTTAATACAGGTATGGTTTGATACTTTTTACTAATATTATCAATTTCTATCACATCGGAACCTTTTTCAATAATAAGAAGATAAACAATGAACCACCAATAAACTCAATGACTATCGATAATGCGCCCACCATATTTAGTACCCGCTCTAAAAACATCTGTCCACCAACAAGAAAAATCACGCCTAATAAAAACGCTGTCGGTAATAAAAAACGATGCTGGCTAGAGCCACTAATACTATAAGCTAAATTAGCAATAAGTAGACCTAGGAATGTGAAAGGCCCAACTAACGCGGTTGATATTGAAACTAATACCGAGACGAGTAATAGAATGATAGTGACACTTTTCTGATAATCGACCCCAAGATTAATGGCATTATCCCTTCCTAAAGCTAATACATCAAATCGAAAGCGCATTCGCCATAAAAACAGGCCAATAATTGAGGCAATGACTAATGAAAATACGATTAAGACAGGTTCTGCTCGGGTAAATGTTGCAAAAATACGGCTTTGCAAAACAGCGAATTCCGTTGGCGTCATTAATCGTTGTAATAAATTGGAGAAACTACGAAATAGTGTTCCTAAAATAATGCCAATTAATAAAACCAAATGAAGGTTTTGTTTAAGTTTGGTAAATAATCCTCGATACAGAAATAGAGAAAATAAAATTAATAATGATGATTCGAAGATAAATTTACCCACAATACCAATATAAGGAATACCTTGCGCATCAATAAAAAATATTACAACTGTTTGAATCAATACAAACAAAGATTCAAATCCCATTATCGAAGGGGTTAAAATTCGATTATTAGTAACAGTCTGAAAAAGCAAAGTCGACGTTGCAGCTGAAAAAGCGACTAAAATCATCGTTAAAACAATCCAAGCACGATGAGTCAATATATAACTAATATTGCCTTTTAAATTGAATGTCATGAAAAAAATGACACAAAATAGCGCAATACCTAGTAATATCAGTACAGTATTTCGACTTGAAATAAAGCGTTTTTGATTAACCAGCATGACGTTTTTTACTCAACAATACTAAAAATATGACAGCTCCGACTACACCAAGGATTACACTAACTGGAATTTCGAAGGGGTAGCGAATAACTCGTCCAATAATATCACAGAGTAAAACCAAACCACTGCCTAGTAGACAGATCCACGGAATAGTTTTACGAACATTATCGCCAAACAATAAACTCACAATATTAGGAACAATTAAGCCCAAAAATGGCAGTACACCTACCACCACAACGACAATCCCACCAATAAGTGCAATGACAATCAGGCCTGTTAACATTACTCTATTATAATTAAGTCCGACATTGACGGAAAAGTCCCGCCCTAATCCAGCGACAGTAAAACGATCGGCGCTCCAACAGGCAAGTAAGGTAATACCACCAACTAACCACAATAGTTCATAGCGACCTTGCAAAATGCCAGAAAAATCACCTGATTCCCAACCACCTAGTGATTGTAATAAATCAAAATACATGGCAAAAAAAGTACAAATTGCACTGATTACTGCACCAAGCATAATCCCAATAAGTGGTACCATTAAGGCAGATTTAAAGATGATTTTACGTGAGATAAACATAAACAACATCGTGCCAGCCATTGCAAATAAACTTGCCACTACCATTTTCGTCATTACCGTTGCGCCAGGAGCAAATACCATCATGACTAATAGCCCAAGACTCGCAGACTGGGTTGTCCCCACTAACGAAGGTTCAACAAACCGATTTTGCGTAAGTAATTGCATAATTAAGCCGGCAACACTCATAGCACTACCAGCTAATATTAATGCAACTGTTCTAGGAACACGGCTAACAAAAAAGATTTGTCGCATATTACTATCTGACCAAAGATCGGCCAACGTCACATGCCCAGCACCAATAAACAGACTTAATGCAGCCATTGCTATTAAAAGAGCAATGCCTGCAATAAAATAAACCGTTTTTGTCATAACTTATGATTAGTTGGCTGATGTTTTTTGTAAAACATCACTTATTTGGTCGATTAATTGACTATAAGTTTGAATACCGCCAGAGATATACATTGAAGTTGAATCTAAATAAACAATATGATTTTGTTGCCATGCATCAGTTTTTTGAATTAATTCGTTATTTAGAACTTGTTGTGCTGATTGAGCTTCTTTATTACCAATTGCATTGTCTCTATCTAATACAAATAACCATTGTGGATTAACACTTAATACAAATTCAGAAGTTACTGCATTACCATGACGGCCAGCTTCTTGGAAGGTTGTTGCAGGTTTGAAACCTAATACATCAAAGATAAAACCAAAACGGGATTTAGGGCCATAAGCAGACATTTTACCACCATTAACCATAATCACTAAGGCAGTTCCTGCTGTATCTGTTTTAGGTTTTAGTGTTTCAATTTTTTGGTTAAAATCAGCAATTAATTTTTTAGCTTCTGCTTGTTTACCAAAAATATCGCCTAACTGTTCAGTACGCTCGGTTAAGCTAGCTACAAAATTATTAGGATCAATATCAAGCGAAATAGTTGGTGCTATATCACTTAATTTTTTATAAACATCATTGGCACGGCCACCTGCGATAATCACATCAGGTTGTAATGAACTTAACACTTCATAATTTGGCTCAAATAAAGTACCAACATTGGTATAAGCTTTATCAGCATACTTTGATAAGAATTCAGGGAAATGTACATCTGATTGTGGAACACCAGTTACAGGAATATTTAATGCATCAATAATATCCAGTGTCGCTGTGTTATAAACTACCACTTTTTTCGGGTTTTCAGGAATATCTGTTTTACCTTGAGCATGTTCAACAGCTATAGTTTTATTAGCTACTGGTGCTTCTTGTTTTTTATCGTCACAGCCAGCTAATACAAATAAAGCGGCTATTAATACTAAAAATTTAACTTTGATAGATGAATACATTGTAACTCCTAGTTATTAGCTTAGTCCAAAAGCGAATGTATGATAAATAGAATAATTATCATTTGCATTCGATTGTAACTAAAAATAAATAAGTGTTCAATGAACTTTAAGCAAACAGTAAAATAATAATAAATAAATTGGTAAAAACATTAGATGATAACATTATGACTTATTGCCGAAAAAATCGGCATGCTATCATAATCAATTATCATCTGATAATTCTTTGAGTTTTCTCGTTAAAGTATTTCGTCCCCAGCCAAGCAGATTAGCCGCATCTTGCTTATGTCCGCGAGTAAAATTAAGCGCACACCTCAATAAAATTCTTTCGACATCAATCACTGTTTGCGTCAAAATTCCTGTTTGACCAGCTAATAAGGCTTGTTTAGCCCACTGTTCTAACAGTTTTTTCCAATCGGTTTCTGGTAATATCTGATTGGTTACATTGGTAGTAACCTCATAATTAGCTGAGGCATCAGAAGCCGATAATTGTAATAGTTCTGGTGGTAAATCTTGTACATAAACTTCATTATTGGACGACATTACTGTTACCCAACGACAAACATTTTCTAGTTGCCTTACATTACCCGGCCAATTGAACAGACATAAAAGATTGAGAGCATCAAGGCTTAGCACTTTACTTTCAACACCTAATTCTTTGGCAGTGGTCCGTAAAAAATGTTCAGCTAATTTAGGTATATCTTGCGCTCTATCACGTAATGGTGGTAATAAAATTCGAATCACATTTAGCCGATGAAACAAATCTTCTCTAAATTTACCTTCCTTTACTCTAGCTTGTAAATCTTGATGCGTAGCGGCAATAATACGTACATCAACTTTTACAGGTGAATAACCACCTATCCGATAAAATTGACCATCAGCAAGAACTCTTAATAATCGAGTTTGCACATCCAATGGCATATCACCAATTTCATCTAAAAATAGCGTTCCACCGTTAGCTTGTTCAAATCGGCCATGCCTTATTTGAGCAGCACCAGTAAATGCGCCTTTTTCATGCCCAAATAGTTCCGATTCAATCAGATCTTTAGGAATAGCTGCCATATTTAGAGCGATGAATGGCGACTGTGATCGTGGGCTATGAGTATGCAAAGCTTTAGCCACTAACTCCTTACCCGTTCCTGATTCACCATTAATAAGTACGCTGATAGATGATTTAGAGAGTCGTCCAATAATACGAAACACTTCCTGCATGGCTGGTGCTTCACCAATAATACCTGTAGAAGCTTTGCTAGTAGAGGAACTATTAGATTTATTACTTTGACTTTGTAAAATAGCCCGCTCAACCAATTGAATAACTTCATCGACATCAAAAGGTTTAGGAATATAATCATAAGCTCCCTTTTGATAAGCATTCACTGCAGCATCAAGGTCTGAATGAGCTGTCATAATAATCACCGGTAAATTAGGCATTTGCTCTTTGATATAATTAAGCAAAGATAATCCATCAATACCTGGCATTTTAATATCGGATAATAATACTGCTGGCTTCTGTGGATGATTAACTAAAGCATCAATCACTTCTTGACCGCTCGAAAAACTGATGCAGTTAAAATGAGCATTAGTAAGCGCTTTCTCTAAAACCCATCTAATCGAACTATCATCATCAACAATCCAAACATTCATCGTCATTAACCTCATTGTTTGATTGGTAAATAGATAGAAAACTCAGTATGACCTGGCCAACTATTAAATTCAATCTTTCCATTATGCTGGTCAATAATATTATGGGCAATCGACAAGCCAATGCCGGTACCTCCTTCATAACCACTAACCATTGGGTAAAATAATGTATCTTGAATATGCACGGGCACTCCAGGGCCATTATCTTCAATATCGATACGCGCACAAAGTCGGTAACGTTGACCATGCAAGGTAACTTGAAATGCTGTTCGAGTCCTGATCTTAATACAACCAGATTTCGTACCAATTGCCTGTAAAGCATTACGAACAATATTTAAAACCACTTGTTCAATCTGTTCTGAATCGTGAGTGAATTCAGGCAAACTAGGATCATAATCACGGATAATCTCAACATTTAGCTGTTTTTCTAAACATAAAAGCGCATAGATCCGTTCGATAGCTTGATGTATATTCTGTTGTTTCTGTTGTAACCGCTGTTGAGGACCTAATAATCTATCAACTAAATTTCTTAACCTATCAGCCTGCTCAATGATAATTTTTGTATAATCTTGCAAATCATTGTTAGGTAGCTCTCGTGACAATAATTGCGCCGCTCCTCTTAGTCCACCAAGCGGATTTTTAATTTCATGAGCAAGTCCGCGCACTAATTCGCGGGCAGCATTTTGTTGAGCTTGTTGTAGTTGTTCTTGACTCAACTTTTTATGACTATTTAATGGTGCCATTTCGATAAGTACATGACCATTAGCCAGCAATTGTGCGGTTAATGATAAAATATGTAATTCATTGTTTATGACTAAATTAACTTCGCTATCGGTAAATCCTTGATTCTGATCTAATGCATTTTGCATCAACTCAAGGTCGAGGGAAAAATAACCTAATAAGTCAGGAAAATAACTATCTAATATTTTTTTCGAACTTTGAGCAAGTAACTGCTGTGCCGCGGTATTGGCATAAAGAATATTGAGTTTTTTATCGAGTAATAAAATATTGGTAATCATTGAGTCGAGAACAAGATTTGCATCAGATTCATTATCAAATGTCATCGTTGGCTCTCCGTTCTCATTACATACCACCGCCCTTCAGCGGTGGTTAAAGCTTTAAATAATACAATAATGACTTATAGACTGTAGTAGAGTTCAAATTCAACCGGATGTGGTGTCATACGAACACGATCAACATCTTGACGTTTTAAGTCAATATAAGCATCAATAGTGTCATTAGTAAATACATTACCACGAGTTAAGAATTCACGATCCGCATCTAACGCGTCAAGAGCTTCTTCAAGTGAACCAGCAACTTGTGGAATTAATTTAGACTCTTCTGGTGGTAAGTCATATAAGTTTTTATCCATCGCATCACCCGGATGAATCTTATTGATAATACCATCTAAACCTGCCATTAATTGTGCTGCAAATGATAAGTATGGGTTACCTGCTGGATCAGGGAAGCGAACTTCAATACGACGCGCTTTAGGGCTAGTAACCACTGGAATACGAATTGATGCAGAACGATTACGCGCAGAATATGCAAGCATAACTGGTGCTTCATAACCTGGTACTAAACGTTTATAAGAGTTAGTCGCTGGGTTCGCAAAAGCATTAATTGCTTTAGCATGTTTGATAATACCACCAATATAGTATAACGCCATTTCAGAAAGGCCAGCATATTTATCACCAGCAAAAAGGTTTACGCCATCTTTAGCAAGAGATTGGTGACAATGCATACCTGAACCGTTATCGCCAAACATAGGTTTTGGCATAAATGTTGCGGTTTTACCATAAGCATGAGCAACATTTTGTACAACATATTTATAAATTTGAACTTCATCAGCTTTTTTAGTTAATGTATTGAAACGACAAGCAATCTCATTTTGGCCTGCAGTTGCAACTTCATGGTGATGAGCTTCAACAACTAAACCTAGTTGTTCCATGATTAAACACATTTCAGAACGAATATCTTGTGACGAGTCAACCGGAGGAAGTGGGAAATAACCACCTTTAACGCCAGGACGATGCCCCTTATTACCTTCTTCGTATTTAGTACCAGAGTTCCAAGCTGCTTCGATATCATCAATATGAACAAAGCTACCAGACATTGGCGATCCAAAACGAACATCATCAAATAAGAAAAACTCAGGTTCTGGTCCAAAAATAACGGTATCAGCAATACCTGATGATTTTAAAAACTCTTCAGCACGTTTAGCAATTGAGCGAGGGTCACGGTCATAACCTTGTAAAGTCGCTGGTTCTAAAACATCACAACGAATATTTAATGTTACGTCTTCAAAAAATGGATCAATTACTGCGCTTGATGCATCTGGCATTAAAACCATATCTGATTCATTAATGCCTTTCCAACCAGCAATGGAAGAGCCATCAAACATTTTACCATCTTCAAAAAAATCAGCGTCGATTTGACTTACAGGAATTGTAACGTGTTGTTCTTTACCTTTAGTATCAGTAAAACGTAAATCAACAAACTTAACATCGTTTTCTTTTATTAGCGTTAAAACTTTTTGTGTAGACATGTAGCTTCTCCATTGAGGACATATAATAATTGTTCAGTTTAAAGGCATTTTGCCTATTTATTAGATTACATGCAAATATGATGCCAGTTTTTCATTAACCATTTTAGACGGTTTTTAGTGATTAAATAATAGCAGAAAAAGCATTAATGCACCATGATAATGCATAAAGCACCAAAATAATGCACCAAAATGTTACATAAAGCCATTTATGCCACTATTTTGCTCCATGACAAAGTAGTTAATTGGCGACGCTTCTTTACTAAGTTATATATCGAATCTTCGAAAACCGATTATGATTAAATAAAAAATCATTTCATCCCCATCACGTTTAAATGTTTCATTTAAAAAAAACGAAGTTTCATACAATAAGTTATCTTTTGAATTAGCGATCATTACTGGATTTTGTTGATGCCAATAACAGCATAAATGTTTCAGTTCACCCATCCTCATAGTTTTAATCAAATATTAATGGGCTTGCTTAGCATATTTACCGTCAACTTTATAAACTACAGTTATCCGCCATGTTTGACCTTCATCTTGTATTTGACAATCATAATATTTAAAATAATCAGGTGCATTAGCATCAATTTCCAGAAAAAAATTTCGACAGGTTAAATTTGGGTCAAATAGTAATGGCTCATCGGTTATTTGCATGTTTTGATCTAAGTTTACGGTTTTATTTGTAGCACAATTATTTTGTTCGGCTAAAACAGACGAGATTATAGTAACTAAAAGCAAAACCACTAAGATAAATCATCTAAATAACATTAATTCTCACCTTAGAATTCTTTAGTTCTTATTAGCTTAAAATAAGATTTCTCCCTTTAGATCTGTATTTCAGTAGACAATATCGTTATAATCTTATCTTATTTTTAATAAAAATTAGGTAATCATAAAAGTATGGACTTTGTTACGCTCGAAATTATACCTTTTGTCAAAAATCATCTTTTACTTTCATTAGGTTGGGTTGTGTTATTTGTTGCAATCATTGTATTAACCGTAAAAAGTAAATTGTCAAAAGTAAAAATAATTAATAACGCGCAAGCAATTAATATGATCAATAAACAAAATGCAGTTATTGTTGATATTCGTTCAGCAGATAGCTTCAAAAAAGGGCATATCACTGAATCACACAACATCTTACCTGTTGATATAAAGAATGCTAGTGCTAAAACTATAGAAAAATTTAAAGAAAATATCATTATTGTGATTGATGAAAATGGCTTAACATCAGCAGGCATTGGTGAAGTATTAGTCAAACAAGGTTTTTTACATGTATTTACATTAAAAGATGGTATTGCTGGTTGGAACGGCGAAAACTTACCATTAGTTAGAAAATAATATAATTTTAAAATAAGGTTTTATCATGACAGAACAAAACAATACACAACAACCAGAAACACAATTTGCAATTCAACGTATTTACACTAAAGATGTTTCTTTTGAAACCAATAATGTCCCTGAAATTTTCACTAAGCAGTGGCAACCAGAAATGAATTTAGAGCTAAATTCAGCATCACAAGCATTAAGTGATGAAGTGCATGAAGTTTCTTTACGTGTTACCGTAACGGTAAAACAACAAGAAGAAGTTGTGTATATTTGTGAAGTTACCCAATCAGGAATTTTCTCTCTTATTGGTTTTGATGATGCACAAATTCAACATTGTGTTGGTGCTTATTGTCCAAACATTTTATTCCCTTATGCGCGTGAGGTTATTTCAAGCCTAGTGAATAAAGGGACATTCCCACAACTTAATTTAGAGCCAGTAAATTTTGAAGCATTGTTCATTAACTATTTACAACAACAAGAACAACAAGCGCAAAATAGTGTAACTGAAACCTTACAATAATCGTAATTGTTAAGTTAATTAATAAAGTCTATTGGATTATATATGAGTAAAGATGCTGCAGTGACTGTAATTGGCGCAGGTTCTTATGGAACCTCACTAGCAATATTACTAGCACGTAATGGCCATGAAACCTTATTGTGGGGACATAACCCAGATAAGATGGCTATTTTGCAGAATGATAGACAAAATAGACAGTTTTTGCCTGATATCCCTTTCCCAGAGCAACTGCAAATTGAAGCTAATTTAGCCACTGCTGTTGCTGCTGCACCTATTTTACTTATTGTTGTACCTAGCCATGCGTTTGGTAGTATTCTTAAACAAATAAAACCATTGTTAAGAAAGGATAGTAAAATTGTTTGGGCAACGAAAGGCCTTGAAGTTGATACTGGACGATTATTACAAGATGTTGCACGCGAAGTTTTAGATGACAAAATTCCATTAGCGGTTATTTCTGGTCCTACATTTGCTAAAGAAGTGGCATCTGGTTTACCCACTGCAGTTACTGTTGCGTCAACTGATGAACAATTTTTAACAGAACTACAAAATTTATTCCACTGTAGTAAATCGTTTCGAGTCTATAGCAGTAAAGACTTTATCGGTGTTCAACTTGGCGGAGCAGTCAAAAATGTGATCGCCATTGGTGCTGGATTGTCGGATGGGCTTGGGTTTGGTGCTAATGCCAGAACAGCATTAATCACTCGTGGATTGGCTGAAATGATGCGATTAGGCGAAGCACTTGGTGCCGATCCCGCCACTTTTATGGGGATGGCAGGATTAGGTGATTTGGTACTGACATGTACCGATAATCAATCTCGAAATCGCCGTTTTGGTATTTTACTGGGTCAAAACAAATCAATTCAAGAAGCACAAGAGATCATTGCTCAAGTAGTTGAAGGCTGTAGAAATACTAAAGAAGTTTGGTCATTAGCACAAAAATATCACGTCGACATGCCTATTACTGAACAAATCTATAAAGTACTTTATGAACATAAAGATCCAAAACAGGCAGCTATGTCATTATTAGGTCGTTCACAAAAAGAAGAGCTGAAAAGCTAAGTTTCGATCTTAGAGCCGCTTTTACCTCGCATTATTTTATTGATAATGGCTAATCTATTGTTGATGTTAATAAGTAATACCATTAACGACGATTTTAAGAGCTAAAAAACCCCCTTTCCTCAAATTTTTGGTTAAGGGGTGATTTGGGGTTAAAAAGAATTATTAGATAGTCGTTCCAATACCCTTTTGTTTAGCTTTCTGATAAATATCATAACCGACATAGACATCTAAAACTGCCGTTCCCACAGTTTTAAATAACGTGATTTGCTGATCGTTTTGACGACATTTTTGCGGATCGATAACTAAATCTCCCAATTCATAAAAATCTTGTTTTGTGACTAAATTTTGATTAATTGGGTCGATAATATCACCAGCTTCAGCAAATACACCATCTTTAGTATCAAGTACACGAAGATCTGCTTTTGCCACTATATTACTTGGGATTTCGTGCATCTCTGGTGTGTAAGCACCTACACCATTGATATGAGTTCCGGGTTTAACTAACTCACCATTGAAAGTCACTTCTTTTGATGTAGTCACTGACGTAATGATATCAGCATGGCGAATATCTTCATCCAAATCTTGTGTAAAATAGAGGTTAGCCGAAAAATGGCCAAATCGTTTTTTCATCTCTTCAGTAAATTGCTTGCCTTTATTAGCATCAAGCCCATAAATAGCCACATCCGTTAATTGCCGTACCGTTAACATAGCTTCTAATTGTGCAGCAGCTTGCCCACCAGTACCAATTAATACTGCTCGTTTAGCATCCTTTTTTGCTAATAAATCGGTAGCAGCACCTTGTACCGCACCGGTTCGCAATTGCGTAACAAACGTGCCATCTAATATCGCACAAACTTCGCCAGTTTGAGGATCGATCATAAACACTTGCGCCGGAACCGATGGTTTGCCCAATTTAGGATTATCAGGAAAAACCGAGACAATCTTTAAACCAACAACATCGTTTTCTTTAATATGAGCTGGCATAACTAGGCATTGTCCTTTTTGCATATCAAAGTTGATACGTAAAGGCACTTCACTATTACCCTGAGTATAAATTTTTAATGCTTGTTTATCTGCTGCTACAGCATCTTTCATGGTATAAAATTGTTGGATATCTTGAGCTGTTAAAATTAACATTTTCATTCCTTACTGTTATTTAACTTTTATTTTACTTTTTTACTCTTTATTGTCTATTAATTAATATTTCAAACTAGAATAATTCGCATAACAAATTGTTTAATATCAATTAAATTCAATTGAAATTTAGCTTCTTGTATATTGCAATAATTTTCACTATTATGACAGAGTGCAATTTTGCACGGAAATTGAGAAATCAGATGTTATTTAAAATATTAAAATTTTTTTTAAAGATTTTATTCCATGTCAAGATTCAAGGTAATCTTGATAACCTAAAACAAGACAGACTTCTTATCACTCCTAATCATGTTTCCTTTCTAGATGGCGTTTTAATCGGCGTATTTTTACCAGTAAAACCAGTATTTGCTATCTACGCAGGATATATTAATCACTGGCTAGTTCGTTTAGCCAAACGCTATGTCGATTTTGTGCCAATGGATCCATTAAGTCCTATGGCAATAAAAAAATTGGTCCGTGAAATTGAAAAAGGCCGACCAATTGTTATTTTTCCGGAAGGTCGAATTACCATAACCGGATCATTAATGAAGATTTATGATGGTGCGGCATTTGTTGCGGCACGTTCTCAAGCAACAATTGTACCTGTTTGGATAGAAGGTGCCGAATTTACCTTAACCAGCCGCTTAAAAGGCCTATTTAAACGTCGTCTATTTCCAAAAATTACTATTCATGTATTGGAACCAAAATCAATCCCAATGCCTGACGCAGCAAAAGCAAGTGATCGAAGATATATTGCTGGTGAAAAATTACATCAAATTATGATGAATGCCAGAATGGCAAGTCGCCCTAAATTAACCCTTTTTGAGGCTCTACTTGAAGCTCAAGTTCGTTATGGCGTAAAATCACGAATGGTTCAAGACCCTACCACTCATGAAGCCTCCTATCGAAACTTACTTAAGCAGATTATCGGTGTAAGTTGTATTATTTCTAAAATTACCAAACCGAAAGAACGAGTTGGCCTATTACTACCCAATGCAACAATTACTGTTGCCACTATTTTTGGTTTATCAGTTAAAAATCGTATTCCAGCAATGCTCAACTACACGGCTGGTACTAAAGGATTAACCTGTGCAATTACTGCTGCTGAAATAAAAACCATTATTACTTCACGCAAATTTATTAAAAAAGGAAAGCTTGATTACCTTTTAGAAGAAATTAACGATGTAAATTGGTATTTCCTTGAAGATTTGCGCAGCAGTTTGAACTTTTTTGATAAACTATACGTTGCCGTACATCAATACATTCCTCGATTAGTTAAACGACGACAATCAAGTCAAGACGAGGCTTTAGTTCTATTTACTTCAGGCTCAGAAGGTAATCCGAAAGGGGTCGTCCATAGCCATGGCAGTTTATTGGCTAATGTCGAACAAATTCGTACTGTTATCGATCCAACGCCTGCTGACCGTTTTATGTCGGCGTTACCTCTTTTCCACGCCTTTGGCATTACCGCAGGCTTATTTTTACCGTTGTTCTCTGGCAGTCGTACGTTTTTATATCCAAATCCGTTACATTATCGTATGGTACCGGAAATCATTTATGACCAAAACTGTACAGTGTTATTTGGAACACCAACATTTTTAGCCAACTACGCCCGATATGCACATCCATACGATTTTATGCGTTTACGCTACGTAGTTGCTGGTGCTGAAAAACTTTCTGATGCGGTGCGTGAACAATGGAAAGATAAATACGGTATTCGAATCTTAGAAGGTTATGGTGTAACCGAATGTGCACCCGTTGTTGCTCTTAATGTGCCGATGGCATTTAAAGCTGGTACTGTTGGTCGTTTATTACCGGGAATGGAATCAAGATTAATACCCGTTCCAGGCATTAGCAATGGCGGAGAGCTACAACTTAAAGGACCTAACGTAATGAAGGGTTACTTACGTGTTGAGAAACCGGGGATACTTGAAGAGCCAGTTGCTATTGATGAAAACGGTAATGTTGATAAAGGTTGGTATGATACCGGTGATATCGTTGCGATTGATAAAGATGAGTTTTTAACTATCAAAGGACGATTAAAACGCTTCGCAAAAATTGCTGGCGAAATGGTCTCACTTGAAAATGTTGAAGCTTTAGCTAAAAAGGTCGATGTTGATGCCATGCATGGTGCAACAGTAAAAGCCGATGCAGCCAAAGGAGAAGCTATTGTGCTATTTACTACCTCGACTAAATTAACTAGGGAACAGCTGAATCAGGCTGCGAAGGATTTAGGTATCCCTGCATTAGCGATCCCTCGAGATATTCGTGTTGTTAAAGAGTTACCATTATTGGGTACAGGTAAAATCGATTTTATTACCTTACGCAAAATGGCCGATGAGAATCAATAACAGCAAGGATTCGATATGTCTAAACAACCATTGTTATCAGTTGGCATGGCAGCGACCATGCTAGCTCAGTTTTTTTCAGCCTTTGCTGACAATGCAATTTTTTTTGCTATTCTTGCTTTTATTAAGCAGCTCCATTATCCAGAATGGAGCCAATCAGCATTGCAAATCGGTTTTGTAATTCCTTTTATCCTTCTTTCTCCTTTTGTTGGTCAATTTGCTGACAGTATGTCGAAAGGCAAAGCGATGATGATTGCAAATGGGGTTAAATTATTAGGTGCAGCGATTATCTGCTTAAATATCAATCCATTTTTAGGCTATTTTTTAGTCGGTGTTGGCGCAGCCGGTTACTCACCAGCAAAATATGGTATTTTAGGAGAACTCACTTCCGGCGATAATTTAGTTAAAGCGAATGGCTTAATAGAAGCGTCAACCATTGCAGCTATTTTGCTTGGTTCACTTGCCGGTGGCCATATTGCTGATTTAGATATTACTTTAGCGTTGCTTACTTGTGTTGTTATGTATGGACTAGCGGTAATAGCAAATATTTTTATTCCCAAATTACCTGCTGCTCGACAAGATATTGAGTGGAAGTTGATAAGTATGATAAAAGATTTCGCTAAAACCATCAAAATCATCTTCAATAATAAACAAGCCCTTTATACTTTACTTGGTACCAGTCTATTTTGGGGGGCAGGCATTACTCTGCGTTTCTTATTAATCAGCTGGGTACCAATTGTTTTAGGTATTACCGACAATTCAACTCCAACGAATCTAAATGCTGTTGTAGCAATAGGTATTGTTATTGGTGCGGCATTGGCTAGTGCTTTGGTTTCAATTTCGAATACATTACGTTGTATTCCAGCTGGGATATTAATGGGATTTGCCGTCATCGCATTCACGTTACAAAGTAATATGATTAGCTCTTATATATTATTAGTTGTGATTGGTGCATTAGGCGGTTATTTTTTAGTGCCATTAAATGCACTAATTCAAAAAATTGGTAAAGAGCTTGTCGGTGCCGGAAGTGTTATTTCAATACAGAACTTAAGCGAGTATAGCGCAATGATGATTATGTTAAGTGCTTATACCTTAGCTGTCGCTGGTGGATTATCAGTCATTACAATTGGCGTCGGTTTTGGTATGCTATTTGCTATTCTTATTGCTTTTGTATGGTTAGGATTAAAATCACATGCCAAACATTAATTTATCGGCTATGGTCACCGAAAATCGCAACAATGCGAGCGAAAATATTGACTGCGCATCCACAATTGAAATTCTGCAAATTATCAATAATGAAGATAAACAAGTGGCACTCGCAGTCGAAAAACAACTTACCTACATCGCTAATGCCGTGGATGCAATCAGCAATGCATTCCTAAATCATGGCCGTTTAATCTACCTTGGAGCTGGGACCTCGGGGAGATTAGGTATTTTAGATGCTAGCGAATGCCCACCCACTTATGGAACCCCTCCAGAACAAGTCATTGGTCTAATTGCTGGCGGTAAACCTGCCATATTTAAAGCTGTCGAAAATGCAGAAGATTCACCCGAATTGGCAATTAATGATTTAAAACATATTAATTTTAGTGCTAAAGATATTTTAGTTGGTATCGCTGCTAGTGGGCGCACACCTTATGTTATTGGCGGCATGCAATATGCAAAATCACTTGGCGCTACAGTGGTAAGTTTATGTTGCAACCCTAATGCACCAATGATTAATTTGGCTAATATTGCTATTACTCCTATTGTCGGAGCCGAAGTCATTACCGGTTCATCAAGAATGAAAGCCGGCACTGCACAAAAGATGATCCTCAATATGTTAACAACAGCCAGTATGATTAAAATCGGTAAAGTTTATGGTAATTTAATGGTTGATGTTGAAGCCACTAATGCTAAGCTTGTTGAACGGCAAATATCAATTGTTATGCAAGCCACCGATTGCAACCGAGATACAGCTATAACAACGTTAAATCAATGTAATCAACATTGTAAAACAGCTATTTTAATGATTCTTGCCGGACTAACCGCTCAGCAAGCAAAAACAAAACTCGAACAAAATAATGGCTTCATTCGTAAAGCATTAGTACAAAATAATACCTAATTTATTCTCTTATTACGCTGTAGCCTTAGAAAGCATGACATAATTTTAATATGTTAGTTAAATGAAGATTATTTAATCAGTTGACAATTATTGTTATTAATCTTTGATACAGATCAAGGTAATAGCTTATGTTGTTAACTAAAATAAAATTACTTTGCTCTATTTTATTAACTTTATATTAGCAATAATATAAAAACCTAGGAGGTACGTTATGGTTGGAATTATCCTAGCAACTCATGGTGAGTTTGCTGAAGGTATTTTACAATCAGGGACGATGATATTTGGCGAGCAAGAAAACGTTAAAGCCGTTACCTTGCACCCAAGTGATAGTCCAGAAAGTTTAAAAGAACGGATGCTAGCAGCAATAGCTACTTTCGATAACCCAAATGAAGTACTGTTTTTAGTTGATTTATGGGGTGGAACACCATTTAATCAAGCCAATACACTCTGTGGCGAACACCCTAATTGGGCTATCGTTGCTGGTTTGAATCTTCCTATGCTAATCGAAGCCTATTCATCACGTTTATCCATGGATAGTGCCAAACAAGTGGCTACAGCAATTATAGAGTCAGCTCAGGAAGGAATTCGAACAACTGTTGAAATTGCGGCTAAACCACAAGTAAACAACCAACAATCAAATACTATCCCAGAAGGTACAGTGTTAGGTGATGGTAAGTTGAAAATAGTATTAGCTCGTGTTGATTCGCGCTTATTACATGGTCAGGTGGCGACGTCTTGGACTAAAGCCACAAATCCTAATCGGATTATCGTGGTTTCCGATTCAGTAGCCAAAGATGAATTACGGAAAAAACTAATTGAAGAGGCGGCTCCTCCTGGTGTTAAAGCCAATGTCGTGCCAATTAAAAAGATTATTCAAGTTGCCCATGATCCGCGTTTTGGCAATACCAAAGCCTTATTACTGTTCGAAAACCCTGAAGATGTACTGCGAGCTTTAGACGGTGGTGTCGATATTGAAACATTAAATGTCGGTTCAATGGCACATTCAGTTGGCAAAGTAATGGTCAATAAAGTGTTATCAATGAGCGCTGAAGATGTTGATGCATTCGAAAAATTGAAAGCGAAAAATGTGAAATTTGACGTTCGCAAAGTACCTAATGATTCAAACGATAATATGAATGAATTATTAAAAAAAGCGAAACAAGAATTAGCTGAACAAAACTAGTTTAATTAAGGGGTTATTATTATGACTTTATCAATTGTTGCTATCATTCTAGTGATAGTTATTGCTTTTTTAGCCGGGATGGAAGGTATTTTGGATCAATTCCAATTCCACCAACCATTGGTTGCTTGTTCCTTAATTGGTCTGGTAACAGGTAATCTAGAAGCAGGTGTCGTACTAGGTGGATCATTACAGATGATTGCATTAGGTTGGGCAAATATTGGTGCCGCTGTAGCACCTGATGCAGCTCTTGCTGCTGTAGCTTCATCAATTATCTTAGTGCTTGGTGGTCAAGGTGTTGCAGGTGTATCAACTGCGATTGCCGTTGCCATTCCGCTTGCTGTTGCCGGCCTATTTTTAACTATGATTGTGCGAACGATTGCCGTACCTTTAGTACACTTAATGGATGCCGCAGCTGAAGAAGGTAATATTCGCAAAATAGAATGGCTACAAATGTTAGGTGTTTGTTTACAAGGTCTACGTATTGCTATTCCAGCTGCTGCACTATTATTTATTCCTGCTGAAGCCGTCAAAGAAGCATTAAACGCAATGCCTGAATGGTTAACAACTGGTATGGCTATTGGTGGTGGAATGGTTGTTGCCGTTGGTTATGCCATGGTAATCAATATGATGGCAAACCGCGAAGTTTGGCCATTTTTCATTATCGGTTTTGTGGTTGCAGCAATATCACAATTAACTTTGATTGCACTCGGTGCCTTAGGTATCGCTTTAGCACTGATTTATATAAACCTTTCTGAACGTGGTAATTCATCAAGCGGTGGAAGTAAAGGCGATCCACTTGATGATATTTTGAATGATTACTAGGAACTTGGAGAAGAACATGACAGATCGAATTCAATTAAGCAAAAAAGACCGTTTAGCGG
Organism: uncultured Gilliamella sp.; assembly: GCA_946481345.1. Classification (GTDB taxonomy): domain Bacteria; phylum Pseudomonadota; class Gammaproteobacteria; order Enterobacterales; family Orbaceae; genus Gilliamella. The sequence continues at coordinate 27,622 of CAMLMY010000012.1, read as the reverse complement.
TAGCTTGGCGTTCAACTTTCCTCCAAGGTTCTTGGAATTATGAACGTATGCAAAATGGTGGTTGGGCCTATTCAATGATTCCCGCTATCAAAAAATTATATACTACAAAAGAAGACCGTTCAGCAGCTTTGAAACGCCATTTAGAATTTTTTAATACTCACCCTTATTTAGCATCACCAGTACTAGGTGTAACTCTAGCCTTAGAAGAAGAACGAGCTAATGGTGCACCAGTTGATGATGTTGCAATTCAAGGGGTAAAAGTGGGAATGATGGGACCTTTAGCCGGTGTAGGTGATCCTGTGTTCTGGTTTACTGTTCGCCCGATGCTCGGCGCACTTGGTGCATCACTTGCCCTAAGCGGTAACATTTTAGGACCAATTTTATTCTTCTTATTTTGGAATATTATTCGTGGGAGCTTTATGTGGTTTACCCAAGAATTCGGGTACCGTACTGGCTCAAAAATTACCGACAATTTAGGTGGTGGTTTGCTACAAAAAATCACCAAAGGTGCATCTATCTTGGGGATGTTTGTACTAGCAGCATTAGTGCAAAGATGGGTTTCAATAAAATTCCAACCAATTGTATCAACGGTTAAATTAGATAATGGTGCATTTATCGATTGGAATTCCCTTCCAGCTGGTGCCGAAGGTATTCACCAAGCATTGATTCAAATGCAAAGTGGATTAGCGCTTAACCAAGAAAAAGTCACTACTTTACAAAATAACTTAGATCAGTTAATACCTGGACTAGTGCCATTATTATTAACTTTCTTATGTATGTGGTTACTTCGTAAAAAAGTATCGCCAATTTTAATTATTCTTGGACTATTTTTAGTCGGTATTTTGGGTCACGTTGTCGGTCTTTTATAAAAATAATAGTTTTGACTAAAAAAATTGAGGAGAGTACTTTTTAAAGCAAAAATTGTCGCTTTCCTCAAACATTAATCACCCTTTTTTCAAAATAATCGAAAAAGGGTGTAATGAGTAACTCAAATTTGCATAAGGGATACAAACAACTAAATGGTTCAGTCATTAAATAGCAAAATAGATTTAACAGTAAAAGCGACAGCTTTTTCAGGACTTTCAGAATACGGTCATATTATGATTGGCGATAAAGCGTTCGAATTTTATCATCAGCGAGATCCTCGCAAATATATTCAAATACCTTGGGAAGAAGTCGATTATGTCATCGCATCGGTATTTTTTAAAGGAAGATGGATATCACGTTACTCTATACAAACCAAAAAAGATGGTACATTTGCATTTGCATCTAAAGATCCCAAACAAGTATTAAGAGCTATCCGAGTATATGTTGATAGTCAGAGAATGGTTAAATCATTAGGTTTTTTTGATGTTTTAATTCGCGCATTTAGGCGTAAAAAGCCTTAATTATTGGGCACACAGCTATTTAAAAGGCTAACTATCGCAATATTATAATTCAGCTAATTAGCCAACATAACTTAAGCTTATTATCTATAATATAAATTGGTTAAAAGATTAATTTATATTCATTCATAACAAAACTTGCCAATAACCAAATCCACCACGCTTTTTCACACTCAATCAATCATTGCACTTTTTGCTAGAAAGAGTATAATTCTGGGGCTTTGATTTTGTCCATGTTGGGCAAAAGAAAGATTATTTTTTAATTTAAGAGGATGTTATGGTAACTATTCGTTTAGCTCGTGGTGGCTCTAAAAAGCGCCCTTTTTATCAAGTAGTTGTCACTGATAGCCGTAACCCACGTGATGGTCGTTTTATTGAGCGCGTTGGCTTTTTTAATCCAATTGCACAAGGTAAAGCAGAAGAATTACGTTTAGATCTTGATCGCGTAAATCATTGGGTTGGTTTAGGTGCAACTGTTTCTGATCGTGTTAATGCATTGATCAAACAAGCACAAAAAGCTGCTTAATTAAGTAATAGTAACTGTGATGATGAATACTGAGAATCTAATTGTTGTGGGTAAACTTGGTTCAAGCTACGGCATTCGTGGATGGCTCAGGATTTTTTCGTTTACAGAATTTCCAGATAGTATTTTTGATTACAAACCTTGGTATATCCAGCGTGCTGGTAAATGGCAAGAAGTAGTCGTTGAGAGCTTTAAACCTCATAATCAGGACATGATTGTTAAACTCAAAGGCGTTGATGATCGCGACCAAGCTAATGCGTTAACGAATGCTGAAGTATTTGTTGATGCTGAGAAATTGCCTGAACTAAATCAAGGTGATTTTTATTGGAAAGATTTGATTGGCTGTCGAGTAAAAACAGTTAATGGTTATGACTTAGGTCAGGTAACTGATTTAATGGAAACCGGTTCTAATGATGTATTGGTTGTTAAAGCAAATCTAAAAGATGCATTTGGAGCAACAGAACGTTTAATCCCTTTTGTTGAAGAACAATTTATTAAACAAGTTGATTTAACAACAAAAATGATTGTGGTCGATTGGGATCCTGCATTTTAATTGGTAAGGTAAGAATATGTGGATTGGCGTAATTAGCCTTTTTCCCGAAATGTTCCAAGCTATTACCTGTTATGGCGTAACTGGTCGAGCCGTTAAAAATGGGCTGTTAACAGTAGATTATTGGAACCCGCGCGATTTTGCGCATGATAAGCATAAGACTGTCGATGATAGGCCTTATGGCGGTGGTCCCGGCATGTTAATGATGGTACAACCACTTCGCGATGCAATTCATGCAGCAAAAACAGTAGCAGGTAACGATACAAAAGTAATCTATCTTTCCCCACAAGGGCGCAAATTAAACCAACAAGGTGTTTGCGAGTTATCACAATATCAAAAATTGATTTTGATTTGTGGTCGATACGAAGGTATAGATGAACGCGTTATCCAAACCGAAATTGATGAAGAATGGTCAATTGGGGATTACGTGTTGAGTGGCGGTGAATTACCGGCGATGACGATGATTGATGCATTAGCAAGGTTTATTCCTGGCGTATTAAATCATGAATCATCAGCAGAAGAAGACTCTTTTGCTAACGGGTTACTTGATTGTCCACACTATACTCGACCTGAGGTGTTAGATGGAATGGCGGTGCCTGACGTATTAATGTCTGGTCACCATGAAGCGATTCGTCGCTGGCGATTAAAACAATCCCTAGGACGAACTTGGTTGAGAAGAGAAGATCTTCTTGAAAATCTAGCTCTGACTGATGAAGAGCAATGTTTACTCACTGAATTCCAACGTGAATATCGTGATGAACAGAGCCATTAATATTTCAGTATAACTAGTAAGAGACAAAATTATGAAAAATGCAATTATTCAGCAATTAGAACAAGAACAAATGAAAAAAGACATCCCGTCTTTTCGTCCGGGTGATACGGTTGAAGTAAAAGTATGGGTTGTTGAAGGTAACAAAAAACGTCTTCAAGCTTATGAAGGTGTAGTTGTAGCAATTCGTAATCGTGGTTTACATTCTGCATTTACAGTACGTAAAATTTCGAATGGCGAAGGTGTTGAACGAGTATTCCAAACTCACTCACCAATTGTTGATTCAATTACTGTGAAACGTCGTGGTCAAGTACGTCAAGCTAAACTTTACTACTTACGCGAACTTCGTGGTAAAGCAGCTCGTATCAAAGAGCGCCTTAACTAATTCCAATTGGTTCATATTTAATAAACTAATTAAAATATATCCAATTAAAATGGTCACCTTTATGGTGACCGTTTTTATGTGTATAGTAAATGTTCATTCCCGCCAACAATCGTTGACACAATTCAAGTAATATCTAAATGATATAAAAGGTAACATAATGGATAACTATCTTGTTGAGATTCTTGCCACCACAACCAAGTTATTCGCATTGATGACGCCACCAGCAGTGTTAAGTGCATTTTTAAGTGGTACCAAACAATATGATGAAGCACAACGTCGCAAAATAGCATTAAAAACATCTTGTGCAGTATTTATTATTGGTATTGTGCTATTCTTTTTTGGTAATGCCATGTTTAGTGTGTTCGGTTTTACACTCGATGCGTTTAGAATTGGCTCGGGAGCGTTACTGTTTATTACCGCTGTTGCTTTAATGAATGATTCACCGGAAAAAAATAAAATTCATAGTGACGATGATGATATTAGTGTCGTACCACTAGCAATACCATTATGTATGGGGCCGGCATCAATCGGTACAATTATTGTAATGGGCACAAGTTCAGTTGGTATTATGCAAAATTTGATTGGTGCAATTTCTCTACTAATTGCCTCTAGTGGTATTTATGCCATGCTATTATGCGCTAAAAGCATTGCTAAAGTATTAAAAAATACAGGTATTGCTATTCTATCAAAACTAACGGGGTTATTAATATCGGCTATTGCAGCGCAAGTGGTATTTACAGGTGTCTCCGCATTCTTAAAATAATTTGGCTAACAATAGGTTAGAAATAGAATTTGTGTATTGTCAGCAAATATTAATATTTGATTGTATGTAATCACCGATAATTAATCATTAGGTGATTACATATATAATGAATATGATTAATCTATTTGGTTATCCAACTTAACTTTTCGTTTTTTAAAAAAGTAGTATGTACTCAAGATAACAAAAATTAAGATTACCTCAGATAATAAAATAAAATGTCCTGATTCACCAAACCAGACCCCAACAATAATAACAATGTTAACGGTAATAGATATTATCGCTAACCAAGGAAATAGTGGGGATTTAAATTTAATCATATCTTTACTATATTTACCTTCATTTACTCCTTTCCGAAATTGATACTGACACCAAGCAATAATAATCCAAGCAAAACAACCAACTTGCCCAGTACTTGCTACTAAATAGAGGTATAATTTTTCAGCTGCGATATACTTAGAAAATAGCGAAACTAAAGCAATAATAGCAATAAACAATATTCCTTTGGTTGGCACGCCACGTTTATTCACTTCTGAGAAATATTTTGGTGCTAAATTATCCTGAGCCATCGACCATAACATTCTAGAACTAGCATAAACTGCCGAATTAGCAGCCGAAATCGCAGCACAAAATATAACGAACAGCATTGCATACGATGCAAAGGTTATCCCCGCTTTATTGAATACCCAAACAAATGGGCTAATTTCATCATGTGTTGTACCATAGGGATATACCAGTGCTAACACGGCTATTGCTAACACATAAAACAAAATTATCCGAAACGCCACACCGGTGATAATTTTAGGCAAAACAGTTTGGGGTGATTGCGCTTCACCTGCGGCACTACCAATTAATTCAACCCCCTGAAATGAATAAGTCACAATAGTCATACAAACAAAGATTGATAAAAATCCATTAGGAAACCAGCCCTGCTCTGTCTTAAAAGTTGGTAACACATGTGTTTGATTATATTGTTGATAAAGTAGATATATACCAACTGCTATAAACGTAATAATGGCTAATACCTTGATTGTTGAAAACCAATATTCACTTTCACCAAAAGCTCGAACAGAGGTTAAATGAACACAAGTGATAACGGTTAGAATAATTAGACTAAGAATGTAGATAGGAATAGAGGAAAAAACTTGATGAGCAATCATAGACGCCGCTGTTAAGTCAGCAGCCATAGATAGTACCCAACTTAACCAATATAACCAGCCAATAGTATAACTCCAAATAGGATGTGGAATAAACATTAATGCATAATGCTGGAAAGACCCTGCATGAGGGAATGCGCAAGAAAGTTCACCTAAGCAAAGCATGGTAGACAGCATAATACTGCCGGCAAGTAGATAAGCGATAATGGTCCCTAAAGGTCCAACAGTGCTAAGTGGCGCTGCAATACCAATAAATAATCCTGTACCAATTGAACCACCTAATGAAATCATCAATAAATGACGATTCTTTAAGTTTTTCTTTAAAGTACTGGGATAAGGACTTTCTTGAGGTTCTGATGTTGCCATGTAAACCGCCTAGTAATCAATAATAGCTGCTGGTTGCCCAGCAGCAGTTATATATTAATAAACAAATCGTTTTTCTACGCCGTTGGTTTGGCAAGCCATAAGCAGAGCTGTGTAATCAAGCTCAAAAACGATCATATCGCCAACTCGCAATGTTTCAGAAACATCTTCAATATCAACGATAGTATGATCACTCGTTTGACCTAATACCGTAATGTTATCATTTACCGGTACACAGTTTTCCGCCGGCACATCTTGACGACCAAAAGCAAGCAAAGCTCGTTTACGAGTACCGTGATCAACAAAAGTTTTGCTGTTCAAAAAGGCATCAACACCTAATTCACCAACAGGCACGGTAGGTTTACTATTAAGTTCGATAACTTGTGCATATAATTTATACATGTCACTACAAGCTTTCTCGACCGGTTTGTTTGAGTGATGAAACTCATCAAGATATTTCATATCGACATACTCAATACCAAACTCATGTAAACCACCAATACGGATGTGATTTAGTCCTTCTGGCCAGATCCCTTTATCAAGCAGATGGTAACTAGTACAGTTACCAGCAGATAGATATTTGATCTTGATATTACAAGCTTCTTCAACTTTGCGTGCTATGTGTAAAAAATCTACGCCATTTTTCACTGTCGGTAGCACAGTTCCATAGCAGTTAAAGTTAGTACCAAGCCCATAAAGCTCAACACCGGGTAAAGAAAGGATCAGTTTGACCGTTTCAATAATATCGTCTACATGTTCAAACCAAATCCCTTCGCGTAAATCCCCCATATCCACCATTAATAAAACTTGATGGACTTTTTGCTGTTTTACCGCTTCATCAGAAAGTGCTTGAATAACTTGTTTTTCACTATTTAAACTGATATCAGCATACTTAACAACTTCACTGATTTCACTTAAACAAGGGCTGCGTAATAGGCAAGTTTTACAATTTAATGTATCTTTAAGTTTCTTCAAATTGTAGGTTCTTGATTCAGCAATAACATCAATACCACCATCAAGCACTGCTTTGGCAGTTTCAACGCAACCATCAAAAACTTTATTTACAGCCATAACTTCAATGCCGTGTTTAGCTAATAGCTCTTTTTCAACACGAGCATTGTCTTTTAATTTACCTAAATCAATTTCTAATATAGGTTTGTACATAAATTACTCCTCTATATCTTATTGTTGTTGCAAGCGATTACGTTTTTGTGCGCGATGGTATATCCATTCAGCTAACACAATTGCAAGCACTGCACCACCAACAATTTTAGCGATATACTCAACATATCCACCCATATCAATTTGTGCTGGTGGAATAAAGACTAAGATCACCGCAAATAATGTAGATAAGAATCCTAAACCTGGTAAAACAATTGGTAATACTTTACCTGGGATCTTAAAGCTACGTGGTACATCAGGTTGAGTAATACGTAAACGATAATAGGCAATAAACATTACTAAGTAAGGAATAAAATAACAAATGGTTGTTAATGCGGTTAACATCCAATATGCAGCAGCAATACTTGGCGATACAAATGTTGAGAAGCAAAGTACCGTTACAATTATCGCTTGGATAACTAAAGCAAATGCTGGTGTTTGATATACTGGATGTAAACGACCAATACGTTCACCAAGTAAGTTATCTTCTTTTGATGCTTCTTGTAACATATAGATAGGACCAACTAACCATGAGTTAATTTGACCTAATGCACCAAAGAATAAACAGATTGCCATTACAGGTAATAACCAAGGCATATTTAATTCTTCAGCGGCAGCTTCCATCGCTTGCATTACACCGGCAACAATATCAGTATCAGCAGCAGGTAATAAAGTATTAATTGCCCAAGTTCCGATCATATAGATACCTACAATAACAATTGCAGATACTGCCATTGCTTTAGGGAAGTCTCGTTGTGGATCACGAGTACGGCCTGCAATCATTGGTGCAACTTCAAGTCCAGCAAAAGCGAACATCATGCTTGATAAAAATACAATAGTGTCCCAGCTACTTAAATCCGGAATCCAATCACTAACATGGCTATAATCAGTTGCCATTGGATGACCAGTCATTAACCATACAATAGCTAATAACACGATAATACCAGCAGGAATAAATACCCCTAACCATGCACTAACACTGTTAATGATTTTAGTCCATTTCATCCCTTTGATATTCATTAATGTTAAGATCCAGAATACCACCATAGAGCCAACACCAATAAACACCTGATTTTGTGCTAATTCAGGACTAAACATGTAACCAATTGCAGTAAAACCAAATTGCAACATGAGTGGGAAGAAAAGCACGCATGAGAATAGGAAACAAACGACTACTATCCAGCCAATTCGTTTACCAAACGCTTCTTTTACCCAGACAAATATCCCACCATCTTTAGGCCAACCAGTAGAAAGTTCGCCACAAACCATAGCTAATGGGAAAAACAGACAAAATGCAGCAAGTAGCCAAAGCACCATTGCTGACGCTCCATAAGGAGCAACATTAGGAATTTGACGTAAACTTAGAATCGCAATGACATTCATAAACACAATGTCTTTAATACCAAGTAAACTTGAATCTTTAGAATCACTCATAAAATAACCTCACATTATAATATCTGGGGCACTGAGTGCCCCAGATAGCTCATGATTAATACACGTCGTATCCAACCATATCCTCGTAAGTATCTTCACGGCGAATCAATCGGTCTTTGCCTTCTTTATCAATCATAACAACAGCCGTACGTGGGCGATTGTTATAAACCGTTTGGCTTTCGATGGTATAAGCACCAGCATCAAGGAAAGCAATGATATCGCCAATCTCAGTGTCTTTAGGTAATAAGAATTCTTCACCTTTAACACCAACATGGAAATAGTCACCACCATCACATAATGGACCAGCTAATTTAATGTATTCATCATGTTGTTCAGTAATTTTTGATGCATCATATACATAGAAGAACCAATCAAAATGTTGACTATCAGATAATACGCTATAACCTGCGTCAACAAATTTCCATTCAACATGTTCTTCGATGTTACCATCTAAATCGTAGTTAGTTTTACGTTTTTCACAAGCAACTTCAGTTAAAAGTACACCTGCTGAACCGGTAACTTTACGACCTGGTTCGATGCAGATTTCAACGTCTTTACGCCATTTATGTACTTCACTAATTACCGCATCAGCGAAATCTTGTGCTGTAATACCTGCATACATGTTGTCTTGTAATGGGTTACCATTTTCATCATCATATTTATAAGGAACAGGAATACCACCACCGACGTTGATTAAATCAAATTTAATGCCTAAAACTTCTTCTAAACGGCGTGATTCATCAACTAATACTTTAGTCGCTTTAGCAAATGGTTCCGCTTCTGGCACTTGGTCACCCACGTGCATATGTAAACCACGTAAATGTACATAAGGCATTTCAAGAATACGACGACAAGTTTCTTCAGCTTGTTCTAAATCAATACCTGATTTAGCATGATAAGCAGTAACTAATTCTGCATGAGTAGCAGATGGAACATTTGGCTCAACACGCACACAAACATTAGCCATTTTTTTCAAACGACGAGAAATTTCATCGATGATATCTAATTCATATAAGCTATCAACGTTGATGATATAAAGATCATTTTGAATAGCAAATTCTAAATCTACCGGTTTTTTAACTACACCATTGAAAACAATTTGGCTACCAGGGAAACCAATTTCTAAACATTTACGCACTTCAAACATTGAGTTCGCTTCTGCATAGATACCCGCATCTTTAATCGCTTTAAGTACCCCCATTACTGAACATGTTTTTGACGCATAGAAAATTTTTGTGTTTGGATGAGCTTTAAACGAATCTTTGATTTCCTGAATATTACGATCGATTTCTTTTTCAGAAAATACATAGAAAGGTGTTGGATATTTCTTTGCTAATTCTTCCAAATTCACACCATCAAAACAAAGTTTGCCGTTTTGCGCACTAAAACGACGATCTTTTGTTATTAGATCGGTACGTAATTTGTTATAATTTGACATAATTGTGTCGGACATATGACCTCCAGTTAATTAGTACATAAAAAAGGTAAGTAAAAAGATTACTCACTTACAATGCAATCAACGTGCCAACTTATAAAAACACAAATAATCAATATCTTAACGAAATAATTACAAATAAAATACTAGTCATTTAGTAAGAAATATGGTTTTCTGACGAAAATTTGTCACTATTTTTATTAATACTTGAAAGATATTTAAATCAACGCTAGCTATACTTAGCAATAATCCAATTTTAAAAAGGTTTTAGAATCATGATAATTGATCCTGAATTATTACAAGCATTGGAAATATTTAAACATTTTTTTGATTTAATACATCAGCCAATGGCTATTATTGATAAAGAAGGTAAATATATTTACTACAATCAGGAAAGCGCAGAACTTGATGGCTATACAATGGAGCAAGCCATCGGTAAACCAATGCTTAAAGTTTACCCTAATTTGAAAAAAGAAGATAGTACTATGCTACAAGCTTTACAAGGTAAAGAATATCAAGATACCTATCAAACTTACTATAATCATGTGGGTAAATTAGTTGATTATCAACACACAACTGTACCGCTTTATAATCATAATAAAGAAATTATCGGCGCAGTTGAAATAGGTCGAAATATATCCAATGTTCGGCAGTTGCAAGATCAGGTTTTTCGCCTTAATAGAAAGTTATATCACAATAAAGAACAACCGCTACCGGAAATTGTTTTTGCGTCGAAAAAAATGCAAGAGGTTATCGATCAAACTAATATTTTAGGTAGTAATGATGTTCCGGTATTAATTGTTGGTGAAACTGGTACAGGGAAAGAGCTATTTGCTCGCTTAATTCATCAAACCAGTCAACGCCGAGATAAAGCATTCATTTCACTAAACTGTAGCGCTTTACCAACCACATTGATTGAAAGTACTTTATTTGGGACGGTTAAAGGAGCCTTTACCGGTGCTGAAAATCGTCAAGGTTATCTCGAACTGGCCAATGGCGGAACCTTATTTCTTGATGAACTCAACGCTATGCCTCTTGAAATGCAAAGCAAACTATTACGCTTCTTGCAAGAAAAAACCTATTGGTCTTTAGGTGGAAATAAAGAGAAATATGCTGATGTACGAATTGTAGCGGCGATGAATGAGTCTCCAGCGGAATTGTTAAAAAGCGGTAAAATGCGCAGTGACTTATTTTATCGATTAAATGTTGGTTTAATCAAACTTCCAGCCTTACGGGAAAGACAAGAAGATATCCCTGTATTGGCACGATATTTTATCGATAAACATAAAACTGATGTCAATATAGTGATCACCGGTATCAGTGAACATGCGTTGCAGCAATTAATGTCAGCACCGTGGCCAGGCAATGTACGAATGCTGGAAAATGCGATTGTCCGTAGTATGGTATTACAAAATGAACCTGGTGAATTACAAAAAATTATTCTCGATGAAGAACTATTTGATATTCATAGTCCTTATCCACAACATCAACTTGAAAATAAGATAGAAAAACCAAGTATTAACGAGTTAACGGGTAATCATAATCTAATCGAACAAGTTGAACATTATGAAAAGCAACTTATCATTGATGCATTAAATCAAGCCAATGGTAAAATTATTACTGCAGCAAAATTACTCAATATCTCACGAACGACATTACAATATAAAGTGAAAAAATATCATATCCAAATGGGTGTTATTGATAATTGATTATACTTGACTCAAGGCTTGGGCGCAGGCAAATGCACTGCTCCAAGCCCATTGGAAATTATAACCACCAAGCCAACCAGCTACATCAACAACCTCACCAATAAAATAAAGATTAGGCTGTTTTTGTGCTGCCATGGTTTTTGAAGATAACGCATCGCAACTCACTCCGCCTAAAGTTACTTCTGCGGTACGATAACCTTCCGTTCCATTTGGTATTACATTCCATGTTGTTAATGTCTGATACAGCGCTTGTTGCTGAGTAGGTGTTAACTGTTTAACAGTTAAATCAACAATCAAATTTAGTTGTATTAATGCTTCAATTAACCGCTTAGGTAATATTTGTGCTAAACAATTTTTGAGACTTTGATTACGATTATTATCTAACAGAGGTTTAAAATCATCCTCAAAGTTAAAGTCAGGCAATAAATTGATCGTGATGGCTTCTCCTGCTTGCCAATAACTGGATATTTGTAAAATAGCTGGTCCAGATAATCCTCGATGGGTAAATAATAGATTCTCTTTAAAACTAATGCGTTCGTTCGATACTTCAACTGATAACGCAATTCCTGCTAACGTCGATAATACAGCTAACAAAGGTTTATGTAAGGTAAACGGCACTAGCCCTGCTTTTACAGGCACCACTGGGATAGAAAATTTTTCAGCAATTTTATAGCCAATAGCGGTCATACCAAGTGCAGGCATCGATTGTCCACCCGTTGCCACAATTAATTTATCAGTATAAACACAACCCTGTGAAGTAGATAACTTAAATCCTTGTTGCTCTTCATTAACATCTTCAAGTTGTGTTTTTAACATAAATTTAACTTGTCCTTTTTGGCACTCTTTGACCAATATATCGACAATATCTTGCGCTGAATTATCACAAAATAGCTGACCATGATCTTTTTCATGATAGGCAATACCATATTGATTAACCAATTGGATAAAATCCCATTGGCTAAACCGTTTTAGAGCAGATTTACAAAAGTGACGATTTTCAGAAATATAATGATTTGCTTCGACATTAAGATTGGTAAAATTACATTTACCACCACCAGACATTAAGATTTTACGACCTAATTTTTTACCGTTATCAATGACAGTAACATCATGACCTTGTTGTCCCAACAGACCAGCACAAAAAAGCCCTGCAGCGCCAGCACCTATAATTGTAATTTTAGTTTGCATATTTCATCTATAACCAATAATCGATAATCTATTATAACAGCATAAATCTGGTGATTATAACTCCCTGATTTTGGAAAAAATCAGCAAATATAATCAATTTTTATAGCTAAAAACCCCTTTCCTCAAACTTTTTTTAATCAGATATTAATTCTTATTATGAAAAAATTTTTAAATTAAATAGCTTTAATCTTAAAAAAAATTTAAAACCAATAAAAACAATTAGTTAACACAAGATATAAGCTTCATTAATATATATGGGTTAAGTGATTAAAATATTGACTTATAAATAATATTTATTTGACCTAAAACCTATTTTTAATTACCTTCACACCTAATATGGGATTAATGCCTATACCTTCACAAAAAATAATAACGATGAATTTGAGGCAATGATATGTTATATAACCAGCATCATGAAAAAGATAACTGCGGATTTGGTTTAATTGCTCACATTGAAGGGCAACCAAGTCACAAAGTGGTGCGTACCGCAATTCACGGACTTGCTCGTATGCAACACCGTGGTGCCATATTATCGGATGGTAAAACCGGTGATGGCTGTGGTCTTTTAATGCAAAAACCAGACCGATTTTTCCGATTAGTCGCCGAGGACGCAGGTTGGCGCTTAGCCGCTAATTATGCCGTTGGCATGCTATTTTTAAGTCAAGATGAAACAGAAGCTCAAGCTAGCCGTAAAATTGTCGAAGAAGAGCTAGCAGAAGAAACCTTATATGTTTTAGGTTGGCGTGAAGTACCAATTGATACAAGTGTGCTTGGTGAAATCGCACTCTCATCACTACCAAGAATTGAACAAGTATTTGTCAATGCCCCTGCTGGCTGGACCAAGATTGATTTAGAACGTCGCTTATATATGGTTCGCCGTCGTATTGAAAAACGAGTGCAAGATGATACGTTTTATGTCTGTAGCTTTTCAAATCAGGTTAATATCTATAAAGGCTTATGTATGCCGAAAGATTTACCTCGATTCTATTTAGATTTAGCTGATATTCGTATGGAAACAGCAATCTGTTTATTCCATCAACGTTTCTCAACCAATACTGTACCGCGTTGGCCACTTGCGCAACCATTTAGACATTTAGCCCATAATGGTGAGATCAATACTATTGAAGGTAATCGACAATGGGCAAAAGCGCGATCTTACAAATTTAAAACACCCTTGATTCCAGATCTACAAGATGCGGCACCGTTTGTTAATGTCACCGGTTCTGATTCAAGCTCACTAGATAATATGCTGGAACTATTTTTAGTTGGTGGTATGGATATTGTCCGTGCGATGCGTTTACTCGTGCCACCAGCATGGCAAAACAATCCAGATATGAATGAGGATTTACGAGCTTTCTTTGATTTTAACTCCATGCATATGGAACCATGGGACGGTCCTGCTGGTATCGTTATGTCAGATGGTCGTTATGCTGCGTGTAACTTAGACCGTAATGGTTTACGTCCTGCTCGTTATGTTATTACTACAGATAAACTCATCACTTGTGCTTCAGAAATCGGTATTTGGGACTATCAACCCGATGAAGTCGTCACCAAAGGGCGAGTGGGTCCGGGTGAATTACTGGTAATTGATACTGAAGAAGGTCGCATTTTACAATCTTCAGAAACCGATAATGATCTCCAAAAACGTCATCCATATAAAGAATGGATGGCTAAAAATGTGAAACGTCTGATCCCATTTGAAGATCTTCCTGATGATGATATCGGTTCTCGTGATTATGATGATACATTACTAGCAACTTACCAAAAACAATTTGGTTATAGTGCCGAAGAGCTCGACCAATGTATTCGAGTTTTAGGTGAAAACGGTCAAGAAGCAACTGGCTCAATGGGCGATGACACACCATTTGCCGTGTTATCAAGTCGTCCACGCTTAATTTATGATTACTTCCGACAAAAATTTGCTCAGGTAACCAATCCACCAATAGATCCATTACGCGAAGCACATGTCATGTCGCTGTCGACTAGTATCGGTCGTGAGATGAATGTATTTGCCGAAGCAGAAGGTCAGGCACATCGGGTTGCATTTAAATATCCAGTATTGGTTCATTCTGATTTTAAACAATTAACTACTTTAGAATCACGTTATTACAAATCAGAAACGCTTGATATCACATATGAAATTGACGGTAGTTTACGTGACGCAATTGAACAATTATGTGGTGATGCCGAAGCAAAAGTACGTGCAGGAACAGTATTACTGATTTTATCAGATAGAAATATTGCCCCTGACCGTTTACCGATCCCTGCGCCAATGGCGGTCGGTGCCGTACAACAACGTTTAGTTGAAAAGAACTTGCGCTGTGATGCCAATATCATTGTTGAAACAGCAAGTTGTCGAGATCCGCATCAATTCGCCGTTTTACTAGGCTTTGGTGCAACAGCAATCTATCCATATTTAGCCTATGAAACCCTAGCTCAAATGGTAGATAATGGCACTGTGAATAAGTCTTATCGAGAAGCAATTCTTAATTATCGCAATGGTATTAATAAAGGCTTATACAAAATCATGTCCAAAATGGGCATTTCAACAGTTGCCTCTTACCGCTGTTCTAAACTATTCGAGGCCGTAGGTCTAAATGAAGAAGTGGTTGAACTTTGCTTCCAAGGAGTAACTAGCCGTATTAGTGGTGCCAATTTTGATGATTTCGCTCAAGATCAGTTCAATCTTTCTAAGAAAGCATGGCTACGGCGTAAACCATTAGAACAAGGTGGCTTGTTGAAATTTGTGCATGGCGGTGAATACCATGCTTATAATCCTGATGTAGTACAATCACTACAAAAAGCGGTAAATAATGGTAATTATGAAGATTATAAGCGCTATGTAGATATCGTAAATAATCGACCAGCTGCAACCTTGCGAGATCTGTTAAAACTCAATCCACCTGAAAACGCAGCTATCGCACTTGATCAGGTGGAACCAGAAGAGTCATTATTTAAACGATTTGACTCGGCAGCTATGTCAATTGGTGCATTAAGTCCAGAAGCGCATGAATCATTAGCCGAAGCCATGAACACCTTAGGTGGCTTTTCTAACTCAGGTGAAGGCGGAGAAGATCCAGCTCGTTATAACACAATCAAAGTATCACGTATTAAACAAGTTGCCTCTGGCCGATTTGGTGTAACACCAGGTTATTTAATGAGTGCTGATGTTATTCAAATTAAAGTTGCTCAAGGTGCAAAACCGGGCGAAGGTGGTCAATTACCTGGCGATAAAGTCACCCCGTATATTGCAAAATTACGTTTTTCTGTACCGGGTGTAACATTAATTTCACCGCCACCACATCATGATATCTATTCAATTGAAGACTTAGCACAATTGATTTTTGACCTAAAACAGATTAATCCAACCGCAATGATTTCGGTTAAGTTAGTTTCTGAACCGGGAGTAGGTACTATCGCAACCGGTGTTGCCAAAGCCTATGCTGATTTAATCACTATTTCAGGTTACGATGGCGGTACGGGAGCCAGTCCGTTAACTTCGGTTAAATATGCCGGCTCACCATGGGAGCTAGGTTTAGTTGAGACCCAACAATCATTAGTTGCTAATGGTTTACGTCACAAAATACGCTTACAAGTTGACGGTGGCCTAAAAACTGGCGCAGATATTGTTAAAGCGGCAATTTTAGGTGCTGAAAGCTTTGGTTTTGGTACTGGACCAATGGTTGCATTGGGTTGTAAATACCTCCGTATTTGTCATCTTAATAACTGTGCAACCGGTGTTGCAACTCAAGATGAGAAGTTACGTAGTGATCATTATCATGGTCTACCAGAAAAAGCGATGAACTATTTCCGTTTTATTGCACGTAATACTCGTGAAGTTATGGCCGAACTAGGCGTTAGTCGAATCGTTGATTTAATCGGTCGTACAGATTTACTTCTTGAACTTGATGGCATTACTGCAAAACAACAGAAATTAGATCTATCAAGCTTGCTTGAAACGGCAACCCCAATAGAAGGCAAACCGGTTCACTGTATTGAAGACAATAAACCATTTGATAAAGGTGTGCTGAATAAAGAGATTATAACTCAAGCACAACAAGCAGTGGATAATCGTCAAAGTAAAAGTTTCTACTTTGACATTCAAAATACTGATCGTTCTGTTGGTACAACTTTATCTGGTTATATTGCTAAAAAATATGGCGATCAAGGCTTAGTCACATCCCCTATTTCCTTGAATTTTAACGGTACTGCCGGACAAAGCTTTGGTGTATGGAATGCAGGCGGAGTTGATTTAACGCTGACTGGCGATGCCAACGACTATGTTGGTAAAGGCATGGCTGGCGGTCGTATTGTCATCCGTCCACCACAAGGTTCAGCATTTTTAAGCCATGAAGCAACCATTGCTGGTAATACCTGTTTATATGGTGCCACTGGCGGTAAATTATTTGCTGCTGGCCGAGCAGGTGAACGTTTTGCAGTGCGTAACTCTGGCGCGATAAGTGTGGTTGAAGGCATTGGTGATAATGGCTGTGAATATATGACTGGCGGTATTGTCTGTGTTTTAGGTAAAACAGGTGTTAACTTTGGTGCTGGTATGACTGGTGGTTTTGCTTATATTTTAGATACTGATGGCGATTTACATAAGCGAATCAATAAAGAGTTGGTCGAAATGTTAGATGTTGCTGACTATTCAATTCATGAAGAACACTTACGTGGTTTAATTATGGAGCACGCACAACTCACCCACTCAACTTGGGCTGAAGAAATATTAGCTAATTGGGAAGATTTTGCTAAACAATTTGTATTAGTTAAACCAAAATCTAGCGATGTTAAAGCATTATTAGGTCACCGTAGTCGCTCAACAGCTGAACTACGTGTTCAGGCACAGTAAGGAGAAAACACGATATGAGTCAAAATGTTTATCAGTTTATCGATTTACAACGTGTCGATCCGCCTAAAAAATCGCTAAACATTCGTAAAATTGAATTTGTAGAAATTTATGAAGGCTTTTCAGCTTCGCAATCTCAAGCACAGGCAGATCGTTGCCTTGCTTGTGGTAACCCTTATTGTGAATGGCGCTGCCCAGTCCATAATTACATTCCAAATTGGTTAAAATTGGTCAATGAAGGGAAAATTTTAGAAGCAGTTGAATTATCTCATCAAACTAATAGTTTACCTGAGGTATGTGGTCGAGTTTGTCCACAAGATCGTCTGTGTGAAGGATCTTGTACTTTAAATGCTGAATTTGGTGCAGTAACTATCGGTAATATTGAACGTTATATTACTGATGAAGCATTCAAAATGGGCTGGAAACCAAACTTATCTAATGTTGAAAAAACTGGCTTAAGAGTCGCAATAATCGGCGCTGGTCCAGCAGGTCTTGCTTGTGCTGATGTATTAGTCCGTAATGGTATAACACCAGTCGTTTTCGATCGCCATCCAGAAATTGGTGGTTTATTAACTTTCGGTATCCCTGCCTTCAAATTAGACAAAGAAGTCTTAATTAATCGTAGACGCATCTTTACCGAAATGGGGGTTGAATTCCGTTTAAATACTGAAGTCGGCAAAACCGTTCAATTAGCTGATCTTATCAATGAATTTGATGCTATCTTTGTCGGAGCGGGTACTTATCAATCAATGCGTGCAGGGCTTGAAAATGAAGATGCTAATGGCGTTTATGATGCATTACCATTCTTAATTGCCAATACTAAGCATATTATGCAACATCAACAAACCGAAGATACTCCATATATAGACATGAAAAATAAACGTGTCGTTGTCTTAGGTGGTGGTGATACCGCGATGGATTGTGTTCGAACTTCTATCCGTCAAGGTGCAACTGAAGTAACTTGCGCCTATCGTCGTGACGAAGCTAACATGCCGGGCTCTAAACGTGAAGTCAAAAATGCCAAAGAAGAAGGCGTACAATTCCAGTTTAATGTTCAACCTCTTAGTATTGAGGTCAATAATAGCGGGCAAGTTACTGGGGTAAAAATGGTCAGAACCGAGCTTGGTGAACCAGATGCAAAAGGCCGTCGTTCGCCAGTGATTGTCGAAGGTTCAGAATTTGTGCTTCCGGCTGATGCGGTAGTTATGGCATTTGGTTTTAAACCACATGCTATGCCATGGTTAGCTGAGCATGGTGTTGATTTTGATGATAGAGGTAGAATAATAGCACCAGAAATCAAAGGATACCAAACTACCAATGCCAAAATCTTTGCTGGTGGTGATGCGGTACGCGGTTCTGATTTAGTCGTTACGGCAATTAGTGAAGGGCGTAAAGCTGCTGAAGGAATCTTGGATTACTTAGAAGTGTAATCACTAATCATTGTTTAAAAAATCAAACCCGCTTCAATCCAAGCGGGTTTTTTAATGGCAAAGAAATTTATTTCAGTGATAGTTCAGTTTCGACAATAAAATAGATATCACTGTTAAGACAGCTCTGCATCCACTATCACTTGTTCATTGCCAGTTTCGTCAATTAATATAATTGATAACCAGTCAATGCCGTCACAAAGTAGTTGTTGCCAAGCTATTTTTCGCCCATCAAGCAATATTACATTACCTTGTTCATCAAACTCATAAAGTTCTTTTTCTGAATCATAGTCAATACTATAACCAATTGTTAATTTTATTTTTGACGATGGAACATTAAATTTTTCAAGTAATCTATTCGCTTTTTCTTCATCAGAATGACTATCACAAAACATTGCGTTATAACCATGTTCAGTTTCATCAAATAGTAATATTTCTTCTTTACTGTTAGTAGATTTTGCAACAATTTTAATATTTGCGAAAGACGGTTCTACCCCTGTAATATAACCATTTTCTAATTCACCATAATAATAGATGTCAAACCATTGCTCTTTAGTTGATGACTGAAGAGAAAAAGAGGTTAAACCATTGTACCCATTTTCGATAATGTCTTCAGCATATTGAGTTAGATGGGATGGTATTTTCATATTATTTCCAGCAATGCTTAATTATCTGTGTATACGATAAGGTTCATCCATGGCTACAAAAGATTGTTCTTGCAATGCATCTGCTATCCAATCTTTCACACCTTTAGTGTTACAAATAGTATCAATATAATCGCTGAGAACTGAACTTGTTGCTATATGATAATTTTTTAGTCTTAGACATAAAGGGGCATAAAATCCATCGGCTATACTAAAATTACCAAACAAATAGTCACCATCTGAATTTTTTGAAGTTAATAACGAAGATAATAACTCATCTAAAAACATGATTTCATTTTTTACATCTTGATGATCTCGTAAAATTATTTGTCCTATTTCCGGTAATTCTGCTTCAATATTCATTGGCAAATAATTTCGAATAGCTTGAAATCCAGAATGCATCTTTGCCACTAAACTTCGAGCAATTGCCCTCTTTTTGCTATCAGTCGGCCATAATGCTAAATCATTGTGCTTTTCAGCCAAATATTCACAAATAGCTAAAGAATCACTTATTACCAGATCATCATCAATCAGAATTGGTACCGTGCCATATTTTGAAACTGAGAGCATCGTTCTTTTAAACAAAGAATCATCAGCAAAACTATCAAATTTAATTAGCTTTTCATTAAAAGGAATATCAAAATATTTCAATACAACCCAAGGTCGCATAGACCATGTTGAGTAGTTTTTATTACCAATATAAAGTGTATAGTTCATATTTAGAACTCCTTTTAACAAAATTTATTAAAGTCGGAAAACTTATCTGTTTAGCAACTTTTTTTTAATTATATTTATTGCAAATATGATTTATAGATAAACTAAATTGGTACCTTTTTCTGGTTGGAAAACTGCTTTGCCAAATTCATCTAGAAAATAAGCGATATGATCAGTTTTATCGCCTAATAAACGCCCTTTTACTTTATTCCATGTTAATAATGCTATGGTCGAATCGGGTTCACAGCAAATTAACATTGGTTGTTCTAATTCTTGATTCCAATAAAACTGACCACCATATAATTTATGTGCAGTTAATAATAAATAACAGCCATATTCTTGTGAAATCATATTGAGTTGTTCTTCAGGAAGACCAAAGCTTTTATCTGCCATTTCACCAATAATCATTTCAACAACAGAAATACTCTTTTCCGAGTAATCTAATTGATTAATACTCCACGTTGGGCTATGTAAAATAGCATTTTGAGACCAAGCTTCTATTTCTTGATATAATTCATTTTTTTGTTCAGTCATTTTTATTTACTTCGCTAGTTGATTTTTCTGTTTGCTTGACAATTTGCCATGCATCTTCCATTTCTTCAAGTGTTGCATCAACTAAATTGCGATTTTTTTGCTTTAGTAACAATTCAACTTGTTTAAATCGCCTAATAAACTTGTTATTAGCATTTTGTAAGCATAACTCTGATTTAACTTTTAGATGTCTTGCCAAATTGACGGTAGCAAACAACAGATCGCCCATTTCTTCTGCAACTTTTGATTGCTCAATAGTTGATTGTGCTAATTCTTGTTCAACTTCATTAAGTTCTTCTTTAACTTTAGCTATAACTGGTTGTAGTTCAGTCCAATCAAATCCAACTGACGCACAACGTTTTTGGATTTTTTCAGCCTTCATTAATGCTGGAATAGCGTTGGGAATATCATCTAACAGCGAATATTGCGCACGCTTATCACGTTCTTGTTGTTTAAGCTGTTCCCAATTTGGTTTACTCATATTATTTGAAAAAATATGCGGATGACGGCTTATCAATTTATCAGCCACTGATTGACAAATATCATCAAAATTAAACAAACCTTGTTCGTTGGCTAAATCCGCATAAAACACAATCTGAAACAGTAGGTCACCCAGTTCACTTTTAAGTTCAACCATATCTTGTCTATCAATTGCATCTAAGACTTCATAGGTCTCTTCTAAAGTATAGGATTTTAACGAGTCAAAAGTTTGTTTGCTGTCCCATTCACAACCATCAATAGGGTTGCGCAACTTTTTAGTAATATCCTGCAATCGTTTTAATTCGCTTAACATTTTTCTCATAATTGGTTAATGATTAAGAATATAACCAGCATAGCATAATTATTCAGTTACTAATCTTTAATATGCATATTTTGCTTAAATTTTAATGTTTAAAATAAAAATAGCGTGCAGTGAATAAACCGATGAAAAGAAGCAAAAGTTGGACTTAATCGTAGATTTTATAGCAGATAAAACATAATTAAGTATATAATAACAGGCTATCAATTTAACTTTAATATATAGGTAGTATGAATAATTTACGAGAACTTACACTACGCGGTACCATTCTTGGTGCTTTAATTACTATCGTCTTTACAGCCTCCAATGTCTATTTAGGCTTGAAAGTCGGATTAACTTTTTCATCAGCCATCCCTGCCGCCGTCATTTCCATGGCTATTTTACGATTATTTTCAGGATCGACAATTTTAGAAAATAATATGGTGCAAACTCAAGCTTCCGCTGCTGGAACTTTATCATCTGTTATTTTCGTTATGCCAGGTTTATTAATGATGGGATATTGGAGTAATTTTCCTTTCTGGTTAACCTTTGCGGTTTGCGCTGCTGGTGGCATGTTAGGGGTATTATTTTCTATTCCATTACGTCATGTTATGGTAGTAAAAAGTGATTTACCTTATCCAGAAGGTGTCGCTGCGGCTGAAATATTAAAAGCTGGTTCGAAAACTGACGATAAAGAAGCAAATGATGGATTAAAGGATATCGTATTTGGCGGTATTATCGCCTCTATAGTGAGCTTATTTACTAATGGATTTCGTTTATTGTCTGATAGCACTGCTTATTGGTTTACAGGTGGTAAATCGATATTTCAGATCCCAATGGGATTTTCATTAGCATTACTCAGCGCTGGCTACCTAATTGGTATTATTTCAGGAATTGCGGTATTAATCGGAACCATTATAGCTTGGGGATTTGGTATTCCAATCCTAAGTGCCCTAACAGATTATGATACCTCGCAACCTTTATCTAAAATCGCAATGGGAATGTGGGCCACAGATATTCGTTTTATCGGTGCAGGTACCATAGCAATTGCCGCAGTCTGGACATTACTGACTTTAATCAAACCGGTTATTGAGGGTTTAAAAACATCGTTAAAAACACTTCGCTCTGATATTTCTGTAAATGATATTGAGCGAACAGATAGAGACTTGTCACCAAAAACAATTTTTATCATTATGGCTGGCATGCTAATTATCTTAGTTGCAACCTTTCACTCTTTTATTTCTGATAGTGGTTTATCAACTGGTATTGCTTGGTTACTAGTAATTTGTGCTGTTTTATTTGCATTTATTATGGGATTTTTAGTTGCAGCTGCCTGTGGTTATATGGCTGGTTTAGTTGGTTCTTCAGCCAGTCCTATATCAGGTATTGCCATTGTTGCCGCTATAGCTATTTCACTAATATTACTTGGCTTAAGTGAAACACACGGTATGTTATCCTCTGTCGAAGGAACTGACTTTATCACTGCATTAGCCCTATTTACAACTAGTGTTGTGCTATCAATTGCATGTATTTCAAATGATAATTTACAAGATTTGAAAACAGGTTATTTAGTTCATGCCACGCCATGGCGACAACAAGTAGCCCTTTTAATTGGTTGTGTTGTCGGTGCTATTGTCATTGCCCCTATTCTTGAAATACTCTATAACGCTTATGGTTTTACTGGTGCGGTTCCTCGTACAAATATGGATCCTACCCAAGTATTAGCCGCGCCTCAAGCAACTTTGATGACAACCATTGCTAAAGGAATTTTTTCTCATAATCTAGATTGGACAATGATCTTGATAGGTTTAGCTGTAGGCGCAACAGTTATCATCATTGACCTAATTTTAGCCAAAAAGAAAACTAAATTCCGTCTACCTGCTTTAGCTATCGGATTAGGTATTTACTTACCACCAAGTATTACATTGGCTATATTTACTGGTTCATTATTATCATGGATAGTAAAACGTCAGGCATATGCAAAAGCACAAAAACTAAATTTAGATCCAGAAAGTGAGTTCAAAAAAGTAGATCGTAAAGCGTCTTTAATTGCATCAGGCTTAATCGTCGGTGAAAGTTTAGTTGGTGTTATACTTGCCATTGTGATTGTCATTAGCGTCACTAATGGTGGTGGAGATGCACCTCTGGCAATATTCCCTGACTTAGGCGATGTGTCTCAATATTTAGGATTATTTGTTTTCATTACGATCTGTTGTCTTATTATTCGCAGATCTTTGTCAGCACTTAAACGATAATATAATTATGATGCCCTTTATCAGAATACTGATAAAGGGTATTTATGACTATTTAAGGTTACGGACTAATTTAAGTGTTAAGGCAATATTCTTTTGCCTTTGTTGCTTCTAATACTTCCGCCAAAGTCGCAACTTTACTTAAAATACTGAACATGGCATTAATACCATAAGGATAAATGGTTTCAGCTTTATTGCCCAAACTGCCAACAATAACAATTACCGTCATAAATTACAAAACTTACAATAGTTTTGATTCAGCCTCACAATCTAACGTATTCAATCTCTCAGGCTTTCTTAACAATATCATCAAATTGACAGTTTATTAACAATAACTTTTCAAATTTAGGCAATAAGAATTCATTACCATGTTAAATTTCCTATTATGATTTTGCATACGCTTTATTTTTTGTTAGCATAACACATTTTATATTGAATCATAGGTGACTCCGTCATGATAGTGTTTGATTCTATCCAAATTCGTAGAGGCATTAATCTACTTTTAGATAATGCATCAGCAACAATAAATCCTAAACAGAAAGTTGGATTAGTCGGTAAAAATGGCTGTGGTAAGTCCACACTTTTTTCATTAATTAAAGGTGAAATTCAAACTGATGCCGGTAGTGTTTCTATTCCTGCTCAATGGCAATTAGCATGGGTAAATCAAGAAACACCAGCATTAGATACAGCCGCTATCGAATATGTTATTAATGGTGATCGTGAGTTTCGAAAATTAGAACAAGATTTAGAGATTGCTTACGAAAAAAATAATGGTGAGCAAATTGCGCTTATTCATGAAAAACTTGATAACATTGATGCGTGGACTATCCGCTCTCGAGCGGCAACGTTACTGCATGGTTTAGGTTTTTCCAATGAACAATTAACATTACCGGTTAAATCCTACTCTGGTGGTTGGCGTATGCGACTTAATCTAGCGCAAGCGTTAATGTGCCGTTCTGATTTACTTCTTCTTGATGAACCAACCAACCATCTTGATTTAGATGCTGTGATGTGGTTAGAAAAATGGTTAAGTAATTATCAAGGTACACTTATTTTAATTTCACATGACCGTGATTTCTTAGATCCATTGGTTAATAAAATTATTCACATTGAACAAAAGAAATTATTTGAGTATACCGGTAATTATTCATCATTCGAGACACAACGCTCAGCAAAACTGGCTCAGCAACAATCAATGTATGAAAGCCAGCAACTTAAAGTTGCACATTTACAAAGCTATATTGATCGTTTTAGGGCTAAAGCAACCAAAGCTAAACAAGCTCAAAGCCGAATAAAAATGTTAGAAAGGATGGAATTAATTGCACCAGCACATGTTGATAATCCATTTCACTTTAAATTTAGACAAACTGAATTCTTACCAAGTCCTTTATTAACGATGGAAAATATCGTTGCCGGCTATGGTGACAAAATTGTATTAGAACAGATTAAACTTAATTTAGTTCCAGGTTCTCGCATAGGTTTATTAGGTCGTAATGGTGCTGGTAAATCAACACTCATCAAGTTATTGGCTGGTGAATTACCACCAATGCAAGGTCAGGTTAGCTTGGCTAAAGGGGTACAGCTTGGCTATTTTGCTCAACACCAATTAGAATATTTACGGGCAGATGAATCAGCTTTATGGCATTTAAAACAACTTGCGGAGCCGAAAAATACCGAACAAGAATTACGTAATTATTTGGGAGGTTTTGATTTTCATGGTGATAAAGTTAGTGAACCAGTAAAAACATTCTCTGGTGGTGAAAAGGCTCGATTAGTTTTAGCGTTAATTGTTTGGCAAAAACCAAATTTACTGTTGCTCGATGAACCAACAAACCACTTAGATTTAGATATGCGACAAGCCTTGACTGAAGCATTAATCGATTTTGAGGGGGCGTTAGTTGTGGTCTCTCATGATAGGCATTTATTGCGTTCTACTACTGATGAGTTTTACTTAGTTCATGATCATAAAGTCGAACCTTTTAATGGTGATCTTGATGATTATCATAAATGGCTTACAGAAGAACAGAAAACAGAAAACCAACCACAAGAAACAAATAAGCCAATAAAAAAAGAAAATTTACCTAAAGTTTCAGCTCAAGAACGTAAAGAGCAGAAACGTAAGGATGCTGAGGCTCGAGCACAATTACAGCCACTTAAAAAGCAGTTACAAAAAGAAGAGAAAATTATTGCTCGATTAAATGATCAATTAAAAATTATTGAAGAGCAATTAGCGGATCCCGATCTTTACGGTTCAGATAAAAAAACAGAACTGACGCAATTGCTACTCAATCAAAGTAATTTAAAAATAGAATTAGATAAAGCAGAGTCAAATTGGTTTGATTTACAACAACAGTTAGAAGAATTTGAAGCTGAATAATCATAACTTCAATAAAATTTATTTGTTTAAAACAAAAACACAGAGCATATGCTCTGTGTTTTTCTATAAATATCGTGCAGTAAAACAGTTAAGTTTTTAGCTTTTTTCTACTTGGCTAAAATCAAGTTCAACTGGAGTAGAACGACCAAAAATAGAAACCGACACTTTTAAGCGACTTTTTTCGTAATCTACTTCTTCAACTACACCATTAAAGTCAGCAAATGGACCTTCGTTAACACGAACAAGTTCACCTGGTTCAAATAATGTTTTAGGACGCGGTTTATCACCAACTTGCTGTAGACGATTCATAATTGCATCAACTTCACGTTGGCTAATTGGCGCTGGTCTATCTGATGTCCCACCAATGAATCCCATTGTTCTTGGTACACTTTTAACTAAATGCCAAGTTGCATCGTTCATCATCATTTCAACTAAAACATAACCTGGGAAAAATTTACGTTCGCTTTTACGGCGCTGTCCACCTTTCATTTCAACAACTTCTTCGGTTGGTACTAAAACTTCCCCAAAAGAATCTTCCATATTATGTAATTTAATATATTCACGTAATGATTGTGCAACACGTGCTTCATAGCCAGAATAAGCTTGGATCACATACCAGCGTTTTTGTTGTGTTTCACTCATATTAACGCCCTATTGAAGTTAAATAAAAGATGATTGAACGGAACAAAGAATCCATTCCCCAAAGCGCAGTACCAACAATAACGGTAATAACAGCGATTAATAAAGTTGTTTGTACAGCTTCTTTACGAGTAGGCCATACAACTTTTCTGAGTTCTTTTCGTGATTCTTGCAGAAAAGCTATAAACGATTTCCCTTTAGCGGTTGTAAATGCAATAAATAAGGTTAAAAGCGAAACCACAACAACTGCAATAATTCGAACGATCGCATTTGGTTGATATATATCATTAGGTAAAGAGAAATAAGAATTTCCCCAAACAATTAGCGCAATTAATACTAGAACCAAAACCCATTTAAATTTGTCTAGAACAGTATTTGTATCTTGACTCTCGTTACTTACTAGCATATAAAACCTATGATTATGTTATTTATAATATTATCCATTTTCCAAAATGCTCTTTCTCTAAAAACATTTTGCTAAACAGACTAGGTAAGAAAGGGTATCAAAAGATACCCTTTCTATGATTGCGATTGCTGAAATTATTTAATAACCTTAGCAACAACACCAGCACCAACAGTACGACCACCTTCA
>CAMLMY010000011.1 GCA_946481345.1 uncultured Gilliamella sp. | reverse complement strand
CCAAAATGAAAAAATGATAGAGGTGGGCACTGTCTAATATTTTGGCGAGGATCACTCTTCAATTCGAGAAACCTGCAATATAGTTGAAATGGTTCGCTCTGGTATTATCGGCTTATCTCGCAGTGAAAAAACAGTGAAATAAATTATCTTCAAAAAAAACAAAAGGTACATTATGAAGCGCCTTTTTTATAATAGGAACGAGTGACAAGCTTGAGTCATTTCTCTCTTCAATTCGAGAAACCTGCGATATAGTTGAAATGGTTCGTTCTGGTATTATCGGCTTATCCCGCAGTGAAAAAACAGTGAAATAAGTTATCTTCAAAATAAAACAAGAGGCGTATCAAGCGACTTTTTAAAAATCAATGATAATTTAATTATCAAATTACCCAAAAAATTCCAAAAATGTGGCATAGAACAACGATTTCGGACTTATGTCCTAGTTGAATGAAATATATCCTGATTATAATTTAGAATTAACTTACTAATTAATCAGGAAATATTATGACCGCACATATCAATGCTAATCCTAACGATTTTGCACAAACCGTTATCATGCCTGGCGATCCTTTACGAGCCAAATTTATTGCAGAAAATTATTTAACTGACGCAAAACAAGTTTGTAATGTACGTAATATGCTTGGATATACAGGCCTTTATGATGGTGTTGCTGTTTCTGTGATGGGACATGGAATGGGTATCCCATCAATGACACTTTATGCACATGAATTAATTAATGACTATAACGTTAAGCGCATTATTCGAGTTGGTAGTATAGGTGCTACCCAACTAGGCATTAAAATGCGAGATGTTATTTTAGCGATGGCTGCTGGAACAGATTCTATGACTAATCAAAAAAGAGCTAATGGTTATAACATTGCAACATCCGCGACGTTTTCATTATTACATCGTGCATATGAAATAGCTAATGAGATGGGTTTACCTGTAAAAGTTGGTAATGTTTTTAGTGGTGATCTTTATTATGACCCAGATGAAACGTTAATTGGTACGCTCGAAAGATCGGGTGTTTTAGGTATAGATATGGAGGTCGCAGGTCTATATGGTATTGCACAGCAATTTAATATTGAGTCATTAGCCATTTTAACGGTTTCAGATCATTGTTTAACTGGTGAAGAAACGACTGCAGAGGAGAGGCAATTAACATTCAATAATATGATAAAGCTGGCTTTAAATGTTGCCACATAATCTTAATTAGTAATGTAATGGATATCTTTGGATAATAATATGAAAAATAAATTATCTCTTACTTTTATCAGTTTTTTAGCTAATTTCATTATGGCTGGTTTTGCCAGTCAATTTGGTATGCTAATTGAACCAATTGCACAAAGTTTCAATGCTGATGTCAATAATGTTGCATTCATTTTTTCTTTATTAAATGGAGGGGCATTATTGGGAACAATTTTAGCATTTTTTTTAATTGATATTATTGGTATTAAACGAATTACCTTACTAAATTATAGTATTATCATAATATGTTCATTTATTTTATATCTGACTAAATCTCTAATAATGCTTAAATTTTGTATGATTTTGGTTGGTTTATGTGGTGGAATAGGTTTGTGTATTGCTGGTACAATTGTGGTATCTACTTGGCAAGATAAAATACAAAGTACAATATTAGTTGTACAAGATGCTACTTTCAATATTGCTGGCGTGATCTTTCCACTTATTACAACCTACGCTTTAACTCATGACCTGTCTTGGGCTACTAGCTATTTAACGGTTGGCATTGTCACTGTATTGATGTTAGTTATCATTCTATTTACCAATTTTAATTTAATTAGTAAGCCTCATGCAGATCAAAAACAGCAAAGTCATCAAAAATCTGAATGGAACTTTGGCATTTTATCTGCTGGTTTTGGATTATTTTTGGCAATGCTTGCCTTATACACTTTTTTAACTTGGGCGCCATTATTTGTAAGTCATAAATTTTCTATTTCATTTGAAAATGCAGGCAATATTATTACTCAATATTGGGGTGCAGCCTTGATAGGGGCTCTCGTTTCGACACTAATTGTTACACGCATTAAAATTGAGTATTTTTTCGTAACTATTATTATATTAGCTTTTATTATGACGTTGTTGATTGTCAATGTTCAACATGTTGATTATATTGGTTATTTTACCTATGGATATGGTTTTGTTTGTGCTGCATTATATAATGCCTTTGTCGCTTACGGCGTGACATTTGTAAAAAATGCCTCAAGTAAAAATGTGTCATATATTTTAATCAGTGGCAGTGCTGGAGCCATGTTTAGTCCGGCAATTAGTTCTGTATTGAGTAAGTATTTCAGTATGCAAATTATTATGAATGCAATCCCAGTTTTTTATGTAATTATTATTATAATGTTAGCTATTTCAATGATCGAGAAGAAGAGGATAAGTAGCATCGATAAAATTTAACAAAAAATAATGAATTACAAAAAGTTAAAATAAAATAGTATATCGCTATTATTATCACAGTTGATTATAATTATGCCATATTAAAATAAGATAATGATATGGATAATTGAGTATCTAGATTTTACAAATATAAAGTAATATTGTGATTAAAAGTTCGTTAGTTGTGATAATTTTATGCAGTTGAGATCATTAAATAAAGGTCGTTTTAGCCAATATTGGCAAGATAATAATCAATTATTTGAAACAATTATAGAGCAGTGTATTGTTGATAAAAAAATTGTTGATGAAAAGACGATTCTTTTCCGGCAGGGATGTAAAGTCGATAAGTTAATTGTTGTTTATAATGGTACGATTTCGATACGTTATCAGGCAAATAATGGGCGCTGTTTTCATCTTGGTACCATAGATTGTGATGAGCATATTTTTGGTGAAATGGAGTTTTTTACCGATTATTTATGTCAATTTGATATTATTGCCGAAGATGTGTTAACCATTGCTATAGTTAGTATTGATAAATTATATCTATCATTACTTGAACACCCTAAATTAGCGCTGTTTTTTGCCAGTGCTATCGCTTTTGATTATCAAGAAACATTAGATATCTTATTAAAAAGAACGTTATATTCAATTTGTTTTAATATTGCTTTTGATATTTATCAGCATCATCTAAATGTACATCCAGTCAATAATTTTCAAAAAAGCTACCTAGAAGCTGAACGTTTTGGTACAACAGATCGTGTCTATCGCCGCGCTGTTAATGAATTAATAAATTTAGATATCGTACATAAAGTTGCTGGAAAATTGGTGATTAAAGATATCGATAAGCTTAAAGCTTTTATTGAATGTCAGGAGAAACTTGCCAAATAATAAAAAAAGAGTTAACACATTACAGCAAGCAGATAAATAATTTTTTATTATTTTATAAATGAGCTGTATTTAAATAAAAAAATAAATAATTTTTAAAATAAGGAATTTAAATATTAGATGAACAGTCAAAAGAATTTATCAATCATTATGCTATTTTAGCTGGCATGGTTTTTGTCTGACAATCTATATTGTCTGATAGGTGAGTGATAGTTGTTATTACTATAGCCATAGTATTTCTGGTTTCAGAGTTAATTAATCTAATGCAGACGAAATCATTTAATATTATGAAGTTAAGTTAGGCAATATCGTTGTTTATTTATTTTTATAAGAAATCAATAGTATGTTATATATTTTAGCGATTATATTTTTTGTTGGTTACTTGCCATCTTTGGTAAAGGGGATTATCCAGAAACCAAAAATACTGAATGATCTGTATAAAGAAAGGCCACTTGAAGGTGATGTCGTTATCCGTGAAAATGCCGTCCGACAGTTAACTGAAGAAGAAGTTTTTTTGCTTAAGCCTTATCTTGATAATGAAGATTTTATTTCTCCTCCTTATCAATGGCAAAGTTCATTAATCAGTTTGGATGTCATGAGAATTAAGAGTTATATTGAAAAAGATTATCCCGATGAAAGTCATTATGATTACTATTACAAGATGGGGAGTCTACGGTTATTCTTTCCTTACCATATGGAAAGTCGTATTAAAGGGTTTCAGAATATTTTATGTGACGATGACATTAGAATTAAGACAAACTGCATCAATACTGCAGAAGTTGTTTTGACTAGAAGCTATGCAATTGTTGTTAAAATAAACAATTATGATTTATTGGAAGCTGGTATAAATCTATCTTGTCGTAAAGAAAATCAAATTATAGAATATTGGCAGACGGGAAAATTAATACCTATTCCTTTGAGTAGAGCTGAAAGCGCAAATGAAACCTTTACTCAACTAATAACAGAAGAATCAGAAAGAGTACCTACTTTTGAGATTCTTAACAAAAGAGAAAAAAATCAATTTGAAACAGCAATCGAAGACCGGAGCAACTCTGGCAAATTAATGATTGGATTGTTTGTATTTGGCGTGATGGGATTATTGGCTTTAGAGCATTTTCAATCGCTCGTACTGGTTGCCTTTTCAATCATCTGTTTCATATTATCTATGATAGCATCGTATATAAAGCGAGAAATACCTAGCGAGTATGTTAATCATATTAAAGCACAAATTAGGGATAACTGTCCTGTTAATCATCAATTAAGTATTGAATCAAATTTTAATGTCTTTTATCCCGAACACTGGAAAATGTTTCTTCCTAATAACAGTGATGTATCGATTGATATGCAGGCAGAGCTTGAAACTGCACAATTACTCAGTTACGGTGACTATTTATCAATAAGTGAAGAAGTGAAAAATTATGGCGCACCAAAATTTATCTACCATAATGTTTTATTAGCTATTACGGGGTTAATACTTGCCGTGTTAATGTTCTTTCTTACCAATGCCGGTGAAAAATTAGATTTTACCTATCAGATATTAAATGATTTGATCACCATTAGAAACATTGATGATAAAAACAGCATAAATAAATCGTCAATCAAACCACAAACTGATTATAATGCAATTTTTTCAGGTAATAGTAGCAACCTTAAAAAAGCAGATATAGTAAAAAGTGGAAATTATCACAATGAGAAGAATTCGAAATTATTAGTAACTACGCAAACAATCTATAATTTTGATAAAAAACAGTTATTTTCTTTTTCATCGCCTATTTTGATCAACAATTGCGTATTTCTATTTGTTATCTTAATCAGCTTAATCAATAGTATTTTGATTATTTGGAAAAAAGGTTCGAATCATTTGAGACTAGAAAAAATAATCAGTAACTATAAAGATAAATTTATTCAAGATACAAATTAATGGTTTGGATTAATATTTAGGCGGATTAGCTGAATAATTGATGTTATTTAATTGAGCAAAGTGAGCAAGTTATTTGCTGTGCTTAATTATTCAATTGTGAGCTAAGGCAGATTCTGTTATACTAATTTCCCGTCTGATTCATCGTATATTGCAGTGATTTTTATAGTTTAAAATCGATGCAATATTATTCAATTAAATAAATAATGGTCTGGTATTAATGGTCACGAATTATATTTTTGTTACAGGCGGTGTCGTTTCTTCTTTAGGTAAAGGCATTGCCGCAGCGTCTCTTGCTGCAATTTTAGAAGCCCGCAATTTAAAAGTCACCATGCTAAAACTTGATCCCTACATTAATGTTGATCCGGGTACAATGAGCCCTATTCAACATGGTGAAGTTTTTGTGACTGAGGACGGTGCTGAAACAGATCTGGACTTAGGTCATTATGAGCGTTTTATACGTACTAAAATGACACGTAAAAATAACTTCACAACTGGACGTATCTACTCTGACGTATTGCGTAAAGAGCGTCGTGGAGACTATTTAGGGGCAACCATTCAAGTTATTCCTCATATTACTAACGAGATTAAATCACGTGTAATTGAAGGTGCAAAAGGTTTTGATGTCGCCATTGTTGAAATTGGCGGCACGGTAGGGGATATTGAATCGTTACCATTTTTAGAAGCGATCCGTCAATTAGCCGTTGATGTTGGTCGTGAGCACACTCTATTTATGCATCTAACATTGGTGCCTTATTTAGCATCATCTGGTGAAGTTAAAACCAAACCAACGCAACATTCAGTGAAAGAACTTCTTTCAATTGGTATTCAACCAGATGTTCTTATTTGTCGTTCTGATCGCATTATTCCTGCAAATGAAAGATCTAAAATTGCACTATTTTGTAATGTGCCTGAGCGTGCAGTTATTTCACTTAAAGATGTCGATTCTATTTATAAAATTCCGGCATTATTAAAATCACAAAATTTAGATACCTTTGTTTGCAATCGTTTCCATCTTGAATGCAAAGAAGCGGATCTTTCTGAGTGGGAACAAGTAATTTATGAAGAAGCCAATCCAGTTGGTGAAGTTACAATTGGTATGGTGGGTAAATATATTGCTCTACCTGATGCTTATAAATCAGTGAATGAAGCATTAAAACATGGTGGATTAAAAAATCGTTTAACTGTGCATATCCGTTATATTGATTCAGAAGATCTTGAATCACGCGGTACGGATCTGTTAAAAGGTTTAGATGCGATTCTCATTCCTGGTGGATTTGGTTATCGTGGCGTTGAAGGTAAAATCATGGCTGCTCGTTATGCCCGTGAAAATAAAATCCCTTATTTAGGTATTTGTCTTGGTTTACAAGTTGCAATGATTGAATATGCACGTAATGTAGCTGGGATTAAAGATGCCAATTCTACTGAGTTCGTTAAAGACTGTGCTAACCCTATTATCGCTTTAATTACTGAGTGGAGCGATGAATCAGGTAATGTAGTACAACGTAATGAAAACAGTGATTTAGGTGGTACTATGCGTTTAGGATCTCAGATTTGCCATTTAGAACCGAATTCATTAGTATATAGCATGTATAAAAATGAGTCGATCACGGAGCGTCATCGTCATCGTTACGAAGTAAATAATAATTTATTACCAAAAGTAGTTGAGGCTGGGTTAAAAGTAACAGGTCTTTCAACAGATAGAAAACTTGTTGAGATCATTGAAATCCCAGATCATCCTTGGTTTGTTGCTTGTCAATTCCACCCGGAATTTACCTCGACACCACGAGATGGACACCCACTATTTGGGAGTTTTGTGAAAGCTGCCAAAACTTATCAAGAGCAGCAACAAAAATAGTTTTTGGATTAACATTAGTAATATATCTGTCATATAGAGGAAAATAACATGGCAAAAATCGTTAAAGTACATGGTCGTGAAGTAATCGACTCTCGTGGTAACCCAACTGTTGAAGCAGAAGTTCATTTGGAAGGTGGCTTTGTTGGTTTAGCAATCGTTCCATCAGGAGCATCAACAGGTTCACGTGAAGCATTAGAACTTCGTGATGGTGATAAATCTCGCTTTTTAGGTAAAGGTGTATTAAAAGCTGTTGAAAATGTAAATGGCCCAATCGCTAAAGCTGTTGTTGGTAAGGATGCGCTAGATCAAGCAGCTATCGACCAAATCATGCTTGACTTAGATGGAACTGACTTCAAATCTAACTTAGGTGCTAACTCAATTCTTGCTGTTTCTTTAGCAACTGCTAAAGCTGCTGCTGCTGCTAAAGGTGTTCCACTTTTTCAACATATCGCAGATCTTAACGGCACACCAGGTCAATACTCTATGCCATTACCAATGATGAACATCATCAATGGTGGTGAACACGCTGATAACAACATCGACTTACAAGAATTCATGATTCAACCAGTTGGTGCTAAAACAGTTCGTGAAGCAATCCGTATGGGTTCTGAAGTATTCCATAACTTAGCAAAAGTTTTACATGCTAAAGGTATGAATACTGCTGTTGGTGATGAAGGTGGTTTTGCGCCTAACTTAGGTTCAAATGCAGAAGCATTAGCATGCATTAAAGAAGCTGTAGAAAAAGCAGGTTATGTACTAGGTAAAGACATTACTTTAGCGATGGACTGTGCCGCTTCTGAATTCTATAACAAAGAAACAGGTAAATATGTATTAAAAGGTGAAGGCAACAAAGAATTCACTGCAGAAGAATTTACTCACTATTTAGAAGGTTTAACTAATGAGTATCCAATCGTATCTATCGAAGACGGTTTAGATGAAAGTGATTGGGAAGGTTGGGCATACCAAACTAAAGCTCTTGGTAACAAAATCCAATTAGTTGGTGATGATCTATTTGTTACTAATACTAAAATCTTCAAACAAGGTATTGAAAAAGGCATCGCAAACTCTATATTAGTTAAAGTGAACCAAATTGGTACATTAACTGAATCTATCGCTGCAGTTAAAATGGCGAAAGATGCTGGTTATACCGCTGTTATTTCTCATCGTTCTGGTGAAACTGAAGATTCAACTATTGCTGATTTAGCTGTTGGTTTAGCTGCTGGTCAAATCAAAACTGGTTCTATGAGCCGTTCTGATCGTGTTGCTAAATATAATCAATTAATTCGTATTGAAGAAGCATTAGGTTCTAAAGCACCTTTCAACGGTTTGAAAGAAGTTAAAGGACAATAATTATTGTTATTAAACTAATTATTTACTTTAATAGAAAAACGGTGACCAGTTCACCGTTTTTTATTTTCACATAATTCAGTCTTTTATTCGGAACAGTTGCGCCAACTCAGATTGTGTTGTAACCTTATTGTTCGATTTTTATGGCTTTTTACTAATATTTCATTATTATTTATTAGTTTAGTCATCATATAACTATTTAATAAAATAACTTATTGATTTAATTTTTTTGCTTATGAATAATATTACGAATATGTCCCAGCCTAAAAGTAAGTGGCAACTGTTTAACTGGCTTTGTACCGGTAAACTGCCGCTTAATGAACTGTGGCTAAAATCGACTTATCGTTTCAAATTTTTTTTTCGAACCTTATTTTTAAGTCCGATAACATTCAAGTTATTGGATAAATTGAGATTATATCCATTATTGGGCTATTATTTATCATGCCAAACCAATTTACCATGTAAATTACAACGACCTTATTTAGCCTCTTGTCTAAGTCAACAAGAACGTTTTGAGGCATTAGCCTACCATTATGATTTTTTAGCTAAACATCCAGACAGTATGACTAAAGCTTTTTATAATCCGAATATCGCTTTTGTATTGGCTGATGTTAAGGTAAAAAATGATGCTAATATCAAAATCGCTATTCAAGCACGCAATAAGTTTGCTCGTGAAGGTGAAATCAGTCTATATTTTTATGATAACGATGGCATTGATCTGGCTACGGTAACTTTTACGATAATGCAATATCAACAAAAAACAACACTTTTTATTGCTGGACTACAAGGTACAGGTCATCGTGAGGCTCGCATTCGAGTACAACAAGCAACAAAACAGTGTTATGGACTGTTTCCTAAACGTGTTGCGCTAGAGGCGATCTTAGTCATTGCGCGCTATTTTAATCTAGAACAAATAGTGGCGGTGGGTAATAAAACGCATATTTACAATAATTGGCGCTACAATAGCCGACAAGAACGTATTTTATCGGATTATGATGATTTCTGGTTAACCATTGATGGCAAGCAAGACAGCAATGGTTTATTTATATTGCCAAATCAAATCTATCGAAAATCACTTGATGAAATCGCTAGTAAAAAACGATCAGAATATCGCAATCGTTATGCTTTATTGGATCAACTTGAAAATAGTATTACAGAGAATTTGGCTTTATTAAAATAATAAACTAGCTTTATTGTTAATCACAATATCTCTATATTAAAATAGACAAAATTGTCGCTTGTATTGGGTGTTTACAAGCGACACGTAAAATCGACTCCTGCATAATTATGCTAGTCTACTTAACCCAATTGTCGATTTATCGAAAACTTCATATGAGTAAGATAATAATTAAAACTAAATAGTCAGGGAATAAAAAATGTATTTTGGTCTTCTTATTGCATTTGTGCCATTGTGTTTGGGATATTTAATTACTTTTAAAAACCAACAATGGATAACCAAAATTAACAAAACCCTTAGCGGGATGGTTTATTTTATTCTATTTCTAATGGGTTCCGAATTAGCTCACCTTGATAATCTCAAAGATAATTTACAAACTATCTTATTTTATGCTGGTATTTTATTTATATGTACTTTTGGTGGTAATTTTATCTTTTTGATGTTATTTGATATTTTCCTACCTTGGCAAACCACTCATACTAAACATGATATTGGCTCACGTTTTAGAATGATTTTAGAATCATTACGGGTTTGTATTGCTTTGATTCTAGGTTTTATTGCTGGCCTAATTCCTCTTTTTATCTGGCATTATAATGAAGATATTACTAAAGTTGTTTTGATCTTTTTACTCTTATTAGTTGGTATTCAGTTACGAAGTAATAATATCTCATTAAAGCAAATCTTACTTAGTAAAGTTGGTATTGCTACCACAATAATTGTAATAATAAGTACTTTTTTAGGCGGTATTATAGCGGCATTGATATTCAATCAACCAATTCAGGTTGGATTAGCTATGTCATCTGGGTTTGGCTGGTATTCACTTTCTGGACTCTTAATGACAAAAGCGCATGGTGCAATTATTGGTAGTGCCACCTTTTTAAACGATATTTTACGCGAATTATGCGCCATCATTTTAATTCCGAGTTTAATAAAACGTTATAAACTTACTGCACTGGGTTTATGTGGTGCCACCTCAATGGATTTTACCTTACCGATGCTACAAAAAGGCGCAGGTATAATGATTGTTCCTTCTGCAATTGTGCAAGGATTTTTATTAACCTTAATTATGCCAATATTTATGACGTTATTTAATTATGGCTTCTTTTTTTAATAATGAGTAACAACTCATTATTAAAATTTAACTTTTTACTTTTGTTTTAATCTTAAACTTATGATCATATATTTAATAACCCATTACTCTGCTCTTATTATCCATTATTAAGAAATTTAAATCATTTATCCTATCTGTAATTCAATAATTACTAATAATCGTCATTCATTTAGCCATAAATTCTCATCATTTTAATATTTAGATCTTAGTCACAAATTTATTAAAAAATAATTTTCTCTATTTTTTTACTCTATATAATCGAACAAAAGATAATCTATCAATCATTTGTTCGGAGGTTTCATGGTTAGTATCGTATTAGTGTCACACAGTAGAAAAATCACTGATGGGCTTAAAGAAATGATAGAAGAGATGGTGGATTCAACAGGTGATGTAAAAATTTTTTCAGCAGGGGGAACGGAAGATGGTCGAATGGGAACAGATCCTCTCGCAATTTATAACATCATCAAACAATCTTCTGATCATCGTAATATTCTAATCTTTGCTGATATTGGTAGTGCCATTTTAAGTGCTGAAACAGCCATTGACCTTATAGAAGACGAACCATTAAAAAACAAAGTGACATTAGTTGATGCACCTTTAGTTGAGGGTGCTTTTGTTGCATCAATTCAAGCTATGGTGGATGACGATATTGAAGGTATTTTAGCTGAATTACAAAATATTTAATAAGAGATAATTGAGATGAAATTTTTTCGAAGTTTTGTTGGTTATTGTATTGCAGGAATGATCGTTATGGCGGTTTGGTCTCAATTAGGCGCTTACGGTATCTTTGGCGGATATTTGGCTGCAATTATGATTATCGGACCAATGTGGTATATGAATCATTATATTAATTTAACAGGTAATGAAGATGATGCAGCTTTTGTTGACATGGGATTGGCAATTGCCGTGTGTGGCATTATGCGAGACACCTTTATCCAAGGTGGTAGCGCTTTTGTTGCTTCATTACCCACTATATTGTTAGTTATCTGTGGTGCGACTTTAGGTGGTATTACAGCAGCTTACATTGAAAAGGATATGGCAAAGAAAAAAGACTTTATCAATGAAAATCCAAGAGAGCCAGGTTTAAGGCGTTCTGATTTTGAAAAATTAAAAGAGACAAAAGAGAAGATTTTACGCAGCAAACAAATCAAAGTTTTTCAAAAAAAGAGATAAATACTGAATTCTGGAGTGAATAATTATGTCTATAAAACTCGCGATAGCCACTTTAATTGGGGCGTTTATTTTCCCATTTGTAATAAGGATGGCATGGGGACGGATGGTCGATAATTGGGGCCCTATTGGTGGATGGATGGCCGCTGCTTTCATTGTTGGTACTGTCTGGTGCATTAATCACGGCATAGCAACCCCCATGATCACTCAAAGTGGTTCGGCATGGGTCGATCAAGGATTAGCGGCAGGGGTCGGTGTGTGGGTAGCTTCGGCTTTAACAGGTGGTAGCAAACTCAAATCTGCAAAAAATGTTATGGCAGCTGTAAGTGCAGGTATAGTCGGTGGATATATATTATCACTTTTCCTAGTTTGATTAGTGATGCAGTAGATGTTGGAAGGATGGAGAGGTAACAATATGAAAAGATTGATTAATGATGGTTATGATGTTGTTGAGGAGATGTTAGAAGGATACTGCTTAGCACACAGCAGTTATGTTGAACTTAAACAAAATTGTGATCGAGTTGTGGTAAGTAAACATATTAGTACTGAACCAAGAGTAAGAATCATTATTGGAGGCGGTTCTGGACATGAACCGGCATTTTTAGGATATGTCGGTAAAGATTTTGCAGATGCAGCTGCGGTGGGGAATGTAAATACTTCCCCTTCTCCTGAATATTGTTATGAAGCTGTAAAGGCTGTTGATTGTGGTAAGGGATGCCTTTTTGTATATGGAAATTACGCTGGTGATGTAATGAATTTTGATATGGGGGCAGAATTAGCTGCTGAAGAGGGGATCCGTGTTGAGACGGTTACCGTGACTGACGATATCTATTCATCACAAAATATTGCTGATCGGCGAGGTGTGGCTGGCGATGTGTTTGTTTTCAAAATTGCAGCCAGTGCAGCAGCGAAAGGTTATGACTTAGATAAAGTTAAAGCGCTAGCTGAAAAAGCCAATGCGAATACTTATTCCATGGGGGTCGCCTTATCTTCGTCTACCTTGCCAGTTACAGGTGAAGTTATTTTTGATATGCAAGATGGTGATATGGAAGTTGGCATGGGTATTCATGGTGAACCTGGTATAGAAAGAACCAAATTGGCAAAAGCCGATATTGTGGTAAGCCAATTAATCGATCATCTTTTACAAGAATCAAAACTACAAGCTGGTGACGAAGTTCAGTTACTGATAAATGGATTAGGTGGTCTAGCTTTAATGGATCAATATATCTGTTATCGAAAAACACATAAATTACTTGAACAAAAGGGGATCAAGATTTATCAACCGCTTGTTGGTAATTATGTCACTTCAATGGATATGGTAGGCATGTCTATTTCTATGATCAAACTTGATGATGAGTTGAAAGGTTTATTAAGTCATCCTTGTGATACACCTTATTTCAAGATTGCCTATTAATCTTCAAGGAGAGAAAAAATGAGCGCTTTGGAACTAAACAAAACTTATTTTATTGAGACATTCAAAAAAATTGCTGATATGGCAGAGCAAAATCGCGATCATTTAAGTCAATTAGATTCAGATATTGGTGATGGTGATCACGGTATCAATCTTACCATTGGCTTTCGTGAAGTTTCAAAGCAACTCGATATATTATCCGAGACAACGGCAGATATTGCAGAGTTGATGAAAAAAGTTGGCATGATTTTATTGAGTAAAGTTGGGGGTGCATCAGGCCCTTTATATGGCAGTTTTTTTATGAAAATGGCTAATCATACCGTTGGAAAACAATCGGTAACTTTTAAAGAATTTTGCCAAATGTACCAAGATGGGGTAGAGGCGGTACAAATGCGTGGAAAAGCTGAACTCAATGATAAAACCATGATTGATGCTCTCATACCGGGTCTTAATGTATTGAAACATTATCAAGAAGAGGATGATCCGATTAAGACATTGGAAACTTGCGTAAGTGAGATGAAAAAAGGTTCAGACAAAACCATTAATTTAATTGCAAAAAAAGGTCGGTCAATGCGATTAGGTGAAAGGGCAATTGGTCATAGGGATGCAGGTTCTGAATCAGCTTGGATGATTATGAATGAATTTTTAAAACAATTAAAACTAGAGAAGTAATTCTAGAGTAGTAAATTAATTATTATTTAATTTAATGATGATTAATTGGTTAGCGATGTATTTCTATGAGGGTAATAATATGGATAAGGTTTTTGTCAGTCCTAACAGATATGTACAAGGGAAAGATCTACTTACACGAGCAGATGCTTATATCAAACCTTTTAGAATAACACTTTATTCTTGAAATTTAAAAAATTCGAGAATGAAGTGTTTTTATATAACCTTTTTAAATTGTTCTAGGCAAGTTAGTTTACTCAATCAATGATAAGTGAAACTATTTTTATCTTTATGTCATTACACTCATTTATTCATATTTAAATTGGCTAACACTTTTGCCTGAAAATTATGTGATTATTTAAAGGATGAGTTATGAAAAAAATATACATAGGCACCAGTTGGAAAATGAATAAAACGCTTGCAGAAGCGTTATTATTTTGTGAGCAATTTCGAACTTTTTATCCAGAGAATTTAAAGTCTCAAATCCAACCTTTTGTTATTCCTCCCTTTACTTGTGTTCGTGAAGTTTCAGATTATCTACTAAATAATAAAATTAATTGTTTAACTGGAGCACAAAATATGCACTTTGAAGATTCGGGCGCTTTTACCGGTGAAATATCGCCTATCATGGTCAAAGATACAGGAGCAAAAATTGTTGAAATAGGGCATTCTGAACGTCGGGCTAATTTTGGTGAAAATGATATAGCCATTAATAAAAAAGTGAAAGCTGCTTTGAAACATGGATTAACACCTTTAGTTTGTATTGGTGATAGTTATGAGGAAAAGTCTTTAGATGTATCAGCTGAAACAGTGATTAAACAAATGAAAATAGCCTTATTTGAGATTGATAAACAGCACGCGACCCAAGTGATTATAGCTTATGAACCAATATGGGCGATAGGTGAAAATGGTATTGCCGCAACTCCAGAAGAGGCACAATATATTCATCATCAGCTGCGATCAGCTTTAGTTAAACTCTATGGTCAACAGATCGCCTATCAAATGATACTTTTATATGGAGGCAGCGTAAATCTCGAAAATTCAACTTCATTAATTGCTCAACCAGATATTGATGGCTTATTTATTGGTCGTAGTGCATGGCAAGCGACAGGTTTTTGTAATATATTATCAGCAATTAATCAGCAAAATTAATGTTATGACAAAAGGCTAAAATAATGGATATATTTGAAGATAAGCAAGAAACAGAGCTCCTTACCGAAATTGCTGTTGCTTACTATGAGTATGAGCAGACTCAAGAAGAGATTGCTAAGCGATTTGGTATTTCTCGCATTAAAGTCGGTCGGTTACTTAAAAAAGCAAGATCGGAAGGAATTGTAGAAATTAATGTTAAATATCATCCAATATTTAGTTCAAGAATCGAACAACAATTTATTAA
Organism: uncultured Gilliamella sp.; assembly: GCA_946481345.1. Taxonomy (GTDB): domain Bacteria; phylum Pseudomonadota; class Gammaproteobacteria; order Enterobacterales; family Orbaceae; genus Gilliamella. The sequence goes on along the minus strand of CAMLMY010000011.1, from coordinate 47,409 downwards.
TAGTTTTGGTATAAAACGAGCGCTAATTGCTTTAGATCATCAAGATGAGGATGAACAACGCAGACAAGTAGCCGCACTTGTGACTAATTATTTATCGAGTGTTTTAAAAAAAGGTGTGACAGTGGCGGTTGGACAAGGTCGTAATGTTGCCGCGATTGCAAGTCATGTGGGTGTTTTTCCTGAGAAACAGTGTAAATTTATTTGCGGAATTGGTGGTACCCAAAGGGTTGGAGAAATTATTGATGCCGATCATATTAGCCGAAGTTTAGCTAGAAAATTTAATGCGAGCAGTGAAACGCTTTATGCGCCAGCCTATGTTGAAAATCGAGAGCTTAAAGAAGCTTTTATTCAAAATAGAGTCATCAAAGATACATTAGAACGAGCAGCCAAAGCAGATATTGCGTTAGTCGGTATTGGTGATATGAACGAAAATAGTTACATGGTGCAATTGGGGTGGTTTACTCCCCAAGAGATAACCCATGCAACTTTGAAGCAAGGCGTGGTAGGCGATATTGCCGGTTATGGTTTTTTTGATATCAATGGGGATCCTGTTGATACGGCTATGAATGATCGAGTAATTGGTCTTAGCATTGATGAACTTCGTAATATCCCGTGTGTTATTGCCATAGCTTCTGAAAATACTAAAGCAACAGCGATTTTAGGCGCGCTTCGCTCTGGTGTTATAGACATTATTGCAACCAGCGCATCAAATGCTCGAACGGTACTCAATTTACAACAAAATCAGATTAAATAATAGGCTGTAAAAAAGTTTGAGGTTAACTATACGTTTTAGTATAAAAAAGCGAAACATCCTAAATATTCAATAATAAATGGGTTACTAAAACGATTAATGCTTGTTAAATTAACAAAGAAAAATAAGTTAATAAAAATTTATGTAGTCAATAACAACTGGTCATTAGCAAATAATAATGTTATAAATCTGATGTCTAAGTTAAGAGAGTTTGATTGGTGCATTCATTTTTATGGATGGTTGATTAAAACATTGCTCTAATACAGAGATAAAGATATTAGAGCATTTTATTTTAGCATTAATATAATGATTTCAAGTTTAACTTATATAAATCCATTATATCTAATTTACTCATTTTAAAGGGTTATAACAAACGTTTAATTACTTTATCTACGCGGATTCTGCTTAATCTCTTTATTAATTTATGAACACGCTTCGGATAAAATTGACTCGCTTGAATCTGTTGAAAGTGTGTAATTAATGTCGTTTTTTGGCGTATTGTCTCAAGCTCGTGGGTGATTTGTGTCTGTAATTCTTGTTTAGGATCATGAATTAAAATACCGTTTTCCAGGTCTAAACGCCATGCTCTTGGATTAAGATTGTTTCCAGTAACTAACATCCATTCATTGTCAATCCAAACCCCTTTTAAATGATAGGTTTGATCATTATCTTTCCATAATCTAATAATTAACTGTTCTTTATCAACATATGACTGCAATCGTTCAATAAAGTTTCTTAAATAAATTTCATACAAATAAGGTAAGCCACCGGAAATATTAAACGGTTTATCTTCAGGAATATAAAAGTCATTCGCTTCTTTATCACCAATAATAATTTCAACTTGTTTGCCTTTTCTAAGCAAACGAATGATGTCACGAACTAAGATATTTGGCAGATTAAAGTAGGGCGTACATAAAGTGACTTTTTGTTGCGCTGAATTAATTAAATGGTGAATGGTTTTATTTAATGAATTATTTCGACCTAAGCCTGCAATCGGTGATACGGATAACTCATTATTATTTGCATTATTGGTATATTGATAATTGGCTTCAGAAAGATGTTGACGTAAAACTTTAATTTCACTTTTAATTTGCTTGCGTGATTTATGTTCTGCAACATCTAAACGTTGTAAAGCGTCAAAAGGTAAAAAGTTATTATCAACGTAATCAATCATGCTTTGTGCAAGTAATCTATTGGTAATAAGATGATATCTGTCATAACGATAATGATCGAGTTTATGCAGGTATACATTATTCAGGCTAGCACCACTGTATATAACTGTATCATCAATAATAAATCCTTTAAGATGTAAAACCCCAAGCACTTCACGACGATTAATTGGAATACCATATACTGGAACATCAACACCAGGATGCTGTAATTTCATTTGGTGATAAAAACGTGCATTGGTATGCGTTTTGTCTTCTCCGATTCGACCGCGTTGTGCCCGATGCCAATCTACAAAGATTTTAATATCTAAATTAGGATTGATTTTTTTTGCTTGGTAAAGAGCATTGAGTATTTCTTGTCCAGCTTCGTCTTGTTCTAAATAGAGTGCTACAATATAAATTCGAAATTGGGCATTTTTGATTTTTTCAAGTAAAGCTTGTCTATATGCTTTAGGATCGTACAAAATACTATATTGATCTGCATTTTGCTGGATTTTTGCTAATTCATTAAGATGCTTTTGATGATTATATTTAATAAAAGGTATTCTCATGATTCATATATTATTGTAACTGGTTCAAATTGTAGAATAACACACTTTAAGCCAGAAAATAACACTCCTTATTTCATAGTCCTGAGTCAATGTTGTTTATATAATTTTTCTTATTCAATTTTGTACATCAATATTATTTTTTAAGATTGTTCATTAATCCATGTTTGAATGATTTTATACGTCAATGCCAATACCACTGGACCAATAAATAATCCCATCAAACCAAAGCTAAGTAGTCCACCGATTACCCCAAATAAAATCAGCAAAAATGGTAAGTCAGCCCCTTTTTTTATTAAATATGCACGCATTACACTATCAAGCGTTGTTAAAATAATTGCGACAACAATTAATATAATGCCATAGAGAGTATGACCATTCCAAAATTGCCAAATGATACAACCGAGCATGACAATGACAGGGCCGATTTGTGCAACACAGCAGATAAATAACACCAGTGTTAAAACGCCCGCTAGTGGCATTTTAGTTACAATAAAACTGATCCCACCAATTAGAGCTAGAGTGATTGCCGTTACTACTACGCCAAGCGCTACTGCACGAATGGATTGTCCTGCTAGTGTCACGGTAATAGCGCCATATTGTTTAGATAAGCGATTAGCAAATAAATAAACGTATTTGGTAATCATTTCACCTTTAAGAAAAAGTAATAAACTGAAAATGATCATGACACCAGCATGAAAGATGAATATACTGATGTTGGTTACCTGTGATAACAACCAACCTATTAGCGTTCCAATGTAAGGTTGAATACTGGAGACCAGATCAGAACCATCCGTTTTAATGATATTTAGCCAACTTTGATGAAGTTCTGGTCCAAAAGTCGGGATACTCTCCAGCCAATCAAATGTAGGTAATTCATGATGTGATAAAGATTTAGCCCATTCAATGAGATGGTGGCCATTTTGTGCGACACTACTGATGATCAAAAGAAATGGAATAATACAGACAAGTGCTAAAATTAATGCCATTATTGTTAATGATAACCAGCGTTTATTAAACATTTTTTTCTGGATTTTTATCATTAAAGGCCATGTCGCTATCACTACCATAACAGCCCAGAAAAAACCAAATAAGAAAGCTTCAACAACACGATAGGTAATAATGATTAGTAATGCAATCAGTAATAAGTTTAAAATTAACTTTAATAAATCATAGGTATTTTTTTCTGCTGGCATTTGTGCCCCATTTTTTTTAATCTAAATAATGTTATTATACGCACTATCATTAAAAAATCATATGATAGTGTAAATGATAAATCTTTGATGGAGAAACAAAAATGAGAAAATTATTATTATTGGTGTTAATGAGTGTAGTGTTACCTGCATGTTCTACAACTCCAAAACTCACCAATACAGTTCAAAATGTAAATGATACTGCACCTTATCCGGATGCTATGGTTGGCTATACTCGCTATGCAATTCATCTTCCTTCAATAGCTGATGAAAATAAAGCACGAGTTGAAATTTTAATTGGTAAAGAGATGAATGCTGATTGTAATACACGTAGTTTAGGTGGAATCGTTAAGCAAGAAGAATTGAAAGGATGGGGTTACAACTACTACGTTGTTGATAAAGCTAATAATGATATTTCAACGCTTATGGCTTGCCCTAATGGCACTAATAAAAATCAATTTGTTACTATGAATCATAATTTAGGATTATTAGATTATAATAGTCGTTTACCAATTGTATTTTATGTACCAAATGATTTAACAGTTAAATATCGTGTTTGGCAACCAAGCTCTAAATTACTCCAAGCGAGCGCTGAATAAAAAAAGAAAATTAACTGTTAATTATCGGTGAAATAAGGATTGTTTGATTAAAATATAGTCACTCAATCCTGAAACTTAAGATATTTGATTTTTTAAGTAGACATCTCAAAAAAAAAATGTATTTTATCCCTCGTAATGCAAGGTTAGCTCTACATGTTCATTAGCTTTTTTAATGACTTGTGATTGCCTGATTATCTCGGTTTCGCCATATCATTCAATAACGAATAATGGCAAAATTTGGGGGTCCGTTGTTTTTTCACAATGGGCTTGTGTCTAACATGTAATATCCCTAACTAGAGGAGAAGTGGTGAGCATGTTTACTCAACGTAAAACAATTCTTTCAATCATAGCTGGTGTTTCACTAGCATTATCTCAATCTGCTATAGCTAAAGATCGCGTTGTGCATTTTTATAATTGGGCAGGTCAAATTGGTAATAGCACTATCAGTGATTTCGAAAAATCGACTGGAATCAAACTTGTTTATGATGTGTATGACTCTAATGAGGCTCTTGAAGGTAAGCTAATGGCTGGCCATTCTGGTTTCGATGTCGTTTCACCATCGGACAGTTTTTTAGAAAGACAAATTAAAGCTGATATTTATCTGCCGTTAGATAAAAGTAAATTGCCAAATTGGAAAAATCTTGATCCAAATTTAATGAAATTAATGGCTAACCATGATCCAGATAACAAGTATGCGATCCCTTATGTATGGATGACTACAGGTATTGGTTATAACATTGATAAAGTTAAAGAACGTCTAGGCGATAATGCTCCTGTTGATAGTTGGGATTTAGTTTTTAACCCTGAAAATATGGAAAAACTTAAAGATTGTGGTGTGGCATTTTTAGATGCTCCAACTGAAATCTTTTCAAGTGCTCTTCAATATTTAGGCAAAAATCCAAACAGTACAGATGCAAAAGATTATACAGGTGCAACTTACGAGTTGTTGTCGAAAGTCAGACCATATATCCGTTATTTCCATTCATCTCAATATATTACTGATTTAGCGAATGGTGATATTTGTGTGATTTTAGGTTGGTCTGGAGACATTTTACAAGCTCGTGATAGAGCTAATGAAGCAAAAAATGGTGTGCACATTGGTTATCAAATTCCGAAAGAAGGCGCGTTAGTTTTCTTTGATACATTTGCTATTCCAAAAGATTCAGCAAATCCTGATGAAGCTCATGAGTTTTTAAACTTCATTTTAAAACCAGAAATCGCTGCACAAGTGACGAATGATGTTAACTTTGCAAGTGCGAATAAAGTTGCTAACGATCAGTTTGTTAAACCAGAAGTGAAGAACGATCCTGCGGTTTATCCAAGACCGGAAGTAATGGAAAAACTATTCACTTTAACAGTGAAAGAACCAAAACTTGAACGTGTGATCACTCGCACATGGACAAAACTTAAAACGGGCAAATAGCCGTTTGAAAATGTCAAATAATTGACTTATTTATTCTAGACGGGGAGATTCAATAATCTTTCCGTCTCGTTTTTTATGGCTTGTTGTTATGAGGAAAAAAGCGTGAACGATAAAACAACAAATCAGGTACAGCCTAAAAAAAAGATGATAACTCCACTATTGGAGATCAAAAATTTAACGAAAGTTTTCAATGATGATTATTATGCTGTCGATGATGTAAATTTAACCATTTATACCGGAGAAATTTTTGCTTTATTAGGTGCTTCGGGTAGTGGTAAATCAACATTATTGCGGATGCTTGCTGGTTTTGAACAACCAACGTCTGGACAAATTATTCTCGATGGTAAGGATTTATCACAAGTCCCTCCTTATAATCGTCCTATTAATATGATGTTTCAATCGTATGCTCTTTTTCCTCACATGACGGTTGAGCAAAATATAGCTTTTGGTCTAAAACAAGACAGATTAGACAAGAGTGAAATTAAGCATCGTGTTGAAGAAATGTTAGCACTTGTGCATATGGAACAATTTGGTAAGCGCAAGCCACACCAATTATCAGGTGGTCAAAGACAACGTGTTGCTTTGGCAAGAAGTTTAGCAAAAAGACCTAAATTACTATTGTTGGACGAACCAATGGGGGCATTAGATAAACAACTGCGTGATCGAATGCAGCTTGAAGTCGTGAGTATTTTAGAGCAAGTTGGCGCTACATGTGTAATGGTTACTCATGATCAAGAAGAAGCCATGACAATGGCAGGGCGTATTGCAATTATGAATAAAGGACAATTTGTTCAAATTGGTGAGCCTGAAGAAATCTATGAACATCCAAATAGTCGTTATAGTGCTGAATTTATTGGCTCAGTCAATGTCTTTGACGGTATTTTGCAAGAAACATTAGAAGATGGCTTAATCATCAGTTGTCCTATGATTAAACATCCTTTAAAAGTGGATTATGATTCACCTGCTGTTGAAGGTGTTCCAATTCAGGTTGCCTTACGACCAGAAAAAATTAAACTTTGTGATGAAATACCAAAAGAAGGCTACAATTTTGCAACCGGTGAAGTGGTTGAAATAGCCTATTTAGGTGATCTCTCTATTTATCACGTTAAATTGGAAAGTGGACAAATTATTATTGCTCAACTACAAAACGAACATCGCTATCGTAAAGGTATGCCAACTTGGGGCGATGTCATTAATCTCAGTTGGGAAATTGATAGTTGCGTTGTACTTACTGAATAAACACAAGAGGATATATTGATGCGATCCATTTATTGTGGTTTGTTTCTAAATGCATTGGTGTTACTCAATGTTTATTTACGTTTTGTAACGACAAATGCATTTGATAATTTGTTTTTAGATGCGTTATTTACCTCTATGGTATTAAGTCTACTATTATCTTGTTTAGGTGCATATTTGGTGCATTATAAACCCTCTAAATTCGCTTACCGTTTAATTATAGCAGGCAGTATTTTATATATACCTGCAGGGTTGGGTTTAGTTGCGATTTATTTTGCATTCAAAAAAATGCGTCAACAACGAGATGATTCTGACTTAATGACATTGTATGGGCGTCTATTAGTGATAGCGATTCCTTATTTATGGATGCTATTGTTATTTTTATTGCCGTTTTTGATTGTTTTTCGTATCAGTTTTTCGGAAGCTGCTATCGCGGTACCTCCTTATACTGATCTGTTGAGTTATGAAGATGGTTTACTTAATATTGTTTTAAATTTTGGTAATTATTTCAATTTATTTGAAGATACTATCTACATCGATTCTTATTTACAATCATTAAAAGTCGCAGCTATCTCAACACTGTTATGCATTTTAATTGGTTATCCGTTAGCTTGGGCTATATCACAGTGTAAACCATCGAGTCGAAATATTTTATTATTGTTGATTATTTTGCCTTCTTGGACTTCATTTTTAATTCGTGTTTATGCTTGGATTGGTATTTTAAATCCTAATGGACTTTTAAATAATTTCTTAATGTGGTTGGGGGTTATTGATCAACCTTTAATAATCATGAAAACCTATTTAGCGGTCTATATTGGTATTGTCTATTCTTATCTACCATTTGTTGTATTGCCAATTTATACATCATTAAGCAAAGTCGATACAACGCTTATTGAAGCAGCTTTAGATTTAGGTTGTAAGCCAATTAAAACTTTCTTTAACATTATTGTACCATTAACCAAAAACGGGGTTATCGCTGGTGGAATGTTGGTCTTTATTCCTGCGGTAGGGGAATATGTAATACCTGAACTATTAGGTCCATCGGATAGTTTAATGATTGGTACACAACTGTGGGCTGAATTCTTTAATAATCATGATTGGCCAGCTGCTTCCGCTGTTGCAACCGTGATGTTATTGATATTAATCGTCCCTATTTACTACTTTAATAAATTTCAGAACCGACAATTGGGAGGTAAATAAATGAATAATTTACCATTAATTATGCGATCTGCATTGATTGTTTTTATCTCCTCATTTTTAGGTTCATTAGTGCTGTCGATTTTAATTTCGGCATCAGGCTTTGCTTTATTGGGCAGTATTAACTTATATGTGGGATGTTTGGTATTTAGCCTTATTTTGACTGGTCTTGTAACAATATCGCTATTAGTTCGATGTTTAAAAGGATTAATTATTTTATTGTGTTTATCCTTTTTATATATCCCTATGATTATTTTAATCATTTATTCGTTCAATAGTTCAAGACTTGTTACAGTTTGGGCTGAATTTTCGACCAAATGGTATTTTGAATTGGTTCATAATCAAGCTTTACTTAAAGCGGTAGGATTAAGCTTGAGTATTGCTGCTGGGGCTGCTTCGTTGGCAATCGTACTTGGTACTTTAGCTGCTTTTGCCATTATTCGATTTAAACGATTCCGTGGCTCTAATTTATTCTCTTTTATGACAACCGCACCGCTTGTTATGCCTGATGTGATAACGGGTCTAGCATTATTATTACTGTTTGTTGGAATGGGACAAGTGCTTGGTTGGCCTAAGGAACGAGGAGCAATGACCATTTGGATGGCTCATGCAACGTTTTGTACTGCATATGTGACCGTTGTTATTAGTGCTAGATTACGAGAGTTGGATAAGTCAATTGAAGAAGCCGCATTAGATTTGGGTGCAAATCCATTAAAGGTATTTTTCATTATCACTTTGCCTATGATTGCTCCAGCTCTTGTTTCTGGTTGGTTGTTGGCATTTACCTTATCGCTTGATGATGTGGTTATCGCGAATTTTGTGACTGGACCAGGTGCAATGACGTTACCGAAACTTATATTTTCGAAAGTACGTTTAGGTGTCGATCCACAAGTTAATGCGTTAGCAACGATTATATTGTTAATTGTGGGTATTATTGGTTTCATTTCATGGCTTTGGATGCGACGTGCTGAAAAACGACATTTACGTGAAATTCGTATGAGCTAATTACCTTATTTATATCAAAGATTGCCGCATGATGCGGCAATTTTTTTAACTTTATAAAATATCCGTGTGTTTTTTCCTATTTTATATTATAGTGTTGGCGGTCAGTTCGCTGACAAAATTCTCAGGGCGGGGCGTAATTCCCCACCGGTGGTTATAGCCCACGAGCGCTTAATAAATTTCAATTTTATTGAGGACAAGCAGATTTGGTGAGATTCCAAAGCCGACAGTTAAAGTCTGGATGAAAGAGAGTGGCTTATCTTTTCTATATTTGCTTTATAGCAAAATCACTATGGTCAAGCACTTGCCCTGATTCTGGTATTTAATATATTTATAACTTAACTAATTTAACTTTGCTTTTGGCAATTATTTTATATGTAAACTTATCTCAATTAGTTACATGAAATATTAGTTTGGATTAGGTTTATTTTAATTAAGAATAAATATAATTAACTTAATAAAACAGGATAGGTATCTACCATGAATCAGTTTAATTTAAATGAATTTGGAACACCAATTGAGAGAGTAAAAAAAGCTATTGCTTCAATTAAAGCAGGATCTGGGGTGTTAGTTTTAGATGATGAAGATCGCGAAAACGAAGGTGATGTCATTTGGGCGGCAGAAACAATTACAACTCAACAAATGGCACTAACTATTCGATATGGAAGTGGTATCGTTTGTCTATGTATGCCACAATCTTATTGTGACAAATTAGAATTGCCTATGATGGTCGCCAATAATACCAGTAAAAATCATACTGCTTTTACCATTACAATTGAAGCGGCTAAAGGCGTTACTACTGGGGTATCTGCATCGGATAGAGTGACGACTGTAAAAGCCGCTGTTGCTGATAATGCGAAACCCAGTGACTTAAACCATCCTGGTCATGTATTTCCATTAGTTGCTAAAGAGGGCGGTGTTTTGAATCGCCGAGGGCATACTGAAGCATCAGTTGATTTGGTTTCATTAGCAGGTTTTAAACCCGCTGCTGTAATTTGTGAGTTAACTAATGATGATGGATCGATGGCAAGGGCACCGCAAGTTGTCGAATTTGCCAAACAGCATCATTTACCCGTTGTCACAATTGAAGATATTGTTGCTTATCGGAACACTTTTTCAGTCTAAACATAAGGATGTAAACTGTCGAATTAACCATTCGGCAGTGGCATTATTTTATTAAGTTTATTATTGAATAAATTAGATGTGTTCATTAATTTTGTTTTAGCAAGTTCTGATTGTTTAGGATAAACTATGCCACGTTTCACTCTGTTATATATAATAATGCTTTTGGTCATAACAGGTTGCCAATCAAAATCCATTTCAACAAACAACGTGGTTGTTCCTAATACTCGGACTGAAATATTTCATTCAACGGCAAATGGTGATTATAAAGTTACTATTTATATTCCTAATAAACCTACACCGAAAGGTGGTTGGCCAATTATTTATCTTCTTGATGGTAACAGTTATTTTTTAACAGCAAGTGACATTATTAAAAGTCAAGCTTGTGAGCGTTGTATTCTTCAAGAAGGTATAATTGTCGCAATTGACTATCTCAATCAAACACGTCGTGATTTTGATTTTTTACCTAAACCAGATCATTTTGTTTTTGAGACCTTACCGAATAATCAAATTAATTTATCTGGTAAATATGGTGGAGCAGATGCGTTTTATGATGTTTTAACAAAAGAACTTAAACCTGAAATGGAAAAACGCTATAAGATTAATTTAAAACAGCAAGCTATTTTTGGACATTCATACGGTGGATTATTTAATTTATATATTTTTTTAACAAAACCAGTGATTTTTAATACCTATGTGGTATCGAGTCCATCTATGTGGTTTAGCGATGGATATATGTTTAAAGTATTATCGAAATACTTATTAGATAATCAGCCACCACTCATCAATCCCGTCAATTTACTTATCTCTGTAGGGGGATCTGAACAATCTTTACTTCCTTTTGATCGCAAGTTACCCAAGGAAAAGCAGAATCTCTTATTAAAGCATCGGCAAAATCGTAAAATGGTGGATAATTCGAAACATCTATTTGATCAATTAAAACAAGCTAAGATTCATAACTTAAATTTAAGTTACAAAGTTTATCCGCAACAATCCCATAAAACAGCAGCGATTATAGCTTTACAAGATGGCATTCAAATAAATTTTAACATTCATTAACCAGTATTTGAGCAAATAGTTATTAATCAACTTGAATATATGATAGTTTGATTTATATTACTGACACTTGATAATGATAATCATTATTGAAGAATAATATTAGGGATAATATATGTGTTCAAAATATAAATCGACTTATTTTATTGCCACACTTGTTAGTCTTGCATGTCATAATGCTAATGCTGATATCAAAAATTCATTAACTCATAAGGCAAGTGATTCAGATGATGTGATGGTTGTGACAGCAGCAGAGCAAGCTAAACAAGCATTGGGTGTTTCGGTTATCAGCCAAAAAGATCTGAGCAAAATGCCGCCCAAAAACGATATTTCCGAAATTATTCGTACTATGCCAGGTGTCAGTTTGACGGGTAATTCAACAAGTGGTCAACGAGGTAATAATCGACAAATTGATATTCGAGGAATGGGACCTGAAAATACGCTTATTTTAGTTGATGGAAGACCAGTAAAAAGCCGTATGTCTGTTCGATATGGTTGGCGCGGTGAGCGAGACACAAGAGGCGATACGAATTGGATACCTGTAGATATTATTGAAAGAATTGACGTGCTTCGTGGTCCAGCAGCAGCTCGTTATGGAGATGGTGCAGCAGGAGGCGTAGTAAATATTATAACGAAACAACCCGCTAAAGAGTGGCATGGATCTTTAAATAGTTATATTAATGTACCATCTCACAGTGAGGAAGGTTCAACAAAAAGGACTAACTTTTTATTAACAGGTGGATTAACCGATAATCTAAGTATGCGTCTATACGGCAATATCAATAAAACCGATGCTGATGAGTGGGATATCAACAAAAAACATCAAATTAATCCGAATTCGGTCAGTGCAGGACGGGAAGGGGTGCGCAATAAAGATCTCAATGGTCTATTGCGGTGGGATATCACTGATAAACAATCAATTGAATTTGAAACGAGCATTAGCCGACAAGGAAATATTTATGCCGGAGATACACAGAATAATAATCCTAATCAATTGGTGAGTCGTTTTTATAATGATGAAACTAACAAAATGATTCGTCAAAATTATTCAATAACTCATCGAGCATATTGGGACAACGGCTTAAATACAATATCTTATATTCAATTGGAAAAAACACATAATACCCGTTTAAATGAAGGTTTAGCTGGTGGAACTGAAGGTCGATTTGATAATGATAGTTTTTCTACCATTAAATATAATAATGTTACTTTACATAATGAGACCAACTTCCCATTAACTATGGTGGTACCCCAAACTATGACTGTTGGTGGCGAGTATAATCATCAAAAAATGAAAGATCCAACCTCAAATAATCAATCCGTTGAAGAGGGAGGAAGCATATCTTGGATCAAAGATAAAATGCGCAGTGAAAACTCATCAGCTAATCTTTGGGGGATGTTTATCGAAGATAACATTGAACTGACACAAACTACCATGCTTACCCCTACATTACGATATAATCATCAAAGTAAATCAGGTGGTAACTGGAGTCCAAGTTTGAACTTATCCCAAGAATTGGGCGACTATTTCAGTTTAAAACTTGGTATTGCTAGAGCTTATAAAGCACCTAACTTATATCAAACTAACCCAAACTATCTTCTTTATAGTCGTGGGCAAGGTTGTCATAGTGCGGGTGGCAGTTGTTATTTAATTGGTAACAAAAATTTAAAAGCGGAAACAAGTGTCAATAAAGAAATTGGGCTTGAGTTTCATAATAATGAAGGATTAATTGCTGGCATAACTTATTTCCGTAATGATTATCATGATAAAATTGATTCTGGCACAAAAGTGGTGGGTCATGCGCAAGGTGGAAAAAATAAATTTGGCAATTCAAATATTTTTCAATGGCAAAATGTGCCCAAATCTGTTGTAGAGGGATTGGAAGGCAGCTTAACGATTCCCGTTACTTCAACAATCAAGTTTCGAAATAACCTAACTTGGATGTTGCAGTCAAAAAATAAAAAGACTGGCGATTATTTATCAATAATACCAAAATATACGTTGAATTCATCAATAGACTGGCAAACAACCGATAAATTGTCGTTGTTAACTACGGTCACTTGGTTTGGTAAACAAAAGCCGAAAAAATATGATTATCTTGGGAATAAAGCTACGGATAGTGCAACTCACCAACTTAGTCCTTATGCTATTTTAAATTTTAGTGGGCAATATCAATTTAATAAAAACGTTACGTTAACGGCTGGAATAGATAATGTGTTTAATAAGCGCTTATTCCGAGAGGGTAATTCCACAACCTTAAAAAATCCAGTAAATGGTATCGTAACCGTTAAGGGTGCAGGAGCTGCAACGTATAATGAACCAGGGCGGACATTTTTTGTAAGTACTAAACTTTCATTCTAGCTCAATCAATTAAATAAAATCGCCAAACTAACGATTAAATTGATTAAACTTGGCGATTATTTAGCTGCTTTAAGTTATTTATTGTTCTCATTATTCACTATAATTTTATCTGTAAAAGTGTGAAACATTGAATAATAACAGTTTTATTCTTGCTTTTTGTCTTTCTTCATTATAAAATATCTTATACATTTGATAAATAAGGATAAAATTTTTTAAGTTTTTAGAAACGATAGATATTTTAATATCATACTAATTTTAAAAATCTAATTAGCATTCAATTAAGTTGTTTCTTTGTAAATAATATTAAGTTCTTTTGGTGGCAAATGCTTTGTTTGCGAACCATCTATAGTTTTGTCGATGCTTATTGGCAAAATAGCAGAATCAGCATATCTAACATATAGATTGCATTAAAAATATAGATTTTAACAAAATAGATAGTAATAAAAACGGGGTAACTATGTTTAGCGCGAATAAAGAGTGGGCATTTGTGATACTGACCTGCTTTTTTGAACTGTGTTGGGTATTTGGTTTTACTACTGCCAGTCAGTGGTGGCATTGGGTTATTGTTATACTCATAATTATTGTTGATTTTACGTTTTTAACGAATGCATGCAAGACAATTCCTACAGGTACTGTGTATGCAATATTTTCTGGTGTCGGAGCGATTGGTTCACTCGTTATTGATATGGTCGTGTTTGGTAAAGAAATTAAACTTATTGAAATATTTTTCGTTGCATTAATAATTATTGGTGTTGTGCAACTTAAACGAGCAGATAGTTGATTAACTGAAATTTGGATTACAATATGGGATGGTTATTTATTTTAACGGCTGCAATTTTTGAAGTTATTGGCGCTATTGGCCTTAAGCTCTATTCGCAACAAAAAAGTGTGTTTCGGTTAACACTGTATTGGGGCGGTTTTTTTGTTTCGTTTACCTTATTTTATTTTTCACTTCAATATCTGGATTTAAGTATAGTTTATCCTGTATGGGTTGGACTGGGTACATCGGGTGCTGTGTTGGCTAATATGTTTATTTTTAATGAACCAAAAAATCTTCCTCGCTTATTTGGACTTACTTTTATTATTATTGGTATTGTAGGATTACACGCTACAATGTAGTTCAAGAGATAATTAAAAGAATCAGATATAGCGTTAAAAAAGCGTTTTTTGTTTCGTTTATTTGATTTTCTAAATAAAAAAAGACCGGAGATGAACTCCGGTTAAGCAAAGTGTAAGCTAAAAGGATGTATGAATAAAAGAGAAAAACAGTGTACTAAATTTCGTTACCATGTTGTTTTAGGTAGCTAGCAACACCATTTGGGTTAGCCTGCATACCTTGTTTACCTTTAGTCCATTGAGCAGGACAAACTTCACCGTGTTCTTCATGGAATTGGAAAGCATCAACAATACGGATCATCTCGTCAATATTACGGCCGATTGGTAAATCATTGATCGTTTCATGACGTACAACACCTGATTTATCAATAAAGAATGATGCGCGAAGAGCAACACCAGCTTCAGGGTGTTCAACGCCGTAGGCTTGCATAATAGAGTGTTTTATATCTGCAACAATTGGGAATTTTACTTCACCAATACCGCCTTTATCTTGTGGAGTATTACGCCATGCATTATGTACATATTGTGAATCCATAGAAACCCCAATAATCTCAACGCCACGTTTTTTAAATTCTTCTAAACGATGATCGAAAGCGATGATTTCTGATGGACATACAAATGTAAAATCCATTGGCCAAAAGAATACAACAGCATATTTACCATTAATGTGTTTAGCTAAATTGAAATCTTCAACGATTTCACCTGAGCCTAACACTGCTGCTGATGTAAAATCTGGGGCTTTACGAGTGACTAAAGTCATGATGGTTCTCCTAACTATTTAATGCTTTTTAATATGCGGAACATTATAACAATTTAAACTTACACTCCAAGTTGTTATAAACAATTGATATCATAAGTTTAAACTATTAACTGATAAATTATCATTCGGTAGTATTTATTGATTTCTTCGGTTTACCTTTATTTTTAGTATCGCGATGGCGCAGTTTGACTTTTTTCTTTTTGTTATCTTCTTTTTTGGTAGCACTTTTCAATTTCGCTTTTTGTGAAGGTTTTTTCTTAGTTGCCGGTTTTGGCGCTTTCGTTTTTGGGCGTAACTCATCAATGGTTCGTAACTTTATTGGTTCTTTGATGTAACGCTCAATTTTTTGTAACAATTCATTGTCATGAGCTTCGACCAACATAATCGCGGTCCCTTTTTTCCCAGCACGGGCAGTACGACCGATACGATGCAAATAGACGTCGGCTGTTTTAGGTGCATCAAAATTAATAACATGGGTAATATCATCAATATCGATACCACGAGCTGCAACATCGGTTGCAACCAGTACATTAACGGTATGGTTGTTCATTCTTTTAATTGCTTCGTTACGTTTAGCTTGAACCATTTCACCTTCTAAATAACAGCTATGGATTCCGGCCTGATGTAATAAGCTAACCAATTCATGTACCCGTTCACGCTTGCGTACAAAAACGATCGTCTTTTTCAATTCTTCTTGCTTTAATAAATGAATGAGTAAGGCTACTTTATGCTCTAAATTGTCGGCACGATAATAGAATTGTAAAATCTTTTTACGTTCTTTGCGTGAAGGATCGGCGTTAATTTCAATAGGTTCATTTAATATGCGATTAGCAAAATTATGTAATCCTTCACCCTCTAGCGTTGCAGAAAAAAGTAGTGTTTGTTTGCGCCAGCGAGTTTCTGCTGATATGGTTTCGACATCTTGAGAGAATCCCATATCTAACATACGGTCTGCCTCATCTAAAATAAGCATTTCAACAGCTCGACAATCAAAATTTTCTTCTTTAATGTATTGCAATAACCGTCCAGTTGTCGCAATCACAATATCTTGATTTTTACTGAATACTTCAGCATGATTCATATAAGCAACGCCTCCGGTTATTGTGGCTATGCTTAAATGAGTGGATTGCGTTAATCGTTTAGCTTGCTCAGCTATTTGCATCGCTAGCTCTCGAGTAGGTGTTAAAACTAAAATACGAGGCGGTCCCGGTTTGCGACGTGGAAAATCCAATAAATGTTGCACAGCAGGAATTAAGAAAGCAAGTGTCTTACCCGTACCCGTTGGCGCTGAACCTAAAATATCTTTGCCATCTAATGCGACAGGTATCGTTTGAGTTTGGATTACTGTTGGCGTGTGGATGTTTTGTGTTTGTAGATTTTGAATTAAAATCTCATCTAATTCTAAATCTGAAAAAGTTTTTGCAGTCATATTGATCATTCTATCTTAAATTTTGAGACACATTATAACGGCAATCGTTATAACTACAATCAATAAAACGTAGTAAGTAACTGACATCAATATTCATTTCGTTCATTTTATAGTATATCAATCAAAATAATTAAATACTTTGTAAAAAAGTTTGAGGTTAAGCATACGTTTAAGTATAAAAGTTAAAGAATGATTGATTCATCAACTCTTATCAATGCTTGTAACGGAATCTTTATTTATATTACACTTTGCCTTTGTGTTAAGATATTAAACTAAATTTTACGATATTAGGTAAAATAAGGGATTAAAACTCAATATTTACTTAATAACTTAATATAATCTTGTTGTCATTTTATAATAGACAATATTTCTTTTAACCATTTACAAAATCACCCATTACTGAATATGACTGAAATTTTTTCGAACGATAAATATAATCTTCAACTTGAAAATAAAATAACCCATTTAAAAACAATTTTTAGTGATTTCTCACTTCCAGAATTGCAAGTTTATAGTTCTCCTATCAGTCATTACCGTATGCGGGCTGAGTTTAGAATATGGCATGATGGTGAAGATATCTATCATATTATGTATGATAAAAAAACGAAAAAACGCACACGAATTGATGATTTTCCGATTGCAACAAAATTGATTAATCAAGCAATGAAAGCTATTTTACCATTGCTTAAGCATAACCAATTATTACGTCATTTATTGTTTCAGATAGATTATTTTTCCACACTGAGTGGTCAATTACTTATTACGCTTTTGTATCATAAAAAGTTAGGTGATGATTGGATTGCTGAGGCAAATAGACTTAAGCAACAACTTGCCGAGCAGGGGATCGATGCTAATATCGTTGGGCGGGCGAGTAATCAAAAAATTGCGATTGATGTCGATTATGTTGATGAGGCCTTACCAGTATTGGATAAAACCTTTATTTATCGTCAAGTTGAAAATAGTTTTACTCAACCCAATGCCGCAGTCAATATCAAAATGCTTGAGTGGGCTATTGAAGTTACCAAAGGTTTGTCTGGTGATCTACTTGAATTTTATTGTGGCAACGGTAATTTTTCTATCGCTTTGGCTCAAAACTTTCGTAAGGTGTTAGCGACAGAAATAGCGAAAGCGTCTGTATATTCAGCGCAATATAATATTGCCATAAATGAGATTGATAATTTAATTATTGCCCGTCTATCCGCAGCTGAGTTTACCAGTGCTATTAAAAAAGAACGTGAGTTTAATCGATTAAAGGATATCAATCTTGATGATTATCAGTGCCAAACTGTACTGGTTGATCCTCCTCGTGCCGGAATAGATAGTGATACAATTAATATTCTTAAAAGTTACAATACTATTATTTATATATCCTGCAATCCTCTTTCTTTACGGGATAATTTACAGCAATTGATAGAAACTCATAATATCAAGCATTTTGCTATGTTTGACCAGTTTCCTTATACCGATCATATTGAAAGTGGTGTTGTATTGCATAAAAAATAGATATATTCATATCCAAGGATGGTTAATTTTGTTAGAATAATTAGGCTAAATACTAAAATAATTAATACTTGTTTGGCTAATGACTACTGTCAACATTGCTTTTGATAAAAAAAAACCCTAGGTAAACTAGGGCTGCATTAAATTGCAAGGAATGGATGAAAGGAAATAAAACAATGAAACAATAATGTCTAGCCTCATGAATCATTGTGTGAGTACTATAACAAAGCTAAACAAACGAATTAATGACCAAATTATTACAATATAGTCATTAAAATGTCATGATACCATTTGGTTTTTTCATATATCCTACTACGGCAGTAAACATTTTCCATAATCATATAAAATAACAAAGGAAATACTCAAAATGAAATTGTTAGTTGTTGAAGATGAACATAAAACAGGTGAGTATCTTCGTCAGGGTTTAGTTGAATCAGGTTTTATTGTTGATTTAACCGATAATGGTTTAGATGGCTATCATAGAGCCATGACAGAAGATTATGATTTAATTATTCTGGATGTAATGTTGCCAGATATCGTTGGCTGGAAAATAGTCCAATCTTTGCGTGAAGCAGGAAAAGACACGCAAATTATGTTACTCACTGCGATGGGCAGTGTAGAGGATAAAGTTAAAGGACTGAATTTAGGTGCGGATGATTATTTAGTTAAGCCGTTTTCTTTTGCTGAATTACTGGCAAGAGTCAAATCTTTACTTAGGCGCAATGTTCCACAAGTCAATAATTATCAATTAAGTATTGCTGATTTGGTAATGGATTTACCTAAAAGAACAGTAACGCGAGCAGATAAAAGAATTGATTTAACCAATAAAGAATTTCTGTTATTAGAATATTTTTTACGTTATCCAGGTGAAGTTCTACCGAGATCACTGATTGCATCCCAAGTTTGGGATATGAATTTTGATAGTGATACCAATGTTATTGATGTGGCGATTAGGCGATTGCGCAATAAAATTGATGCAGGATTTGAACCTAAATTAATTCATACTGTGCGTGGAATGGGATATAAATTGGATGTAATGGATGAAGCGGACTAAAGTTATTTCTTTTCGTTTACCACTAATTGTTTGCCTACTAACTTGTGGGCTCCTTTATTGTTTTAGTTATCTTATCGAAAGTTCTTTTGAAAAATTTTCCATCCAGCAAAATGTATCCGAATTAAATTCAGTTATCTCATCAATAGAACGTGAACTTATTTATTTTTCGCCTAATGATAATCGTGATGAGCTTTTTCAAAATCTATTATTGATATTAACCGGGCATCATCACTTGTTTGTTTATATCATTGATGAATCAGGTAAGGTACTTTATCGTACACGTGGGCCTAACTTGGCTGTTGCATTAAAACCCGCTAATTTAGAAAAAATTATAACTGAACACGGTACGACCATCTCCAATCTGAATAAATCATCTTATCGAATTGCTGCATCAAGAGTGATTGTTGAAAATGACAAACATTACACCACTATTGTGGCTGTTGGCCGTGATTTACAGCTTGAATTTATCACTCGATTAAGAAACGGTTTAGGATTGCTGATTGCCATTTCTTGTGTTTTAGCATTGATTGGTTCATTTATCTCAATTTATTATACTCAAAAACCGATTAATCGGCTCATTAAGAAGATAGAAAAAATCAATCTTAAACGTCTAAATTATCGAATACCAACTTCCTCAGTACCAACTAAATATATTAGTTTGGTGAGAGCGTTCAATAAAATGCTTAATCGTATGGAAGATGTTTTTCAGCGGCAACGTAATTTTACCGCTGATATTGCTCATGAAATGAGAACGCCCATTACTAATCTCACAACCCAAACACAAATTGTGTTAAATAATGCTCGATCCACTGAAGAGTATCGAGAGATTTTATACTCCAATTTAGAAGAGTATGAAAAAATGTCGCAAATGATCTCAGATATGCTTTTTTTAGCTCAAGCTGATAATCATCAATTAGTGCCAAATCTTATTGATATTGATTTGGTTAGTATGCTTACCATGATGTGTGACTATTTTGAACCGCTCACCGATGAGAAAAATATCACATTTAATTTAGAGGGTAACTGTTCACATATTCAAGGCGATAAACTGATGTTGGGTCGAGCGATAAGTAATATTTTATCCAATGCCATTCGTTATACTCCTCAAAATGAAGTAATTACCATTACTTTAAGTCAAACTTCAGTAAAAAGAGTCAAAATCATCATTGCCAATCCAGGTGAAAAAATTGATAGCCGGCATTTACCTCACCTTTTTGACCGTTTCTATCGAGTAGATGAATCACGTCATCGTAATGGTACTTCGGGGGCAGGAATAGGGTTGGCAATCGTAAAATCAATTATCCAAACCCATAAAGGAACGATTTTTGTTGAGTCTGATGATAGATCTACCCGTTTTATTATCAATCTACCAACCGCTATTTCACCTCATAATCACTAATCAACAAATTAGCTGCTGCATAGGCAGCTTTATCTTTTAGTTCTTGAGGAACTTGCTCGCAATCGACTACTTCATTTAGAACCAGCATTACGGCTCCTAGGGCATCTTCAATGTAACCTAGTTCATTACTTCCAATTTGGGCATACTTTTCACGAATGAGTTCACAATATTTATTCATTAAACGGCTTCCTGTTATTTTTCGTAATTATGATTTGTTGTTATAAAAATTGAGCCAATTGTTGGTATACTTGCTCGGCTTGAATAGTGCACATGCTTTTTTCAGGCGAAATTATACTAAATTGATTTTTGCCATAACCACCAATTAATTTTGGGTCGGTTTCACCAAATAGAGTAATATTTGGGCGATCTAATGCAGCGGTTAAATGGCTTAATCCTGTATCAACTGAAACTACTGCTTTTGCTCCAGCAATAATGGTTGCAACATCAGACAGTGATAGTTTAGGTAATACTTCGACATGCTTAAAACCTTGTGCAAGGCGAATCGCTCTTTGCTGTTCGTGCTCGGCTCCCCAAGGTAATTTTATTTTTAATCCAGTTGCTTCGGTTAATTTAATTAATTTTCTCCATGCTTCTTCCGTCCAGTGTTTTTCATCTCGAGTTGTAGCATGTAAAAAAACAAGATACTGTTGATTATCACTAGGTAGAGACGATAGAAAATGGCGGGCAATAGCATAATCCCCCATTGAATCTGGTAGTGGGTATTGTAAGCTTTGAGCAAACAACATTCTAACTCGTTCAATGGCATGCATTTGCTTGGGAATAGCATGTTTTACATCATAAAACCAACTGGCAATAGGCTCTTTAATACTTTGACGATCCAAACCATGCTTTATGCCGCGCGCTTTACGAGTTATAAGAAATGCGCTTTTAATAAGTCCTTGCGCGTCAATAATACAATCATATTCTTGCTGCCTAAGGGTTTGGATAAACGCATGACGTTCTTGGCGAGTATTTTTTGAAAACCAACTTTTGCGCCAACGTCTTATAGCAACAGGTATTACATTATTTACAGCATAGTGCCAACTAGGTATTTGAGCAAAATTTTCTTCAACTACCCAATCAAAAGTAATATCAGATATATTATTTGCTGCATCGGTCAATGCTGGTAGGGTATGCAGCACATCACCCATTGAGGAAGTTTTAACGACTAAGACACGCATTATCCATTACTCTTTTTACTACGCATGATAAGATTCATCAAAGTTTCAAATACATTATCTGGTTTAATATCAATCAAGCTTTGATGATAACCTTGTTCAGCATCACCTTTACGAACACGATGATAACCAGTGATTAAACGGATAACTTCTGCTTTATCCGATAATGGAGGGGTAAACTCTGGGCTACTTGGACCATATAATGCAACTAATGGTCTATCTAATGCAGCAGCAACATGCATTAATCCTGAATCATTGGTCACAATGGCTTTACAAGCTGCGATTAAAGCAATAGCTTGTTCTAGCTTGGTTTGACCTGCTAAGTTGATGCATTTATCACTTTGCACCATTTTAGCAATAATCTGATCGCCAACTTCTCGATCTTTGGCTGAACCAAAGATTATAATTCTAGCATTTTGTTTAACCAGCATATCGGCAAGTGTAGCATAATGATAATCTGGCCAACGTTTAGCGGGTCCAAATTCTGCCCCAGGACAAAAGCCAATTAATGGTTCATCTTGTGGAATCGCAAAAGTGACTAATGCCTCATCAATTTCTTTTTGCTCAACACTCAGTTTTGGCCATAATAGTGGTTGTGGTAGATCTTTTGCAGAATGAATTTGATCTTTGGGATAAGCCAGCGCAACATAGCGCTCAACCATCAAAGGAAACGCAGCTTTATCAAGTGTGCGAATATCATTTAATAATCCGTAACGCAGTTCTCCTTTCCAGCCTGTTCGTTTAGGAATTTTGGCAAAAAATGGAATGAGTGCAGACTTAAATGAATTCGGTAAAACAATAGCTTGATCGTAATGATTAGCTCGTAATGATCTACCTATTTGACGACGTTTAGCGAAAGCAAACTCACCATGACCGATTGGCATTTCAAGCGCCTGATTGACTTCTGGCATTTTATTTAATAAAGCCCGACTCCAAGCCGGGGCCATAACATCAATTTCATTATGAGGATCAAGCTGCTTTAAAGTACGATATAGGCTTTGTGACATCATCATATCACCAACCCATGAAGGACCAATAATGAGTGTTTTCATCTTATCAATTCCTTTCTATTGTTCGTTAAGCCATTTCATATATTCAGTTGTACCTTCGGTTACAGTTTTAAATTCAATTGGGCATCCAGTTTCTCTAAATTTAGTGAGATCAGCTTGAGTAAAGCTTTGGTATCTTCCTTTAAGGTTATCAGGGAACGGAATATAATCTATTTCCCCTTTTCTATGATAATTGACGACAGCATCAGCTACGGTTTGGAATGATTCTGCTTGACCTGTACCACAATTGAAAATACCTGAAATTTTATTTTTCCAAAACCATAAATTTACATCAACAACGTCACTTACATAAATAAAATCGCGTTTGAAGTTATCACTACCGGTAAATAGTTTCGGTTTTTCACCTTTGTTAATTTGTTCATTTAAATGAAATGCAACACTTGCCATACTACCTTTATGTGATTCACGTGGTCCATAGACGTTAAAATAACGGAATCCACAAACTTGTGACTTAGCTTTAGGTAATACTTGTCTAACATATTGGTCAAACAGAAATTTAGAATAACCATAAACATTCAGCGGTTTTTCATAAGCGCGATCTTCGATGAAATTATCACTGCGTCCACCATAAGTAGCAGCCGAAGATGCATATAAAAATGGAATATCAAGATCTAAACAGCAATCTAACAAGTCTTTTGAATATTGATAGTTGTTTTCCATCATAAATTTGCCATCCCATTCGGTGGTCGATGAGCAAGCTCCTTGATGAAAAATAACATCAATATCCATATCTTCACCTGCTACAACTAATGAGATAAATTCGTCTTTATCCATATAGTCAGCGATATCTAAATCAACTAAATTACTAAATTTAGTTCCGTCGGTTAAATCATCCACCGCTAAAATATTTTTGTGTCCTTGGTCATTTAACCCTTTAACAATATTACTACCAATAAATCCAGCACCGCCAGTTACAACGATCATATCTAATTCCTTAACCAATAAAATGAACCTACTTATAATAACGATTTATGACAAATTTTTCGAGTGATGATTTATGTTCAAGGCTGTTGCGCATTGAAAATTCATAAGCTGAAAGCATCATTACATGCATATCCTTTGGCATAATAATTGACAAAACACGAATAAGCTCAGTTAATTAATTGTTATTTGATATAATAATGATTTTTCCTATCTTGAATGTTACCTAAAGTAACATTATTAAATCGACCGAGTACTTTAAATAATCAGGATATAACCTATAAAATACGCTACAACCTTTTTGATATTATTAATCTGTTTATCAATTAATTCTTTTTCGCTGTGACTAAAATATATCTTGCTAAATTAAGATAAGGTTCAGTACGACAGTATTGTTTTTCAAGCTCTAATAGCTGTTCAAAGTGCGTTTCAGCCTTGGATTTATTCGCTAAATAGTCGTGGAAAATACGAATGCCTATTTTTTGTAAAATATTAAAATCTAACTGGGTCAGCCAATAATAAACATCTTTAGGCTCTCTTGGAAAATCGGGGGAGAGTGTCTTTTTTTTACGTTTTGCAAGGCCAGCTTGTGTATAACCAAAATTACCCAAGGTGACTGTTTTAAATAGCAGTCCATGGTAGTTATAAAACATCAAAGATAAATAGCCATTTACCTTTAAATGTTTTTTTAATGATTGAATTAATTCAATCGGCTCTGCAACCCATTCTAAAACGGCATGACAAATAACGATATCAAACTGTTCATCAAGTAAAGTATGAAGTTGCTGTATTGAGCAGCAAAGACAATTGATTTCGATATTTTCCTCGCTCGCTTTTTGTTTTGCTAGTTCAAGCATTTGTTGCGAAATATCACAAATGGTAACATGGTGGCCGAGTTTAGCTAGTCTACAGGCGATTTGACCTTGTCCACCACCAGCATCAAGGATATTTAGGGGTTTATTTGCAGGATAGTTAGCTAAAATATTCTCAAGTTCTTGCCAAACTACCGCTTCACGAATTCGACCTTTAGTTGTACCATAAATATTTTGTGCAAATTTGCCACTGATATCATCAAAATTGCGATCTTGTTTACTCATAAATTACTTTTGATTGTTAAGTTGTTGTACTTCAGCATTGATTTCCGCTATTTTGTTAGACATTTGTGCATAGCACTGTTCCATTAATGCTTTGGCATCTTCTTTGCGAAGGTTTTTAGTTTCAATTGGATCGAGCATTTCAACAATCATATGCCCATTATTGATACGATTTAACTTAATATTAGTCGTCTCTGATACACAAATTGGTACAATGGGTACACCGGCTGCTATTGCTGCTTTAAATGCACCCATTTTAAAAGGTAAAAGTCCTCGACCGCGGCTACGCGTACCTTCAGGAAACATCCAAATAGAAATACCACGATTTTGAATTTCTCTAACCACTTGTTCAATGGTATCGCGTGCTTTTGATTTATTGTTGCGGTCAATGAGTATATTACCTGTAAGGTAATAAAGTTGCCCAAAAAATGGGATCCAAGCCAAACTTTTTTTACCAACGGTGACAGTTTTCGGTTGTACAATATCAGCAGCAACCACCAAATCGAAATTATTCTGGTGATTAGCAATATAAACACAGCTCCCCATATTACTAATTTTAGAATAGGGGCGTGTAGTGACTTTAACGCCAAATACCGGTTGGAACAACAAACTAAATAAATGGGCGAATCTTGCTACATTTTTGGGGTTTCTTGGATTAAATAAACAAAAAATCACGCCAAAAACACAAAGAATAATTCCTGTGATGACGACAAAAATTAAGCGAAAAATAAAAACCATAATTTACCTCATAAGTTAACTTGGCGTATTATATACGTAATCAACGTTAATATACAGTTTGTAAAAATCACGCGTCTATAGGATGTTTATGCTTAAATCAACGATTACTTGGGACGAAAATCAAACCCCAATTTCAACTTATTTTAATGATGTGTATTTTAATACGGAAGGAGCAATTGACGAAACCCGTTACGTGTTTATTGAAAGTAATGATTTATATCAACGTTTTTTACAGCATGAGCAAGAGACATTTATAGTTGGCGAAACCGGTTTTGGTTCAGGTCTCAGTTTTTTAATTTTATGGCAAACATTTTTACATTTTAGAGATCAACATCCAAATCATGTTCTTAAAAAAATTAAATTCTTTAGTGTTGAAAAATTTCCATTATCATCAGATGAATTAAAGCAAATTCATCATAATGTATTAACCAAAGATAAAGATTTACAAAACTTAGCATCGCAACTGCAGACCAATTTCAGTGAAATTCAAAGCATTTACCATTTTGATAATGTCTCGTTGTCCATTTTTTATGATGATGTTAGTTATTTCCCCGATTTTCTAAGAAAACAAAATATATTGATTAATGCTTGGTTCTTTGACGGATTTTCGCCAGCTAAAAACCCTGATATGTGGTCAGAATCATTATTTAAAAAATGTTATACATTAACGGCACATAAGGGCACTTTTGCAACTTTTACTGCTGCAGGGTTTGTACGTCGTAACCTGCTTAATGCTGGGTTTAATGTATTTAAACATAAAGGATTTGGTATAAAGCGTGAAATGTTAATCGGCAATAAGACTGAATAATCTTGTTTCTTCCACAAAACATAAAATGGAGTGAAAAATCTCAATTAGAAAGTACGATTCTTGAATCGGAACATTGTAGTTAAGCTAGAGATGCTCATCGTAATCAGAGAATGGGGTATATTCCTTTTCTGGAAAAAATTATGAATACTTAAAAATTTAAACCCCATTCTAAAATGGGGTTTAACTAATTATGAATGTTAAATTAGCTTTTCAGGGCTATTTTAATTTAGATAAAAAACTAATCAATCTAACCTTTGCCTTATTTTTTAACATTTAGATGCATTATTTTCAAATCCATCCATATCCATAAATTTTATCGTTTACATTAACTTTGATTAGTAAATTTAAAACTCAAATTGATAAATTACATCTAGTGCTTGAGCTAAACCTGAAGTCGCTTCTAAATAGAGACTTGGCATAAGTCTATAGCGTAATGTAAAAGTTGCCAAAGAATCGAAAATACCGACTCCATATTTAAGTTGTAGATGCGGTAAAATATAGCCACTCACGACCACTTTTGAACTGTCACCAGCACCTTGAGTATCTAAAGTAAGGTTTTTTATCCCAAACATATTACCGATATCACCAATGTATTTCCCTGTTTTGGAGGTACCAATTCCGACTAATAATGCTGTCATCATGTCGTTTTCACTCTGATCTGAGTTATCAAGACCTTGTCCACGGATTAGGTAAGATAATGCTTCTTGCTGCGACATTGCAGGGTCTGAGAAGATGTCTATTTTTGGATCTTCCGATGAGCCAGTTACCCGAATTCCTGCGGTAATATTACTTTTATCCATTGAATCTGGATTACGTATTGCTTCAACATCAAGTATAGCGCGATCGCTTGGTCCGGAAAAAGTAATCACTCCTTTGCGAATAACTAAGTCTTGACCATACGCATTAAACCGTCCACTAGGAATTAATACTTCACCATGCAGATCTAAACCTTTATTCGTCTGAGTGGCAACTAAATGTCCTTTTAGTTTAGCTTTTAAACCAAATGCATCAACAGAAACATCATTCCCAATATTAATTTCAAGATGACTATTGATTTTCATACCAAATTTTTGTGGTTCTATTTGATTTCCATTTCTATCAAGCATCACTTCATCAGGTGAAACATCGACACTTGATTCTGGCAGTGAATCAACAGTAATCTTACCTTTAGGTATGTTAACTTTTCCTAATAGAGTTAACTCATCTTGAGTTGCGTTAATTTTGATATCAGGGACAATGCTCATTACAATCATTGGTGGAACCGATACCTGCATTGCTGCACCATTGACCGTTAAATTAGCCTGCCATTTATCTAAATTTTGCCAGCTTGCATTACCGTTAATATCAACATTACCTGATTGAGTCGTTAGAATCCCATGTAAGGTTGAAGATTTACCATTCAATTTTATATCAAGCGTTGCTGATTTAATGTCGATAGGTAATTGATTAGTTTTTATTTCACTTTGTTTAAGATTGATATTGCCCGTTAGATAAGGATCCATTAATGAACCGGAAAATTTAACCGCTCCATTAATAGCGCCTTTAGTATATTCATTTTTATCTAACAGTGGGTTAAGGATTGCCAAAGCCAAATTATCGATTATTAACTGACCACTTAATTTTTTCTGATTGTTTGGATCAGTAATAAGTAGATCTCCATTAATTTTTCCTAACTCTTTTAGACTAAAATGCCAATCTAATTTAGCCTGTTGTTCATTAAATTCTACATTAATATTAAATAAATCAAATGGAATAGGTAAGGCTTGATTTACTATCATTTGCTGAACAAAAACTTTATTACTGGTTAGATTGGCTTTAATAGCAGGCGTTTTGCTGTTATTGCTAAATTTAATTTCTGCTTTACCGTTTATGCTACCTGCAAGTTTTGTCTCGCCATCATTAGGTATAGGTAGTCTAGCTAAATCAATATCTTTCAGGGTTATTGTGGATTGAGTATTCGGTATAGGTGATAATGGTTTTTCTAAGCAGATGCTTGAAGAGCTATTGTGCCAACAATGGGCTCCAATAGTAGGGATTTGTTGATTTAAATCATAAGTTAAAGTTAAAGGTTGAGTTAATGACCAATGGTTATTATTCCCTAAACTTAATAGTGCATTAGATATATTGCCGCTCCATTTAGTATGGTCTTTATCAATTTTCCCCGTTAATGATGTTTTTAAAGATGCAGGATTACCGTCAAGATCAATACTTAAAGTATGCTTACTTTCATTACCAACAAGATCAATGTCTGCTTTTTTAATTACTTGGTTGGAAATCTCAATATTCTGTCCAATGAGTTTTAGTTGTAAGTTTAATTGGTCTTGATAATGCATTTTACCGGATAAATTTGCTTTAGATATTGAGATATTTGGCATCTTTAAAGCATCTACAGTTAAATTTGTATCAATAATAGGATTTGATTTCGTTCCTGCCATTTTGATGTTACCAAAAATTGATCCTTGCATTTCATCGACCAATAATGCTAAAGATGCTAGATTAAGCTTTGCATTCAAATTTCCTTTTTCCGTTGAACCATCTACATTTATTCGGTTTTTATCCCAGATTATTGCTAGATCATTAGCGGATAAATTACGTTTAGAATCAACTTGTAAATTACCGTTAGCCGAAAAATCAGCGTGTTTGATTTTACCTATTAAATCTAAATCGGTAACATTGAATTGCCAAGTTTCACCGGCTAATTTACCCGTTGTATTGAGTTGACCATTTAATTTTATAGGGTATTCAGGTATCTCTTTTGTTAGGTCAACTTGATTAAGTTTCACATTGGTATTCCATTGCAGTGAATTTTGCCAATTCACATTTCCTGATGCAGCAATCTCACCTTGGGGTAACTTGATGATTCCACGTTTAAAGGTTGCTCCTTGGTTGGTACCGTTACCAGCAATGTCAAATATTGTTGCTGGTAAATTTTCACCTGTTACAGACCCTTTGGTTGATAAATTATATTGTTCTACATTGCCATCAATAGCGAGATCAAAATCATTAAGTTGATATTGAGCTACGCCCTCAAGAGGCCATTGAATATGTTTACCATTTAATTTGGCCATAACAGGTAAATATTTTTCGATAAAATTGATATGACCATCGATATTAAGTTTATTTAACCCTGTAACAGATGTATGAGTTGTTAATTTACCTAATAATTTACCAGAAAATTGTCCCTCTAAATGGTTTTCTTTTGTATCAGCTTTAATAAATGCAACGAGTGGCCAATCATCACCAAGTGTGATCTCACCATTAACTGATGCATGTCCATTTAGATAAGGCGTCTGTATATTGGTATCAACTTGTTTTACCATAATATGATTATTTATCATATCCGTTTCAATGGTAACTTGATTAAATCGAAAATCTTCCCCTCCGATATGTAATAACCAATTATTTCCGCTTAGATTACTCACATTGATATCTAATGGAATACTTACTTGAGGTAAAGAATTAATCAGTGGTTCATTAAATAATTGATTAATCTGTTCATTAATAGGTAAATTATTTTCTGTTTTTTGTCCTTGAGATGATGTGTTATCAGGAAAAATTGCACTTAAATCCATGGCAACAGCCGGGTATACGTAAATTTTTTCATTAACCCATATCGCTTTACCAGTAAAACTTGACATACCGAATTGCATATCATCAACGTTCACTTTGACCTTGTTAAGCTGTGTAGCATTTAATTCAATCGGTAATGGTGTTTTAATAATAAAACGTTCTTCATCTTCTGTTGTATCTGCTTTAGTATCATCTTCTGAAGATTCGAATTGTTTGGTATCAATCTGAACGTTTACTCCATCTGCATCAAAGTTTTTCAGACAGATCTTGGTCTGTATTAAACATGAACCAGATAACTCTAGAGAAGCATCTTGAACGCTTACATGGACTCCAGTTAAATCTAATGAAAGTCCTTGTATATGTAAATTATGAAACGATCCTTCAACTTGTTGAATTTTTAGTTCTGGCAGATATTTATTTAATGCAAACATGGTGAGTTTTACACCTAAACTGGTATAAATCACCATAATGATAAATGTAATTAGAAAGATGAAAATAGACAGTATGACAATACTGCGCTTTTTCCATTTTCCTTTTGATTTTGAGTTTTCAGCAATTGCGTCATGATTAGCATTTTCAGACATTTTATAATTCGCTTCCTAAACCAATATATAGGTGAACAGAGCCTTTATCTTTTTTGTTTAAAGGGGTTGCTAGATCCAATTTTATTGGGCCAACAGGGGATGACCATCTAATTCCAAATCCACTACCAGTATAAAATTTAGCTTTATCAACTTTATCTATGGCTTCGCCACTATCAACAAATACTGCTCCCCACCATGGGCCAGATAAATTATATTGATATTCAGCCGAACCCGTGATGAGTTTAGAAGCACCTTTAAGTTTCCCTTTTTTATCCTCTGGCGAAATTGATTGGTAACTGTAACCACGAATACTTCGATCACCACCAGCAAAGAATCTGAAAGAAGGCGGTACTTTATCAAAATTACTCGCTTGAATTATCCCAAAATTCCCCCTAACAATAAATCGATGAGATTCTTTTAATGAACGAATCCAAGTTTGTTGTGCTTGGAAACGAACTAAATTAATATCAGAACCTAATGATTCTGCTGCGGCTTCAACTGAATAACGTTGGGAATCGCCCCACATAGGTAATATATTATCGTCATTACGGATGCGTGAAAGACTAAGCGAGGGATAGTATAAGAATGTTTTATAACTTGAGTCCCCTTGGGTAAAATCATCCCGTAGCATATTTAGCCCCAATGCTGTTTGCCATCCTTCAAAGCGATCCCAATTGCGTAATGCTCCAAAAGTATAAGAACGAGAATAGGTGTCATTATTGTCGATTTTTTTATAACCACCTTGGATAGTGTAATACTGTTCTAAAGGTGATTGTTTTAGAGGTATTTTATAACTCATGGTTATCATTTGTTCAGGTGATGATAGAGATAAATTACTTTGAAAACTTTGCCCTCGACTATTAATCCAAGGTTTACTCCAGCCGATCTTACCATGTACGCCATTATCCGTTGAGTATCCTAACCCTAGGTCCATACTATTTCTTTTACGTGGTGAAGTTGTCACTTCAATAGGGAGGGTTTTATCCTCACTTAGATGAGGAAAGTCTGGCGTAACAAGAACAGAATTAAACCAATTAGTTGAATTAAGACGCCTGTTTAATACAGATAGCTGTTCAGCCGTATATTTTTCACCTTCTTTAAATGGTACTAGATTAGCCAAATAGTCTTTACGGATTTTTACATTGGGGAAACTAACTTTACCAAATTTGTAACGTTGACCGGTATTAAAATCAATGTTCCAATAAGCTTGGTGTTCATAATTTGATACGGCTAACTGATGCTTAGACATATTAGCATCAAAATATCCTTTTTCTAAAGATAAATTAAGTAATGCTTTTTTAAATGATTCGTAACTACCATGATTTAAAATATCGCCTTTTTTAGGCAAGTCATGTTCAAGTAACTCACTAAAATCTTTATCTTGTTCACCTTCACCCGTAATATTTATGTTAAGTTGTTCAATTAATATTGGTTCGCCGGGTGAAATTTTAACAGTTAATACTTTAGGATCTTGTTCAAAATATTCAAAACTAGGAGAATAATATCCTAACGCTCGAAGGGCTTTTTGTGCTTCGCTTTCAAAATAACGTTTAAAATTGGGTGAATTATTGATTTTACTCTGTTCAATTAATGAAACTCGGGCATTTACATTATTAGCAAGTTCCCCAGATAACCCTTTAATTGATAACTGCATATCTGCATAACAATATGCTGTAGTTATCATTAAAACTAAACATAATGAACGGGAAAATCGTGACACAAACACCTCGATGATTTTTTGAAATTGTTTAGGAAGTTATTATGGGTTTGTTATTGTATGTAAATTTAACATATTTGCCGTTTCATCGTCTATGATATGCTTTGTAAAATAAAGTTAATTCTCATGAAATATCATGTTCGATAAGGGAACGTTATAATCCATTGTTTGAGATGTTTTACTATCATTGCTAAGTTATATTTAGATAATTCAAAAAAGATTGTCCAATTCTCTTGTAACTCATAAGGGACATCAAGACAAAAATCTGGTTCAAGCTCACAACTAAGTGTAATTGAAATTGTTACTTTTTGATTTTTGTAAGAAATAAATGCAAGTGAAAAGCAAGGCTCAGTAAACCATAACTTAGCATTACTTGGTAATTGACCTTTTGATAGATCATTAAACCAATTGTATAGTGTGTGTAGATCAGCGATTTCTAAAGCAGGATCGGTTTTTTCAAACCGATTACCACTTTGTTGGACAATGACTTTTAGCAAACACCAATCATCTTTGCTGTCAGGGAACTCATAACCGACGATATCAAATTGTAAATTTACTGTATTTGTAATATCTGTTAACTCGATCATTTATTCTTGCTTGCATGTTTTTAAATTTTAAAACAACCCCTTAATTAAGAGTCAAGTAATGTTACATGACCAATATAAGGTAAGTGACGATAGTGCTGAGCATAGTCAATACCATAACCAACTACAAACTCATCTGGAATAGAAAAGCCGATGTATTTCACTGGTACATTTACTTCTCGACGTGACGGTTTGTCAAGTAAAGTACAAATTTCAATGCTACGTGGGTGACGTAATTTTAAGATTGCCATCACTTTACTTAGTGTATTACCTGTATCAATAATATCTTCAACAATTAATACATCTTTATCGCGGATATCTTCATCCAAATCCTTTAAAATTTTGACATCACGATTACTAATAACCGCATTGCCATAACTTGATGCCGTCATAAAATCGACTTCATGACCAACGGTGATTGCTCGACTTAAATCGGCCATAAAAATAAATGAACCTCGTAAAAGTCCAACTAAAACTAGTTCGTTTTGACTATCTTTATAATCTTGACTAATTTGTAGACCTAACTCAATTACGCGTTTTTTGATATCTTCTTCGGATATCATCATTTCTAATGTGTGTTTTTTCATTAATTGTGCTCAAAATAAC
Organism: uncultured Gilliamella sp.; assembly: GCA_946481345.1. Lineage (GTDB taxonomy): Bacteria > Pseudomonadota > Gammaproteobacteria > Enterobacterales > Orbaceae > Gilliamella. The sequence continues at coordinate 13,623 of CAMLMY010000011.1, read as the reverse complement.
TTTTTAAATAAATCAAACTAGATTTTAGCAATTTTCCTGACTAAAAAGAATAAGCAGGCAATTTTTTATTAAACTATAAAAAAATACTTGCTTTTTTACTTAAACGTATAGTTAACCTCAAACTTCTTGGCAGCACTTTTTAAGTGCTTTTTTTTGTAAGCGCCTTTTTTTGAAAAATTCACTTAAAATATTACCACATTCATTTGCTAACACGCCTCCAGTTACTTCTGCATAGTGATTGATCCCCTGATGTGCAAGAATATCAATTAACGAACCTGCAGCTCCTGTTTTATAATCACTTGCACCATAGACAACACGTTTAACACGACTGTGAATAATGGCGCCTGCACACATGATGCAAGGCTCCAATGTGACATAAAGGGTAGTATTAATTAATCGATAATTTTTTAAATATTCACCTGCGTTTGCTAATGCTATCATTTCAGCATGAGCAGTGGGGTTATGTGTCAAAATTGATTGATTAAAACCTTCACCAATAATGTTATTATTTTCGTCAACAATAACCGCGCCAACAGGAATTTCCCCAATTTCTTCAGCTTTTTTAGCTAACATGAGTGCATGCTGCATCCAAACTTCATCTAACATCTTAGGAATTTATAAGCTATTTAAATTAAGGACATCACGCATGTCATACAAACCAATAGGTTGTTTTGCAAGCCACAATGCAGCACGCACTGCACCATTAGCAAAGGTCATCCTGCTAGAAGCTTTATGACTAATTTCAACTCGTTCACCAATATCTGCAAAGATGGCCGTGTGTTCGCCAACAATATCTCCAGCGCGAATGGTAGCAAAGCCGATAGCTCCTTTAGGACGTTCACCAGTATGTCCTTCACGACAATAAACCGCCCGATCTTTCAAATCACAATTCAGTGCATCAGCGATTGCTTCACCCATAGCTAAAGCGGTGCCTGATGGGGCATCGACTTTGTGTCGATGATGTGCTTCGATGATTTCGATATCACTATAATCGCCCATAATTTTAGTCGCTTTTTCAAGCAACTTAAGCACTAAGTTTACACCAACGCTAAAATTAGCCGCAAAAACAATGCTGGTTTTTTTTGCAGCATCAGCAATTGCTTGTTTGCCTGCATCATCAAAACCAGTGGTGCCAATTATCATCATTTTTTTATTTTCGACACAAAAAGCTAAGTGATTCAATGTGCCTTCGGGTCGAGTAAAATCAATGAGTATGTCAAATTTATCTTTAGCTTGGTCGAGTTTGTCCGATACTTTAATGCCACAAACACCAATACCAGCAAGTTCGCCTGCATCAGAGCCAATAAGAGAGGAACCTTCACGTTCAAATGCTGCTCCTAATGTTACGCCATCGATTTGCGCAACAGACTGAATAAGTTGTCGTCCCATTTTGCCACCGGCACCAGCGATAGCGATACGAATAATGTTTGTAGACATATAACTTTCCTTACACTTTTGTCTATTGTCGTTAATTGGTGGCATTATAACGGAAATTAAATGACTTATACATATTGTTAAACTAAAATGAAATTACAGTTGGTAAATTATCTATAAAAAATCTTCGGAAATGGGTATGCGTTTTTCATGGTATTTTGGTTGGAATATTGTCGTTGCTGCGTCAATTTTAACATTGCTTTCGAGCGGACTTAGAATGAGCATGGGCGTATTTTTCTTTCCTATAGCTAACGATCTTGGTTTTAGCCGCAGTGTTCTTTCTAGTGTTATCGCTATTGGTATGCTATTTTCTGGTATTGCTATGCCAATAGCTGGTTATTTGGTTGGTAAATATGGTACTCGCTTTGTGCTATTGCTTGGTACCCTGATAATTATACTTTCAACGATTTGGTCGGCGATGTCTCGTGATTATTGGAATTTTCTTTTTTCATTTGGCATTGCATTGTCATTTGGTACATCGTTTGTTGGTTCAGTCAGTTTTACACCTATTGTGACAAAGTGGTTTTACAAACATAGAGGATTAGCCTTATTTATCTTATCATCAGGAAGTATGGCTGGAATAGCGGTAATGCTACCAGTGTTTGCTTTTTTCATTCCTATATATGGTTGGCAAACTACTTTAGTTGGTTTTTCTATTCTTTTTATGATTATAGCCGTGCCAGTTGCACTTATCATAATGAAAGATCATCACAAAGATATCATTGAGTTTAATCAAGATACTGCACGAGAACCACAATCCAGTATAAAACTTAGCGAAGTATTAAAAACTATACCATTTTGGCAGCTTAGTTTTGGTCTTTTTACTTGTGGTTTTAGTATGAATTTATTAGGAACACATGGTGTTCCAATGCTCATTGACCATGGATTTAATGCAATGGTAAGTTCTAATGCAATTGGAATGATTGGTTTTGTCGCCATTTTTAGTACATTAGCACTAGGGTATCTTTCAGATATTGTCCAAAGAAAAAATATTTTAGTGATGGTTTATTTAGTTAGAGGCATCGGTTTTATTGCTTTGGTTTTAGCATCAAATGAATGGCAACTATTTACTATTGCAATGTTAGGAGGATTAGTTTGGGCTGGTGCTTTGTCCACTTCAGGGGCGATTACCGCAGATATTTATGGCGTAAAAATTGTAGGATTACTTTCTGGATTAACTTATTTAGGTCATCAAATCGGAGCTATGATTGGTTCATGGTTAGGCGGTTGGGCTTATGATAACCTACATACTCATCTTGTTGCTTTTGGTATAGCAAGTATTTTATTGTTTATCGCTGCATTTAACTCTTATTTTTTACCAAAAACAAATCATAATTAAAATGTAAATGGACGCTTTCGCGTCCATTTTTACTTATAAAACTTTCAATAATTCAACATCAAAAATTAATGCACTATAAGGTGGGATTGATGCGCCAGCACCTTGTGCTCCATAAGCCAATTCTTGAGGAATATATAAACGCCATTTAGAACCTTCAGGCATAAGTTGTAAAGCTTCAACCCAGCCAGGTATCACACCATTAACAGGAAACTCAGCTGGTTGACCACGTTCAACAGAACTGTCAAATACAGTGCCATCAATTAATTGACCGGTATAATGAACTTGTACGCGATCAGTTGCTTTTGGTAGTACTCCTTCACCAACAGTAATGATCTCATACTGTAAACCAGATTCGGTCGATTTAATGCCATCTTTTTTTAGATTTTCTGCAAGAAAATCTTTGCCTTCTTGTGCAATTTTTTCGGCCTGTTTAGCCTTTTCTTTGGTTGCTTGTTCATGTACGTGGCGTAATGCATCATGTAATTCTTGCAAAGGGAGTGCAGGTTGATTACCTGATAATACATCTTCCATTGCAAATTTTAATGCATTTAGATCTAAATTATTTAGACCTGAGTCTTTTAGTTGTTGCCCAATTTGTAATCCTATAGCATAACTTGCTTTTTGATCAATCGTATCTAATTTCATTTTTTACCTTTAATGGTTAATGGATAGAATTTATAAATAAGTTAATTAGTTTGTAGATAAGCAAATAAATGTCAAGCAGTAATTTACATTATCAATGCGTTATTACTGTTTTATTACACAATTGGGAAAGAATTTATTAATTTGGCTAGCACTCAGCTAAAATATCAGCGATAATAGGCGCCATTATATTCTCAAAATAGGTTAAGTGTAGATGCCGTTTCGTAAATTTACCTCGCTTGTAATTTTAACTAGTATTTTATTAACTGGTTGTTCAGTCGTTGATAATTGGGTGTATCGACCTGACATCAATCAAGGTAATTATGTGACACCAGAAGCAATTGATTTATTAAAAGTTGGTCAAACAAAAGATCAAGTTGTCTTTATCATGGGTGCACCGATGTTAACTTCTATTTTTGGTGATAACGTTTGGTATTATGTTTTTCGTCAACAACCACAACATGAAAGCATTAGTCAAAGAACGTATTCCATTTATTTTGATAAAATGGGTAGAGTGACAGATATTAAAGTTTCAGCATTGGAAAATTCAAAATCTTTAGAAGAAATGAATAAACAAGAAATATCAGATCCTATTAACGTACAATCGGATGATGAGACTAATCAATAATCATCTAACACTTTATTTTAGTCGCAATTTCGTCCATCTTTTCAGTAAAATAAAAAACCTCGTAATGTTGCGAGGTTTTTCTTTTTTATTGAGTTCAGTAAAACATAGAAAGATAAATTATAGTGCGGACAATCTGAACTTAATGATAGTGTTGAGCGAAAGAAGCTACAAATACAATTAAAATTATAATATATAGAATAAAAAATATAATTGAACAAATGAAAGTGATTAATTGAAATTTCCAATAACCATGTAAATTGGTGATGGCTTCAACAAAGTCATCCGCTTTTTGCAGATTCGCAGCCAGACTAAATGAATTTCCTGATTTAAACAGTTTTATCCCCCCCAAAATAACGGGAACACCGATAATTGCGGTGATAATACCTAAACAACTAATCGCACCACCTATAACAGCTATGACTCCAAAAATTTGTTGCATAATCGCAATAAATCGCATTTGTTTTCTTAATAATTCCGTAGAGTTAATTGAAATAATGTTTGTTTCATTGATATCCATGTTAATTCCCTTATACTATGAATCTTTGTTTTAAAAAAAAGACGGATAGAATAACACTTTTTCTTATAATGTCGAGGTAAGTTTGCAAAAAAAAATTGATTTAAATCATTTCTCTGTTGCGCCAATGCTGGATCTAACTGATAAACATTGTCGTTATTTTCATCGAATTCTAACCAAAAAAACGCTTTTGTATACCGAAATGGTAACAACTGGTGCAATACTATTTGGCAAAGGTGATTATTTAGCTTTCAACCAAGAAGAACAGCCAATTAGTTTACAATTAGGGGGTAGTGATCCTAAAGCACTTGCACAATGTGCAAAGTTGGCTCAACAACGTGGATATAACGAAATTAATTTAAATGTAGGCTGTCCATCCGATCGTGTACAAAATGGTATGTTTGGTGCTTGTTTAATGGGGAAAGCTGATTTAGTCGCAGATTGCATTGAGCAGATGCAAGATCAGGTTGATATACCCGTCACAGTCAAAACACGAATTGGAATTGATGATTTCGATAGTTATGATTTTTTGCGTGGATTTATCGATAAAGTAATGCCTTATACTAATACTTTCATTGTTCATGCTCGCAAAGCTTGGTTATCTGGTTTAAGTCCTAAAGAAAATCGTGAAGTACCTCCACTTAATTATGAGCGTGTTTATCAGCTTAAGCAAGATTACCCAGATTTAACTATTGCCATTAATGGTGGTATAAAAACAATAGACGACATCAAACAACATCTGTGTCATGTAGATGGTGTAATGGTTGGTCGAGAAGCATATCAAAATCCATTATTGCTAACCCATATTGATTCACAGATTTTTGGATCAGATTCACCAATCATCAAACCTAAAGCAGCTATCCGCGCACTCTATCCTTATATTGAACAACAATTAACCCAAGGTGCACAGCTAAACCATATCATGCGCCATACACTGGGAATTTTTAACGGTTGTAAAGGAGCAAGGCAGTGGCGTCGATATCTTAGCGAAAATGCTCATAAAAAAGGTGCAGGCATTGAGGTTGTAGAACAAGCTTTAGCCTTTATTCAATAAAATTTATTTCAAATTTGTTACAATTGCACGTGGCTAGCATATCGTTATATACTAGCCGCCAATTTTCTTAATGGTTTATACTCTGTGCGTTTAAATTCAAGTCAACAACAAGCCGTCGAATATGTCTCAGGTCCATGCCTTGTTTTAGCGGGTGCTGGCTCTGGCAAAACTCGGGTTATTATTAATAAAATTGCCTATTTAATTCGGGTTAAAGAATATTTGCCAAGACATATTGTTGCAGTTACTTTTACCAATAAAGCTGCACGTGAAATGAAAGAACGGATAGCTCATTCAATTACTAAACAAGAGGCTAGGGGACTTAAAATTTCAACGTTCCATACTTTGGGACTTGATATTGTTAGGAAAGAATATAAACATTTGGGGATCAAATCCAATTTTTCATTATTTGATGACCATGATCAAACAGCATTACTAAAAGAATTAACCCAGCAATGGCTGGAAGGGGATAAAGATCTAATTAATCAACTTCGCGCTATGATATCAAACTGGAAAAATGATATTGTTGATTCAACCTTAGCTATGGCTCGCGCACAAACCAATAAAGAAAAGCTTTTTGCGCATTGCTACCAACTATACGAAAAACAGTTGAAAGCGTGTAGCATTTTAGATTTTGATGATCTCATTTTATTGCCAACATTGTTGTTAAAAAATAATGAAGAAGTCCGCGAAAAATGGCAAAATCGAATCCGTTATTTGTTGGTAGACGAATACCAAGATACTAACACTAGCCAATATGAATTTATTAAATTACTGGTTGGCGATAGAGCTAAATTTACGGTAGTTGGAGATGATGATCAATCTATCTACTCTTGGCGTGGAGCCCGCCCACAAAATTTAGTATTACTTAATCAAGATTTTCCTAATTTAGAAGTCATCAAACTTGAACAAAATTACCGATCATCTGGTCGTATATTAAAAGTTGCTAATATTTTAATCGAAAATAATCCACACATTTTTGAAAAGAAACTCTTTTCAGAACTGGGTTATGGTGAAACATTAAGAATTATATCCGCAGATAACGAAGATTCTGAAGCTGAAAAAGTGGTAAACGACTTAATTGGACATCGTTTTGCTAACAATAGTCAATATGGTCAATATGCCATATTATATCGAGGCAATCATCAATCACGCTTAATTGAGAAAATGCTCATGCAATACCGCATCCCATATCGAATATCAGGGGGGACTTCATTTTTTGCGCGTATTGAAATTAAAGATCTTATGGCATATTTGCGTTTATTGACTAATCCTGATGACGATAATGCCTTTATCCGTATTATCAATACTCCAAAGCGGGAAATCGGTCCAGTAACCATTCAAAAACTGGGTGAGTGGGCAAATCATCGTGGAGTGAGCTTATATCAAGCAAGCCATGATATGGGCCTAACGGAACTACTTTCAAGCAAACGTATGGAAACGTTGCATACTTTCATTCATTGGTTTGATTCATTAATTGAAAAATCACACACTGAACCAATGGATGCTATTCATGAACTATTACATGGTATTCATTACGAAAGTTGGATCTATGAAACGTCAGCATCACCAACAGCTGGTCAGATGCGAATGCGTAACGTTGAACAGCTAATTAGTTGGTTAAATGACATGTTACAAGGCGATGATATTGATGAAAGTATGACCTTAGAACAAGCTGTAGCAAGATTTACTCTTCGTGATATGTTAGAGCGTAATGAAAACGAAGAAGATCTCGATCAAGTTCAGCTTATGACATTACATGCTTCAAAAGGTTTGGAATTTCCTTATGTTTATCTGATTGGCATGTCAGAAGGGCTATTACCTCATCAGACCAGTATCGATGAAGATAATATTGAAGAAGAGCGTCGTCTTGCATATGTAGGTATCACAAGAGCACAGCGTGAACTTACTTTCTCATTTAGTCGTCAACGTAAACAGTTTGGTGAAACAGTATATGTCGAACCAAGTCGATTCTTATTAGAATTACCTCAAGATGATTTAGATTGGCAAGATGTACCAAACCAACTATCACCAGAAAAGAAAATGCAACAAGGTCAAAGTCGGCTAGCTATGCTAAAGGCTCAAATAGCTAATGCCAAATAACTTATGTTATTGCTAAATATTATATTGGTAGAATTATTGAACAAAAAAATTAAAAATCTACCAATATTGCCACGTTAAATTTCCAAATATCCAAACAAAGTTAATTCCATGTGTCATAAATAATATTTATAAATTAAACATTTATGCTAAATAGTAATTTTGAAACCATAATTTCTAATAACTTTAATGAATAATAGATGTATTTTATGAACATCGTTAAAGAATTATCTATTCAAAGTAGGTTCTTGACTTTATTAAACCAAAATAAGCTAGTTGTGAATTTGATATCTGGTAATTTTGAACCAATGGGAATAAAACTTAGAAACATAAAGCTAAAAGTAAGTTTAATCAATGTGTTGATATAAGTGGAATAGTGTCGTTTCCATGAAGTAATGTATAAATATAGGCTTTTAAAATCTAGTAATTTATATGGTTTGTCATTGGCTTTAGACGAGCCAATAGGTTTTATCGTTAATATGGTTACGGTAATTTTATCTTTATCCAAAAAAATACCATAAAAAAAATGTAGTTGTATATTTGTTGTTAATCGTTTTATATCAATAACAGTCTTGGTGGGTTAATTTAACTCTTGTTTTTATAAGGGTTTATCATGATTGATTGTTGTGATATTGTCTCAAAATGGCGTTCCCTACAGGAGATGCTATTACTGGTTAATTAATTGAATAATATACAAAAAAATAAAATCGACTATCAAATATTACTACTTTGAATATATTCTTTTTGATCCTATCTGGTTAGTACTATGTTGTATTAAAAAGTAATAACTATTAGAGCTATTACTAGCTAGTTTATTTTTTACTTCCAAATGTAATTTTATCCATTTCTGATATATATTCATCAAGTATTCCAATACTATTGAAAATTGCATAAGGATTAATAGATCTTGCATGTTCTTTGTCGTGTACGGTGATATTACACCATGAACATTTTTTTGTTTTTCCTAAAACAAAAGGTTCATGACAGACTTTACAGTGTTCTGTTGCTTCTACAATTGAACCATCTTTAAAAATATAAGTTTTATTATCATTAATAAAAAAAGTATTTAAAGTACTTCTTGCGAACCTTGTTTCAAAAAAGTTACATCCTAATTTTGTTGACAGTTTTTTAAGTTTTGTTTTCAACTCAGGCGCCATTTTTTTCCCTACAATAATTGATTTTAAATTTGTAGTTCGTATTGGGAGTATTTGAATGTCATTTAGATTAATTATTGATGTTGTATCTGGTGAAATGATCAATCTTCTTTCTTGCTCATAATTCCATACTAACTGTTTTCTGAAATAAGCTGTTTTTATTAAGGACGATTGAAGAAAATAGGTATATCGCGGTTTACAAATAAAAAAAGCTCTTTCTAAGATTTCTTTTAAATTATCATCATATTCATTAGAATAAAATATATCATCTATTCGAAAATTATTTTTTTGATCATTTAATTCATCTTCTAGCTTATTCTCATCCAATTCTAGGCAAAAACCTTTTGAATTAGCCGCATAGTGAGCCCAAAGAGGAGTTATAGTTGGTGATTTTGAAAAACATGACACTAAGTTTTTCATGTTCATTTCAAGCATTTCCAAATAAAATGCTATCATTTCTGAATTCTGCTTAAAGTCAATAGTAAGAAAATACTCAAATGGGTCATTATAATCTTCTAAAGAGGATAATTTTATACCAATATAATTATCATCAATAACAAGTTTATCCACAATTTCATTACTTAAAAATTTATATAAGTTTGACATTTTTTCCTAGTATAAAAATTGTAAGTTAAATTTATCTCTAATCAATAAACTAATTGCTATTCTTAGAAAAATAAATTAAGCCATAATCACCGCGTAACTCTTTATCAACTAAAGTGAAATTATTTAAGCTACTTTCAACCCAATCACTTTCACTTATATGTTCTAATAGCAATATTTGAAAACCTCCATATTCTTGCATTTTATCTATAAAATTATTCAATTCTAATAAAACGCAATCAAGACTTGCTATATCATCGGAGCTTTTCTCACCATTTTTGCTAAAGTATGGAGTACTTGGTTGATCAAGAACTAAAAATCGAGGCATCCATGGAATTTTTCTTTCTCTTGCTATCGCATGTAAGGATAGAAAGTAGGCTACATGAAGATACATATAATTAGAAGCGCTACCAATATTAGCCATTTTTTCTGGTTTTTCATTATTTATTAAAGAGATTGTTTTATCTGACTTTTTAAAATTGGGGAAAGCCGTTTCAAAACCTTTTAACGGCATTCGAGAGAAGATATCTTTTAGTTTTAGATTTAATAGATTTAAAGTAAATTCTTTTAGTTCTTTATTATCAGTAAGTTGATTTTTTAAACCAGTAAGTGAATTATTTATCTCTTCAATATTTTTAGTATAATCTGTTTTTGATTCTGCTACGATTTTATCTAGGTGAGTTTCTACTTTGCCTAAAAATCGATAAATATCATTAGATGAAATTTTCTCTGTTGTAGCTAATTTACCTAATTGCTCGGTCAAGGTTGCAATTTGAGATTCTATTTCATCTTTTCTTTTTAACGTCATTGCTATTAAAGTACTGGTGCTTTTCTCTTTAATTACATCTTTAATTTTTTGATGTTGAATAATAATATTATTTATAATTTCATAAATATGAGATGTATAAATTATATCTTTTTGATTTTCAGCTAGATATTTAGCTATTTTTAATGAGTCTTGTTTTGTAGTTAAGAATTTTTTATAAGTTTCGTGATGATTAATAAAATCATCAAACTCTTTTAGTTGTTTTCGTAATTCAAAAAATTTTTCCTCTAATTGAAGCTTTTCATTATAAATGGGAATATCTTCTATTTTCTTAATGCTAGATATTTCTTTAAGCTTCTCATGTTTTTCCTGTGTGCTAATTAATTCATCTTTAAGCAACAATTTATATTTGCACCCTAAATCATAAAGATTATTTATTTCATCTTCATACGTTGAATATGAATCTTTACTACTAATCTGCCTTTTCTCTAATTGATTTAACTTTTTTTCTAACTCTATAATTTTAGTCCTTATGATCATAGAGGCGCCATTCTCACACCCTAATGCCATGTCAAAAGTTCGATCAATTATTTCTTGCGTTTTTATTTTAGTCCAATTTGAATATAAATGATTCTTAGCAATTAACGTTGATTGATCTACAAGACAGTTTGGTAAAAAATATCGATAAGAGACTTTCGAGCCTGTTTGAATAGTTGAGCCGCCATAAGGGATTTCTAAAGAACTATTAATGCCAAATTCATAATTAAGCTGACTCTTTAATCTTTCTATTCTAATATTATTTTCCGGATAATTAGGAATCATACCTTTTTGATCTACAAATGCAAATTTGTCATCTTTATTATGTAATGCTTGTCTACAAATAACATAATAATTATTATTAATTTTAAATCTTATTCCATACCATTCGACATGGTTATCAACATTAGTTCGAGAAATTCCTTCGGCATCGCTGGAAAGCAAACAATAATCAATGATAGCTAAAATAGACGATTTCCCTTTTCCTGAATCGCCAGTGATGACATTTACTTTATTTTCTTTTAATTCAAAATTACGCAAAGTTTTATCTGTTTGCCAAATTAATATATTCGTTATTTGCATTTAAAGTTCCACTCCGCATAATTCATAAAGTTGACTGGAATCACTCGATAATAAACTGACTAAATTCATCATAGAAGCTTGAATTTTTGAAGCTCTTTTTCCTAAATTAAGTAAATCATTTTCATTAAACATTCTTTTTAGAAAAAAAACATTGCCATCCTTGAGTTCAAACAAACCATTATCCAAACATAATGATAAACAATTTATAGAGTTGGATAGGAAATTATAATATCTCTTATTTAATGAAACTAATATTTCAGGCTTAGTTAATATCAAGTTTTGAATAGATATGACTTTTGTCTTTTGATTAGATAGATAAGAGAGGCTTTTTTGATGAAAAACTATTGGAAGTAATAGCATTAAGCTAGATAATTCAGTTTCTTTTTTGATATACATGAATTCTTGAAAGACTAAAATGCCTAATAATTCATTATTATATAAACTCATTTATATTTATCCTCCCAATTTTGCAACCAGCCAATTCGGGGAATATCAGATAGTTTTAGCAAAGTCCCTGCAATCATCGGTTTTGGTAATGGAGTATTATCGATATTAATATTGCATTCTATCATCAGTTTTTTATATAATTTTAAGGCAAGTTCTAGGTGTTCGTTATCAATAGTCGAAAAATCATTTCCTAAGTAAGTCATTAAATGGTGAGTGCTCCATTCCCCCTCTCCAATATCCTGTATAAGTTGATATTCATCACTAGTTAATTCCCCTTCATCCATCATTTGTTGTAAAAAAGCTTCAGTCTTCGCCATTTGATTACAACATTTAGTAATATCTCTTATACTCAATTGCAAATCCTTTAATTGATTATATGAAATATTGTTTTCTATATTACTAGGGTAGGCTGAATCAAATTGGTGAAATCTATTGAAACTAATACCGCAGTTTCTAGATAATTGAATAGTGCGATTAAAACCTAACTTATTCCTAAAAAGCTCATAAGAAATTTCTACCTTATTTGTTTGCTTTATTTCGTTGTATTTAAAATTAGTAAAAGAACCTAAAATAGAATGAAATACATCATCTATTCTATTTTCAGGAACAGCCATATATTTTAATAAGTTTTTTATTTCTTGAATTAATTGCTCATTATCATGAATAAATTCAATATTATCGATAATTTTTTTTAGTTTTTTAGTATCTAGGGCGTTGATATGATGAATATATTTATATAGTTGGCTATTTTTATTTTCGTGCTGTAATTCAATTAGTTCTATTTCTTTTTTTATCTCTTCGATATTTTTATTTTTAGAAGAAATTAATTTCACAATACCTGTTTCTTTCGTTAACAGTTTATTTGTATAAAAACAGAAGGTTATATCTTTATCACCAATTGAATCATACATATTTGACCAATTAAATAAAGTTTTCCAAAGGTCTATATCCTTATTGGTTAAATGAGTACCTTCATTTATTGAATGCTTAACTTGAATTAATTTTTTATTACCGGAAATGCTTTCATGATGAATATCATCATAAACTTCAATACCTAATGTTTCTCCTTCATTCAAAGAAATTAGGTATTTTAATGCCACATAATCTTGATAGAAAAAACCTATGGATTTTTTTTCATCATCAGTTTTTTTTATATTAATCATCAAGTATCCTTATTATGAGAAATAGAAAACTAACGGTTTTATTAATACCTATAATAAGTTATCAAAATTATGTATATTTTAAAAGAGTAAAATACTATTAATTATTGCCATGGATAGAAATACAAAACAGTTAACTAAGAAACTGTTAAAATTAACTACTATTTATCGATTAGTAAAAAAGACTAGAATTATTTAGCATTATTGTATAATCATTCAGTCCTAAAATTATAAGGCATGACAAACTCTTTTTGGATTGCATCTAGGTAGTCAACCCACCATTGAACCATTTGAGTACGAGCATCAAGATGTAAGGCTTTATGGATATAGGTTGTCTCTTACATCATTGTGTACTTGGTGGCTCATTTGGCGTTCTATAGCATCTTTAGACCATAATCCAGATTCAACTAAAGCACTACAAGCCATAGCCCATTATACGTAATGCTTTGTTTATGGTGTTTTCACTCATTGGGTTATATGGATTATGATCACCAATAAATACTAGCTCGTGTTCACCATTAATTGCATGAATATGTTTTAAGATTGCTATTGCTTGATGGCTTAGTGGCACGATATGCACTGTTTTCATCTTAGCCTTTTTATTAGAGAACCGAATCTTACCTTTATTGGTTTGAATAATTCATATCTTTTATTAAAGTAAATTTC